>CAYQQG010000010.1:0-29428 GCA_964419535.1 uncultured Sangeribacter sp.
TGTTCGTCAGACAAAACGGGAGTTAAAATGAAAACGGTTTCGTAACGATTCATAGTTTCTTGTAATTTATTTATTTTCAACAGTTTTGCACATTCTTCCGCAAAACCGCCACAAAATTACAAATTTTCCGCGACATACACAACTTTTCCGCAAAAAATCCCGCTTAGTTGGCCTTTTCTCGGATTTCTTTCATCAATTCCTCAATCTTTTTGCCGTCTCCCCCGCGGAATAAGACAACAACGGTGTCTGCACTTCCGGTTCCGGCCATAAAGGACAAGACAATCGGATTTTTCTTATTCCCGTTATAATATACTCTTTCAACTCTGTCGCCATCTGCCGGCTCATCATAAAGAATATATTTCTCATATTCGAGATATTTGGAGGGGATGCAATCCAATATGCGCATCACTTCCGGTCTCGGCCCGGAATTGCCATAGCCAGTTAATTCACCCCTCCCTAAATAGTCCGGATAGCCATGATAATCGTAGGGCAGCAGATATAGAGTTGTGAAAAAAGGCAATTGCTTAATCATATCAAAGGCCGCCACCAGTTCCCCCTCTTTAGACTTAGGAAGCTGAACCGGATAACCGGATGAGACGATATTCACTTTCACATCCTCCGGAAAACTTTTCGATCCGGTAAACTCATTATAGGATAATTCCGGTTTGCCATATAACGTAACCTCTTTCAATTCCGGACAATTGTCGAACGCAAAGAAATCAATGTATTTAATATCGTTTGTAAAAACTACATCCTTCAATTTCGGACAATCCTCGAAGGCCTCGCTTGATATACCTTCCAAAGATGCAGGGAAAATTACCTTTTCCAAGTGCTCACTCCCTCTGAAGGCCGCCTTACTAATTTTTTCAATGCCGTATGGAACATACAATGTCTTTTGCGGATTCCCGGTGCAATATTGAATCAAATATCCATCCTTGGAATATAAACAGTCATTGCAGACCGAAAATCGTCCACCATCACTATCTAAAAAAACCGAAGAGCATTTAAGCCATGGTGCTACTCCTATTTTTTCCACGCTCATCGGGATTTTGAAATATCCCAATGATTTACATCCGCAGAAGGCGTAATCCTCAATCTGTTCCAACTCGGGATCCGAATACACCGGATCTTCCCAAAAATGAACGCTTTGTAATTTCTCACAATACGAAAACATGTGAACAGACAAGTTCTTCAATTTATTATTCAAATACACGGTCTTAAGATCTTGTGCCGCCGTAAAGGCAAATGACCCCACATATAGAATATTTGAGGAAAACACCAATGTTTCAACACCGGCCAAAGGCGCAGTCGTTCCGCCAAATGCTCCCGATTTTATTCCGGAAACGGGGAACAGCGCACCCTCTATCACAACATTTCGGGGAAGATACAGATCAACAATATCCTTCGCCTTCCCTTTTGAAATGACGAAATAGTCATCATCTTCGTCTTCGGTCTCGATCAACTCTAAGGTATAGTCAAAATTTTCACAGTGAATTGTGACCACGCCGTTTCCATTCCATTCGACCTCTCCTTCATGAAAACTCAGAAACGATCCGGTCTCTGTTATCACTCCGGTCCATTCCTCTTCTTCCATTTCCGGAAAAGCGGCAAAGGCGTCGTCCACAATCTTTATCTCGGTCACCCGGGCGTATGGATCCTCATTGTCCCAAAGGAAATCGTCAACGCTTGCGATTGAATCACCGGCCCAAACAACCGACTCGTCATCCCACACGATTGAATCGTCATACCATTCCGGAGAATCGACAATTTCCAAAATTTCAATAGCATCGTCCCTCCAATCACTATACGCCAGAGTGTCCATCTCATACTCTGTTGGCTCCGACAGAACACTTAAATATGATGATGCAACGCAATATGAAGCGATGCACACAAAACAGAAAATCAAAAATTTCTTCATATATATTTTATATTTACACACTGTTTATCTTACATACTGTTTTTTGCTCCTTCTATCACAGTGCACATTATATCTTGACCATAGAGCACTTCTTATCTTGACTATCAGAGCACATTTAGACGGGGTCTTAATAAAAAATTATTGCCACTGATAACTGACAGCAAATCAGTTATCAATGGCAAAGATAAAAAAAAATTTAAATATTTAACAATTTTTAAGTTAAAAACAATGTCGCCTTTTTGTTAACAATATTTTTTCTATGTCCGGGATAAATAGGTTATCCATATCTTATTTACTGTTTAGACCCCTGCATTTACATTTTTTGTGGAAAGGGGTTTTAGATATTTGCTCTGTTATATATTTTTATTTTATATTTGCACCATGAAACAGATGAAAATTGTTATCGCTTGTGATTCATTCAAAGGATCACTTTCGAGTTTGGAAGCAGGCGGCGCCGCTTCCGAGGGCGTCAGGATTTCTTGGCCGGATGCCTCGATTGAAGTCGTCGGGATTGCTGACGGCGGTGAAGGAACGATTGAAGCTCTCTCATCAATGTCAGCCGGCGAAGTGATTAATATCACTGTCCGAGGTCCTCTCGGACAGCCGGTGAAAGCGGATTATGTCATTTCGGGTTCTACGGCTGTGATTGAGATTGCCCGTGCTTGCGGATTGACATTGGTTGATCCGTCAAAAAGAGATCCGGGGCACGCGTCAAGTTTCGGGGTGGGAGAAATAATTTTGGATGCTCTCGCGCGCGGCTGCAGAAAATTCATAATCGGATTGGGCGGAAGCGCGACGAATGACGCCGGAGCCGGAATGCTAAAGGCTTTAGGGTTCGGTATGAAGAAAAAAAATGGTGAAGATATCGGACCTGGAGGAATCACTTTAAAAGAATTATATTCGATTGACTCCACAAAGGCCGATCCCCGTTTGAAAGAATCTAAATTCACGATCGCTTCTGACGTTAAAAATCCCCTATGCGGTGAAAACGGGGCGAGCAAAGTTTTCGGTCCTCAAAAGGGCGCGGCCCTGGAAATGGTCATGGAACTGGACTCGGCTCTCATGAAATTTGCTGAGATAACTTCCATTGTGACCGGCCTCGACCTGTCAAATGCTCAAGGCGCCGGAGCCGCCGGAGGATTAGGCTTTGCTTTTCTTTCTTATCTGAATTCAGAGATAAAACCCGGAATCGATGTCATTCTCGATGCTGTCGGGTTTGACCGTATAATAGAGGACGCGTCGCTTATAATCACCGGTGAAGGGCGCATGGACAAGCAGACAGTCATGGGGAAAGCGCCCTATGGTGTCCTCAAACGAGCTCAGGCAAAGAATATTCCTATTGTCGGGATATGCGGCACATTGGATCCAGAAGCTATCCTCCGTCTCAATCAGAGCGGTTTCCTTTCGGTCTTCCCCATTCAGTCCGGTCCCGTGACGCTCCGTGACGCGATCTCACCGGAAAATACGCGTGAGAACATCCGCCGGACCGTCTCACAAATCATCAACCTATTGCGCCGAAGGTAGGGTGAGCTCGCCGGTTTCGGAAACTTTCAGCGGCGATTCGGGAAAATCTTTTTCTGAGAGCCGCTTGATCTGTTTGGCGGAGGCGTTATTGCTGTCCTTAATGGGGCCTTTGCCCTTTTGTTGGATATAAGAATGGATCTTGCCGTTGACAAACTTTCCTTCTCTGTCAACCTTCACTTCTGCGAGGGCGGCCTGACCTGTCAGACCGGACAATCCCATTCTGTAGGGGGTGCAAAAATTGCCGAGGCTGTATAGAATCAACCGGTCTTTATAAGTTTCCGCACCCCGAAGAACATGAGGGCCATGTCCCCAGACAATATCGGCGCCATTGTCAATCGCCGTGTGCGCAAATTTATAAACATCTCCGCGTGGCCAGGAATGGAACACTTCAGCCTTTCTCGGCACACTCGTATAGGCCGATCCTTCTGCTCCAGCGTGCATGCTGACCACTATGATGTCGCACTTCGGACGCATCTCTTTGAGAATCTCCGTCAATTCATCAAGTTTCAGGACAGAAGGGCATAATTCGGAAGTCGAGAATCCTGTCAGTCCGATTTTCAAACCGTCTCTTTCTATAATTGCGTATGGCGCATCGTTCTTCACGCCGCCGTAAGCGATCCCGACACTTTTCAATTCCTCCATTCCGGTCTCGAGTCCTTTCTTTCCGAAATCGGCCATGTGGTTGTTCGCCATATTCATATAATCGAATCCGGCTTCTTTCAGTCTGTGTTTGAAGTATGACGGCATCCTGAACGTGAAACATAACGACGGGGTGTGGCACGTTTTGGGCTTGCCGCCACGGCCTAAGGCCCCTTCGAGGTTGCCGGCCGCTATGTCAACACGCTGCGTGATCTCCCGAAACTCGTCCATGATATGCTTTCCGCTGTCTGCCGGCAGATATGCTCCCTTAGGCGTTTCGGGGAAATCTGTCCCCAACATCATGTCACCGGTAAGGGCGAACGTGACGAACTCCTTTTTGGGTTGCTGAGCCTCAGCGATTTTTGATGAATCGGCAGCTGATTGATTACTGTCGCTTCCATCTGCATGCTTATTTCCACATCCAACCGAGAATGTGAATATAAATGTCGCTAAGATAAATCCTGATAGTATTTTTTTTCTGTGCATAAAAGTTCAAATTTATAAGATAATCGAGCAAAGATAATCACTATTATCCATATATGCAAGTTCATTCCGGTTCAATATGGGCTGTTCATATCCACGTTTGCACATGACGCTAAATTTCATTAATTTTGCACAAAATTACATCTTATACTTAGAATCCCTCTTATGAAGCACAATAATAAGAATTTGAAACTTATAACTCTTTTATTTCTGTGTCTGGCCGGCTTGATTTGCATTAACTCTTTGGAAGCGAGGCGGCATAGGAGCGGAGCCGGTACTAATAAAAGGACTCATAGCGGCAAGAATTATAATGGTCCTAAGTCTGACAAATATATAGAGATTGACAAAAAGAAGTTCAAACTTTATCTGAAAGGGGGCGACGGAAAGGTCATCTCTTCATATTCAGTGGCGGTCGGCAAAAACAAAGGTCAGAAACAGCGCCGCGGCGATCACAGGACGCCGGAAGGTAAGTTCAAAATAAATGCTATCTATCCCTCTTCAAGCTGGGATCATGACTTTAATGACGGCAAAGGGAAGCGGAAAGGCGCTTATGGCCCGTGGTTTTTCAGGCTCAATTGTCCTCAGAGTCCTCATATCGGAATCCACGGCACATGTTTCCCGGAACAGACCGGAACGCGTTCAAGTGACGGCTGCATACGTTTGAAAAATGAAGATATTGAAAAACTTAAGCCATATGTTTTCGTCGGAATGCCGGTCATCATCCTTCCCGATAAATAACTGTGAACAGCTCTCGTAGAGTTGTGTCAAAATAAATATGAAACAAGATTTGTAGGGACATGGCGTGCCATGTGTGAAGTCTCAATTTGAATATGAAACGATTTCTGAAGGATTGGGCGTTGATCATTTCGATGTTAGCCGGAATTTTCGGCTTCCTGATGCTGGATGCGATGAATCTTCCCGCTGAATTCAGAAGCGGCATGATGAAAGGCGTGCACATAATTCAGCCTCTTCTGATTTTCACCATGCTTTTTCTGACGTTCTGCAAGATTTCATTCAGCGAACTCCGGCTCAAGGGGTGGCATCTGTGGCTCGTGCTGTTTCAAGGAGGAATTTTCCTTGCGGTCGCCATACTTCTGATTTCGATGCCTCAAAGCGGACTGAGGATAATACTTGAGGGCGCAATGATCTGCCTGATATGTCCGACCGCCACGGCCGGAGCGGTCATCACAAGAAAGCTCGGAGGCGACGCCGCTTCCATCACCACATACACGGTGTTGATTAATCTGGCAACCGCTCTTCTCGTTCCGGCGATCGTGCCATTGGTTCATCCGGCCGCCGGAACAGGATTCATTTCTGCCGGAATTAAAATCATGTCTAAAGTCTTTCCGCTGCTCCTTTTGCCCTTGGCGGCGGCGATGTTGCTCAGAAAGTTCTCGCCTAAGATTCAGCAGAAGCTCTCAACTATGCAGGAGGTTTCTTTCTATCTTTGGATAATCGCGCTCGCTCTGGCGCTTGCCGTCACCACTCATAGCGTTGTCCGCTCAAAGATAGATCTCTGGACTCAGATTGGCCTTGTAGTTGTCTCCCTTGTCTGCTGTCTGCTTCAGTTCGGTCTCGGCCGGAAAATCGGACGCAAATATGGAGACGCAGTGACCGCCGGTCAGTCATTGGGACAGAAGAATACGGTTTTAGCAATCTGGATGGGCTATACGTTCTTCACACCCGTCACCGCTCTGGTCGGAGGATTCTACAGCATCTGGCATAACATCATCAATTCTCTCCAGCTATATCACCACGAACATCCGCATCATAAGTCGGCTTCTTATCATAAGTCCGCTTCTTAGCCATGGCCGTGGTCACGCAAATGGATTGATCATTTCAGGCCATTCCGCTGACAAAACGCGCCACCGGGAAAATAGTTCTTCCCATCTGGAAATCTCTTCATTCCCGGTCTCCATGATCGGCCTGTGTCTGAGACCGTCGGCAATCTTCTTCCCCTTCTTCAATAAGTCAATATAATTTTTGTCCAGATATTCCTCCGTGAATTTTTCCCAGATATAATCAATTGCGGAATCTGAAGGATGAACAAGATCCGAAGCATAGAAACGATAATCACGCAAGTCATCATTCAATATCTCAAAGGCAGGGAAATATTCCATGTCCTCGTTCAGCTTTTGGCCGTAGATTGATTGCCGGCACCTTCCGATGATCTCGTCGATCGACACTCTGAGAATCGCTTTTGACAGAGAATTTCCCTCCGGACCGTCCTTTAGATGCCGGACCGGACTGACAGTGAATATAAATCTTGTCCCGGGATAACGCTTTTTTATTGCGCCTGTCAGATCACACCAATCATCGGCAATTTCATTTATACCCAACAACCGCCGATGAAAGCTCGCAGAAGGGAGTTTATGGCAGTTCCCGACAATTTGGCGCCTCGATCTTTCAGATTCAACATTTTCCGAGCCCATGGTCCCTACATTTGGAGAACCGCCAGTCTCAATGTTTCCCGGACCGGCAGTCTCGAAAACCCAAGCCGTCCCGAATGTTATGATCAGATCCGCTCCTTCGGTCAGTTTGGAATTGACCTGACGGCTTGCCTTCAGAAATTTTTCGTTCGTCTCTTCCTTATCCCGGCCTGACATTCTGGAATCGAACAATAGGGAATGGACCCGTCCTTCATTCTCAACGATTGACCATTCGGGAAGTTCCGGATTGCCGTCAAGGAGAAGTCGGAGAGCTGAGGAGACGGAAGAAGGATTATAAAGCACTCCGGCCGGACGTGACGCGTCCCATAGATGATCACGCATCCGCGCGCAGATATTCTCTGCAAAACATGATCCGAAACAAACAACTCTTCTATGAGGTGACAGCCTCATGGAAGAGCGTTTCGCATCATATTCGGTCCTGAACTTCATTTTTTGATGACTTCTTTTTTAACAAAATCCACTATGTCCCGGGGCTGCATACATCCAAGCATGTATTTCTTGCCGTTTTTCAACCGAACGAGGAAACAATCTGAAGAACGTCCATAATAGGCGAAATATTTGCCCAAATCGGTTTCTTTGAACCATCCCCAATGTCCCATGAAACCGGCGCTTCCGCATATCATTTTCTCACTCATTGTCGGAGGACAAATTCTGATATCCTCAATTTCCGACATGGGAATATGTTTATACCACAACGCTCTCCGGACTGTCAGACCCTCGCTGTCGGCGCTTATGGACATCGGAACATAAAATAGGGACACCAGACATATCGACATCACCAGAACACACAGGCAGACGAACAATGTCTCCGCACCAAATTTATAGGCGAAGGCAATCAGTGCCGTCAATATTATGAATACGAGCAATGTCAGTATGGCACACCAGTTGCTCAATAATATCTTACGCTTCATTTTCTTAGATTTCGTTTTTGGAGGCGCACTACGTTCTCGACATGGTGAGTATGTGGGAACATATCGACCGGCTGAACATCCGTGACTTCATACAGGCTGTCAAGCAGATTCAGATCTCTTGCCTGAGTGGCCGGATTGCAGCTGACATAAACTATAACTTCCGGAGCCGCATTCATTATTGTCTTCACCACGTCTTCATGCATCCCGGCGCGCGGAGGATCCACAATCATCACGTCCGGCCGTCCATGCCGCTCAATAAATTCATCGGTCAGGACATCCTTCATGTCGCCGGCATAGAAAAGCGTATTGTCAATCCCATTGACTTTGGAATTCAATTTTGCATCCTCAATGGCGACTTCAACATATTCTATGCCCACAACCTTTTCCGCTCCGCGGGCAACGAAGTTCGCTATCGTGCCGGTCCCCGTATAAAGGTCATAGACCAGCGGCTTCTTTTCCCGATTCTCAAATTCCGGAGTTCCGGGCTCGAGACCCGCGAAACGACGCGCGACCTTATAAAGTTCGTATGCCTGACGGGAATTTGTCTGATAGAATGACTTGGCATTCACCCTGAATTTCAAACCCTCCATCTCCTCCTCTATATAATCCGGACCTTTGAAAGAAATGATTTCCAGATCGCTCAAGGAGTCATTCAGTTTGAGATTGACCGCATATTCAAGTGAGGTGATCTCAGGAAATTCGTCAGCCACCGCAGTCAGCAATTTTTCAATCTGCTCCGGCTCGTCGGCTCCGAACGCAAGGACCACCATCTTCTGGCCCGTCGAAGCGGTCCTTATCATCAGTGTCCGCAACAGGCCCTCGTTATTCCTTATGTCATAGAAACTGAGGCCGTTCTGTTCGGCATAATTATAAATAAAGTTTCTCAGCCGATTGCCGAAATCTTCCTGAAGCAGACATTCTTCTATGTGGAGAACTTTGTCGAACGCTCCCGGAATATGGAAACCGAGGCCGTTGCTGCTGTCTTCAAATTCCTTGCCGGCCTTGATCTCTTCCCATGTCCGCCATTTCTTATTCGAAAAGGTATATTCCATTTTGTTCCTGTAACCCCAAATATTTTCGGAACCTAAGGCGGGCCTTATTTCAGGCAGCTCAATTTTTCCTATACGCACAAGAGCATCCCGGACCTGGCCACGTTTCTGCTCGAGCTGAACATCATACGGAATATGTTCCCATTTGCATCCGCCGCAAAGACCGAAATGACGGCATTTAGGCTCGCATCTGAGCTCGGACGGCTTGACGAAAGACTCGATATGCGCCTCGGCAAAGGAATGTTTCTTTTTGTCAACCTGAAGATTCACTATGTCTCCGGGGGCGGCATAAGGCACGAAAATCACTATCTCCGATTCATCTTCGGGACGCCATTTGACTTTAGCTATTGCCTTTCCTTCGGCCGCCATGCCGGTTATCTCAACATTCTTGAGCAAAGGGAGCTGTTTCTTCTTTCTTCCCATTTTAATTATTTGTTCTTTTACGCAAAGTTAGCAATTAAAATTTATATAGACAAAAAAATGGGAACACCCTACCGGTTATTCCCATTTCAATATTTTAGATTTCGGTTCAAAATATTTAATCCGGCTCAGATACCTTTCCACAAAAAGATCTTAGACCCCTTTCCACAAAAATTGTTAAAGGCGATGTCGGCGAATTTTCGATTCGATTAGACCTTTTTATCTCCAAATACCCTCCTGCCGTAGATCGAGGTGACTATCGCACCGAAAGCCATGATTGCGGCCGAAACCGAAAGCACCAATACGCTGCCGCCGATCTTCAAAAGAATCGGAATTATAAACACGGCGGCCGTCGCACCGGCCTTTCCGATTGCAGCCGCTATTCCCGTTCCCTGTCCGCGGACCTGTATCGGATAAATCTTCGGCGGCAGTAGATATGTCACAAGGTGAGGACCGATATTGAGGAAGAGCTCGAAGCTCATGAAGGAAACAAGTGAAATCCATGCAGGCCATTTCAAAGAGTAGGCAAAAAGCAGTATTATAAGTGACACCGCGCAAGCCCAGAAACTCCAGCTTTGCAAAGCCACCTCCCTCACCTTTTTCTGGGCAAGCCAAAGACCGATGACGAAGCCCGGAAGAATGATCAAAGATATCCATAAAGTGGTCTTGACGGATTGCGCGACATGGATTATTGGCGTCTCACCGGCCGATTGATGCTCGATTCCCAAGGCCATGACAAGTATTGGAATGAAGACGCCGATTCCATAAACGCCCAAACCCTCACAGGCCCAGGGGATGCCGCTAAGCACGACCTCATTCCAATTCTTCTTGCAGAATTGAAAGAATCCCGACGGCTGCGCATTGACGTTCTTATTCTTCACGGCCTCTTCCTCGCTCTCGATCATAGACTCCGGGAATGAGATGTTTTTCCCTAAAAATTTATGAAGAGCTCTCTCCGCTTCTTTCGGTTTCCCATGATCAAGGAGCCATTTCGGACTCTCAAAGAAATAGATTCGGGTGACAATCATCAGGGCCGCTACGCCGGCTATGATCCACATCAGATCGGGCCACCGCGCCGCGTCTTTCCACATCATGACGAGCCAGAAACAGAGTCCGGCAGCGATGATATTGCCAAACGACGCGCCTGTTTTGACCGCTCCTAACATCACCAGTTTCCACTTGTCCGGCATCAGCACCGACTCATAGTCTGAATCAAGGCTGTATTCACCCCCGATTCCGAAGCCTATCATAAACAGGCAAACAACCAACACCCAAACGTTCGGAACGAGAATAGCCAGCAAAGAGAAAACAAGAATAAGGACCGGGCAAAGTCTGAAAAACGGAAGATAGCCGTATTTATCGCTGAGATTGCCGAAAACGACCGATCCGACCATTATGCCGATAAGGTCGGCCGCGCCGATCAATCCTTGCATCATCGAAGAAAGATGATTGTTGTCAACGATCAGCAGCATGGGAATTATCACGCCCGCAATTGTCGCGACTGCCGTGCCGACCAACTGGCCGAGCGACGCGACGAAAGTTATCCACCAATGGCGCCACGTCAACGGAGAATCAGCAATCGTAAAGACTGCTGATTCTCCGTTAATAGAGGAATTTTCTGAAGAATTCATATTTTATGATATGTCTGTTTTTATAAGTAACTCTTGAAAATTAGAAAGCGTTCCGCTCCGAGTTACTGATATTATAAACTAATTTTAAAGAGTTACTTATCAAGAGGCTTAAACATTCAAACATTCAAGAGGCCTTCGGAGCAAACATCTTATAACCCGGAATGAGGAACAGCCAGGTGCCGATACAGAACGGAGCGGTGAGCGTCGCGATGCCTATCGGTGCGAACGCAGCGTCCATTCCGGCCTGAATGAAGACCGTGGCCAATATTCCCAGGATTGACCATATCCAGGTGCGCCAATCATTTGAACGGCAGAATGTGGCACCAAGTGCAATGCCGGTCAAAACGGCTGAGAAGCCATACAATCCTTCTGCAATTGACGCCGCCGGAGCCTGCCACAATATTGCAACCGCAAGAGAGAGCGCCGAGGCTATCGCCGCCCACAGAGAAGCGCGCCACGAACAAAGGGCCAGTCCGACAAGGAAACATATTCCCGTAACCCAGTTATTTATCAAGAAGACCTGGGCCACGCCTTTAAGCCAGTATATCACCAAATCCTGAAAATTCATGCTGAGGTGGCCTATCGTTTCTGTCGGGAATGCGGCTGCGGATTCACCGACCGGGGGCATCCCGTGCATCTCTCTGGCGGCAAGGAGAAAGAACCATGTGCACAGCACGAACGGGAAAGTGAAGGATGAGACTCCCCATTTCCCGAAAATGTTATTAAGGCCGGTCCTTACCCATGTGGTCATTGCGGCGCATAGAACCAGCGCAATCCACATCCAGACCGTATCCCCCATGAATGTCGGGAAGGCACAGCCGACAAGCACGCCGTTGAAACCCCAAAGACCCTGCGCGCCGTTCTCATCCGGAAGTTTCAACAGATAGCCCGTAACGGTAGACACTATCACGCCGACAACGGCACCCCACGCAACCAACGGCGACCCTTCTGCATACGCTCCCCAGAATATGCCGATCATAAACAATAGACCTGTCCATAAACTGTCTTGAAACATTACCTGTCCGACCCCTCGGAGAACCGTGCGTGGAAATTCTTTCCATGTCACGCTTGTTGTGGCTGTCGCGTTACCCATATCTCTTTTCCTTAAAAGTTAAACGTCATAAATATATAACTGCTGAATACGATATAAATTGTTGCTTTTTATTTATATTGTTTCAACTATTTTAACAATTTTAAAGATACTTTGTTCTGGAACGGCTTTGAAATTTCATTTACCCAACCATTTGAGGTTTTTCTGTGTTAAGTTATCATCAACGGTAACTGACTCTCGGAAGTTAGACATTATCGTCCACTTATGTAAAGATACCCGAAATAAAAATTTATTTCAACTGAATCGAAAAATTTTAAAATCAAAAAAATAGAATTATGGATGTAAAGAGATTTTCAGAAGAGATAAGCAAGGATCTGCACGCCTATCTCAAAGCCGAAGGACTCACAGATGAAAAATTCCCCGAATGCATAGACGTTGAGGAAAAATGGCCTCAGATTGAGGCCGCATATTTCCCCGACGGAGCTAAAGAGTTCCATGAATATCCACTTGTCTCGCTCGGATGGGCCGTATTCATCGGAATGGCTATGGCTAAATTCTGGGATTTCGATTGGGAACAATATGGAAAAGAATCGGGCGAAACAATATACACAACGCTTCGGGACGCCCGGGGATATGACAATATGGATGATTATATCCTGAAGGATATACTGGGATATGACAAAGAGAAAGCCGAGGAAATCAGCGCAAAGGCCGGTGAATGCGCCGCGCGTGTACTGAGCCGGATGAACCATGCTCATTTTGAATCCGGCACGTCCGAGGCCGTCGAGGCCTACCGGGCCGCGCTCTATCAGCTTTATCTCGCCGGCATGGCCATGGAACTGAACGCCCTGGGATATCATTACGTCCCTTATAACGCCAACTAACAATTATTTTTGACAAAAAAATTACTGACAATTATTTTCTCCAAATAAAAAATGGCCATTTTAAATGGCCATTTTTGTATTTTTTAGATTACAAAGATAATAAAAAACGACATTTTTCAAGAATGTTCATACTTTTCTCTTTTATTTATTTTGAATTTTCCCATTCCCGAGAGAAGGAATATCACATTTTATCAATTTTACACATTTCTAAAAATATTTCATTACAAAACATGACTTTATATTTTGTTTGGTGAGAGTTTTTTTGTAAATTCGCAAGTTGTTATCAATTCAAGTTTTCAAGATTGCCTCGCAAATCGTTAAACTTGAGTCTTAAAAATTCCTTCTGATAAATTATCTAACAAATCTAAAAGCAATATGCCGGTTACTAAAAGAGCCCTTCATCCCCTCTTTATATTGATATGTTTGCTGTCTTCCATAAATATGAAGGCGCTCACATATAAAATTTTCATAGAGGATGGAACAAACGGTTGGAAAGATAGCGGACAAAAATTCAGCATGGACTCGGATTCGTATGAAGGTGTTTTATGGGGTTTGGGGGATTCGAATTTTTATTTCTATTGTAACTTCTCTGATCAATATGTTGGTGGCATAAACAGTGTGTTGGATTGGGGTGAAGAAACAGAACTGACAAGTTCTTATAACGAAATTCCTTGGGGAATGAGAATGAAGGCTCCGGCCAATGACCCTAAACAGAATGTCAAATTCAGACTCGAACAAAGAAACGGAACCTTTTTCATTACCCTCATCGATCCGGAAGCTGACCCGGAAATCAATAATGCTCGTGTTGATTATGAGTCCCCCTCGGATATACCAGCCTCCTATCGGTCCGGATTATTCATTGAGAAACCTTATTATGTCAACAGTCTGATCGCGGATTGGTATGAAGACGACGAGACTTGGTGCTCCTTTGAAAAATGCGGCGAAGGCCATCCGGATATTCTGGCCATGGACAATCCGGCAGGAGCAAAAACCGCAAAAATCAACGGGAAATATTATATTCTTATTGACAATCTTTGTCCCACACCGGGCCACAATCCAACACGCTTTTCCTTCCGTTTCTCAGAACCTCGAACAGGTTATGAATGGGAAAGCGGTAAATTTGTAATGGAGGACCTGAGCCGTGTTCTCAGTCCAATGACGGGAGCAACGAACGTATACGTCAAAGACGTAATAAACAACGGGACGGAGACTTATGATCCTGATTTTGCTTATTTCTCGGATGACATCAATAATCCTGACCGTTCTTTCCATATTGTCAAGGCATTGCCTATAAATCGCCCGGGAATGATTCAATATCACGAAATTATTATCCGGCATCATCGCGACTATGACCAACAATCCAATGTTCAGGTTGAAGTTATTGTCCCCGAAGAACAACAAAAATTTATTCACGGAAAAAATGTCGCTCCCGAAGTTGCTGACGGCAGGTATGGATATGACGCTTTCGCCTTTGATAGTCGATTGACCGGTTCTTATGACAATCCATATGCTTATAGCATAGCGCGTGTCAATTTCTCAACTCCTGGAATATACACACTTAGAATCTCTCAACCTGAACAGTCCGGAAACTATAATGCAGCATCCATAGATATTCCTGTGCGAGTTCTTCCTTCACCGGAAGCCATGAAGTTGATGGTCAATGACCAATACATAACTTTCCCTGAGGGCTCTTCAAGCGGAGACCATTATGTGGCCACAATTTCAACTTCCAAAATTACTCGTGAGAACGAATACGAATTCGGTCCTCATCGTCTCCTTTTTGAATGTACTGAGGCTGAAACTTCAGACTCAGAAGGGAAGCGCAACTATCAAATCCTATGGGGATATGACACAGGAATGCGAAAATCATTTAAAGCGTCAAGACCTTCTTTCGCTTCGGCAACTTCAGTCTCGGACGACCCCTATAAATCCAAAGGGGAAGACTTGGGATTGCAGCCCTATATGTTCCACAATGCTCCCTATATCACTGAGCCGGAATCCAATACTAAAACCTCAAGAAATCTGAACTTTCAAATTCTTCATAATGGCGTTTATTCTCCGGTCTATAATCTCATGGTGACCTCAAACGATGATGCGCTCACATCGAATCCCAATTTGAAAACAGATGAAGTTTCCGCAAGTGTATACTATGATTTGAGCGGTCGGAAATTTGAGCAGTTTCCGTCAGAGCCCGGAATTTACATCCTTCGGAAAGGGGAATCGACATCAAAAGTCATGATAACGCAGAAGCGTTGAGGATAAAATTTTCAGTTCTATCAATTAGTCTGATCCCGGAGATGGTTATGAAAAATCTCAATAATTATTTATCCGCCGTTTGTCCCGGACTTGGAGCAATCGTCATTTCTTTGGCGGTTGCGCCATTATCGGGTTGCCGGGGAACGGATTCGGACTCCGGACGTGACAGTATTGATCTGGTTCAGGACGCTCTGGTGTCTGTCGGAGATTCTATTCTCACCAGAAGGGAGGTCGAGATGCGGATCCCTCAAGGAATCTCTAAAGAGGACTCCGCCGCTCTTTTTAATTCGATAGTCGAAGGGTGGCTTGAGCAGATGCTCCTCACCGATATTGCCGAAAGGAACATCGATGACCCGGAAGAGATTGACCGCATGGTGGAGGATTACCGGAAACGTCTGATTATAGCATGCTATCGGAGAAAGCTCCGTGAATCCCGCAAGGATGGTGTCGCACAAAAGGATGTTGACCAATATTTCAAAGAGAATGCCGACGGCATGATTCTTGAAACACCGGTTGTCAAGGGCCTATATGTCAAGATCCCTTCCGACGCCAACGGATTGTCGGACGTTCGCCGGTGGATGCTCACGGCAACTCCGGACGCTATTGACAATCTTGAAAAATATGGCTTGAACGACGCAATCGAGTATTCTTTTTTTGAAGATCGGTGGACCGAATTCAATACGATTTCCCGTCAGATCCCATATAATTTCGGAGACACGGACGGATTCGTGGCGAGCCATAAGAATTTCGAAACGTCTTTCAGAGGCTTCACCTATCTTCTCCACATCACTGACTTTATCCTCTCCGGCCGGAAAATGCCTAAAGACATTGCGGAAATTCATATCCGGGAACAGTTGGAAAGAGTCAATGATAACGATTTTGAAACGAGGATGATCTCTAATATTTATGACCAGGCGGTCAAGGATGGGAAACTGAAATATTACGGTTGGAAAAGGGAATAGAATTTTGAGGATACGTCACGACACTTCGTATAGAAAAGCATATTCAAAGACGTGGCGCCTCCTAAACAATGAATAAAATTTGATTAATAAAATAAATATAATTCGTGAAACTGTCTAAAATCTTTATAGCATCCGGCGTCGCAGCCGTCACAGGACTCTCGATATTTGCCGGACCGAAACAGAATGTAGTCGATGAAGTTGCATGGGTTGTCGGCGACGAAGCTATATTCCGCAGCGATGTTGAGGAGATGTATGCCCAGATGCGTTCGGAAGGTTCGCGCATTGACGGCGATCCTTATTGCGTCATTCCGGAACAAATGGCGGTTGAAAAGCTGTTTCTTCATCAGGCAAAGATCGACACAATCGAACCGCCGGAATCTCAGGTGCAGGCTCAAGTTGACAGACGGCTGAATTTCTTCATCGCCAACCTCGGCTCGAAAGAGAAAGTGGAGCAATATTTCCGTAAGCCACTGCCCCAATTGCGCGATCAACTTCTTGAAATCATGCGCAATAATTTCATCGTTGAACAGGTCAAATCAAATCTGACAAAGAATGTGAAGGGGTCACCACGCGATGTCGCAAAATATTTCGAGACTCTTCCTGAAGACAGCATCCCTTATGTGCCGCTGACGGTTGAAGCTCAGATCATCACGCTCAGCCCGAGTGTCCAGCGTCAGGAAGTGGAAGACGTCAAGGCCCGTCTGCGTGACTATGCTGAACGCGTGAACAGAGGTGAAGCCGATTTCTCGACTCTCGCAATCATGTATAGCGAAGACGGATCCGCGATGCAAGGCGGCGAGCTCGGGTTCCACGGAAGGGCTGATTTCGTGCCTGAATTCTCAAATGTCGCGTTCAATCTCAACGATCCGAAAAAGGTGTCACGAATAGTGGAGACGGAATTCGGATTCCATATCATACAGCTGATCGAGAAACGTGGCGAACAGATCAATGTGCGCCATATACTTCTCCGCCCGAAGGTTTCAGACGAAGATCTCCGGAATGCCGTCACACGCCTCGACTCCGTTGGCAACGACATCAAAGCCGGTAAATTCACTTTCGATGAGGGCGCCAGATATATCTCTCAGGATAAAGACACACGCAACAACAAAGGGATCATGATCAATCCCAATGACGGGACGACACGCTTCCGGATGCAGGATCTTCCACCTGAAGTGGCCGCCAAGATTGAAAATATGCAGCCCGGAGACATCTCAGAGCCTTTTCTGATGAAAGATGAGAGAAAGAACCGCGACGTGGCCGCAATTGTGAGACTGACAACCCGCATCGAAGGTCACAAAGCGTCCATGCAGGATGACTTCAACCTCCTCAAAAATATGTATGAAGAGCATCTTGCCGATGAGATAATCAAGGATTGGGTCGAAAAGAAAATCAAAGAAACATACGTCCGAATCGAAGACGGATGGATCCCTTGCGAATTCAAATATCAAGGTTGGATAAAATGAACCATGATCCTCGTCGGATAGCGGCAGCCGTCATCGCCATTATTCTCCTGTCCATAATCGGGATAGGGAGGGACGCCACGGCCCAATCCAAAGGCGCGGCGTCCCGCAGCACAACGAATTCGGCCAAAACCTCCGGCAACCGTCTTCAGATTGGCAAGCAGCCCGATGAATATCACCGGCCCGAGCCGATAAAGCCTTTAAAGCCACAGATCCCCTCCGAGCCCCGTCACAACCCTAACAAGGTTTTTCTTGAAAAAGCGGATTCAATGATAAAGAATCCTTTTGATATAAAGCAACGGCAAATCGTCACGGGCAACGTCGAGTTCCGCCAGATGGGGATGTTCCTTTTCTGTGATTCGGCCTATTATTATCCCGAGGAAAATTCTCTGGACGCATTCGGCCATGTGAAAATGACTCAAGGCGACACGCTGTTCGTTTATGCCGATAAAATATATTACGACGGCAACACCCGATTCGCACGCTTGCGCAACGGTCCGTCTCGCTCAAAAGTTGAGCTTATCAACCGAAAGGCCTCGCTGACAACCGACAGTCTCGATTATGATCTTGTTCAGGAACGCGGCTGGTATTCCGACGGCGGAACTCTGAAGGACCCTCAGATAACCCTGACTTCGATATTTGGTTCATATTCTCCGCGAACCAAAGAGGCGGAATTTTTCCATGACGTTGTCCTGATAGGCAAACAGAACGATTTCAGCCTTTATAGTGACACGCTATATTATAACACAGCTTCCCACATCGCAAATATCGTTTCACGGACACGCATAATCACCAAGGAGGATGAGATAATCACTTCTTATGGAGATTATAACACTCAGACCGGACGGGCCGAATTGCTCTCACGTTCGACGATTCTCCACACCGATTCACTTTTCCGCACGACGACTCTCGAGGGTGATTCCATGGTTCACGACCCGGTCAACCATATCACACACGCATACCGTTTCCGCGATCATCTGAAGCGCGGCCAACCGACCGTCATCACCGACACTGCGCGCAAAGCTGTCCTCATCGGCGGATATGGCTATTACAACGATCTTTCGCGCGAAGCAATGGCTTCGGAATATCCTCTCCTAATGGAATATTCCCGCGGAGACACTCTTTTCCTTCGCGCAGACACAATTCTGACGCGAATGATCCCATATCCGAAGAACGATTCGATTCATCGGCAGATCAATTCGGAAGATTCCACCTGGCATTATGCACGCGCTTTCTCAAACGCCCGGTTCTTCCGCTCTGACCTTCAGGGCGTAGCAGACACCATTGTATACACTCAGCTCGATTCCATTATCCGGCTGAAACGTTATCCGGTGGCCTGGAATGAGGAAAGACAGGTCCGCGGGGATTCCATTACGATTCATCTTCGCGACACCACTGCCGACTGGGCCCATATCTATGGCAACGCAAAAATGATGGAACACGTCGAAGAGGATTATTATGATCAGCTGCATTCCGACAAGATGAGAATGTGGTTTGACAACGGACTTCTCAAGCGATTGGAGGCCGAGGGGAGCGTAGAGACAATCATGCTTCCCCAGGAATCCGATTCCACATATAACCGCCTCGTTAACGCCGAAAGTTCAAACCTTAGCATTGATATGGTCGAGGGAAAGACACAACTCGAACGGCTTGTTATGTGGCCCGAAGTCACCGGCACCGTCACCCCGCTTTTCCTCGTCAAAAAAAGCCAGAAGCTATTGAATGGTTCCGTCTGGCTTGAGGCCATCCGTCCCCGGAGGGAATGGTATGGCGACAAAGTCCGCTGGGCCGACGATTTGGGAGAAGTCCCGGAGGAACTGAAGAAATATCTTCTTGACGGCACTATAGATTTTTAAGAGCCCTTTTCATATAATTTTGCACATCCTGACAATTCTAAGATTGTAAAGTATGAGTGACATCATAAAACTGCTTCCCGACTCGGTCGCCAACCAGATAGCCGCCGGAGAAGTGATCCAACGCCCGGCGTCCGTCATCAAGGAGCTCGTTGAAAATGCCGTAGACGCCGGCGCGACCGACATCCGGGTATTCATCAAGGATGCCGGAAGGACACTCATACAGGTAATCGACAATGGATGCGGAATGTCAACCGTCGATGCTCGCATGGCTTTTGAGCGGCACGCGACCTCAAAAATCACACGGGCTGACGACCTTTTCCGGCTCCACACAATGGGCTTTCGCGGCGAAGCTCTTCCCTCGATTTGCGCCATATCACAGGTTGAGGTGAAGACACGCACCGCAAATTCAGAAATGGGCACCTCACTGCTCATCAATGGGTCTAAGGTTGAAAGCCAAACTCCTTGCGTCTGTGAGAAAGGGACTTCCATCAGTGTCCGCAATCTTTTCTTCAACGTGCCCGCCCGACGGAAGTTTCTTAAGAGCGACAATGTCGAACTCTCGAATGTCATGCGCGAATTTGAACGGCTCGCCCTCGTCAACAATAATATACGGCTTTCAATCGATGCCGGATCCAGACATATAGACCTGCGTGCCGCTTCGCTCCATCAGCGAATTAACGACATCTGGAAAAACAACCTGAAAATGGAGCTTCTTCCGGTGGAAATTGACACTCACTTAGTGAAGATTCACGGATTCATTTCACGGCCGGAATACGCCCGGCGCCGAAATGCCCTCCAATTCCTCATTGTCAACGGACGCAATATGCGCCACCCCTATTTTCATAAGGCTATCATCAGTTGTTTCGAAGGACTTATCGCCTCCGACACCCAACCTTGCTATTTCCTGAAGTTCGAGGTGGATCCGGCGACGATAGATGTCAATATACATCCGACAAAAAACGAAATAAAGTTTGAATATGAATCGGAGATATGGCCGCTGCTCGTGGCCGGCGTCAAAGCTTCCCTCGGGAAAAACTCAGCCGTGCCCTCAATTGATTTTAACGTGGATGCCATCCCCGTTCATCCCGAAACCGGCGGCAATATCCCTCAACGTCCTTCAATTGATCTCCCGGCCGATTATAATCCTTTCGACAACTATAAGGCCTCCTCATCAGGCAACCCCAAATTCAATGACAACGTCCGAAACTGGGAAAAACTCTATTCTCAATTTATAGATAAGAAAAAGGGAAATGAGGCTGACCTCGGCACACCAACGGATCATTCCCCGGTGGAATACGCCCTTCCGGGCATGGAAGAGAGCTCGATCGGAGGACTCTGTCTGCAATATGGCCTGAAATATATCGTCACATCCTCGCGTGACGGTCTCATGATTATCGATCAGCATCGCGCTCATGTCCGGGTTCTATATGAACGGTATCTGACATCCGCCAAACATGGTTCCGGAGTTTCACAACGCGTGATGTTTGCCGAACCGCTATCTCTCGAACCGACATTGCAAACCGCTTTGGAAGAGGTAGAAGAAGACCTTCGTAAGCTTGGCTTTGAACTGGAATATGAGGAAGGAGACACATGGCGAATCACGGCAGTGCCGGCCGACCTGAAAAGCGACCCCAAGGATATCATCTTACGGATACTCGACAGTGTAAGCGAGGATTCACTCAATTACGGAGCCGACCAACGTCCGGCCGATAGCATCCTCGAACGCATAGCGCTAGTCATGGCCCGGGGCTCAGCCATTACAAAAGGCCGCAAACTGACCGAAGAGGAAATGGAAAACCTGATCGGAGAACTCTTTGCCCTCCCCGATCCGACCTATACGCCCTCCGGCCAAAAAATCTTCACCACCCTCGACGAAATCGCCCTCTTCCGCCTCCTCAGCTAACCGTCTAACAACCTTAACATCATCATGACTCAATTCCTTATTGCCCTCGCCGTTCTGATCATCGGCTATTTTGTTTATGGAGCTTTCATCGAGCGTCTCGCCAAAATTGACCCCGCTCGTCCCGTCCCCGCTTATACGAAACAAGACGGCGTTGATTTCGTGCCCCTCCCGGCCTGGAAAGTCTTTCTCATCCAATTCCTCAACATCGCCGGTCTCGGCCCGATCTTCGGCGCCATAATGGGCATAATGTTCGGTCCCGCCGCCTTCCTATGGATCGTGCTCGGCACAATCTTTGCCGGAGCCGTCCATGACTTCCTCTCCGGCGTAATATCACTTCGCAGCGACGGCGCGTCGCTCCCTGAAATAGTCGGCGAGCAACTCGGGATGTCGGTCAAGCAGGTGATGCGTGCTTTCTCACTTCTGCTGATGGTGCTCGTCGGCGCCGTCTTCGTTATGACTCCGGCGACGCTGATTGCTTCTATGACCCCTGCCGCTCTCAACACAGCTTTCTGGATTGGGATCATCTTCATCTACTATATGCTCGCAACCGTTCTGCCCGTTGACAAGCTGATCGGCAACCTCTATCCGGTTTTTGGTGCCGCACTGATCTTCATGGCTTTCGGAATCCTCTATATGCTCCTTTTCGGCGGCATAGAAATACCGCATGAGATGTCTGCCGGACTCTTTAACCGACATGCTGATCCCGATAAAACCCCGATTTTCCCGATGATGTTTGTCTCTATTGCTTGCGGAGCAATTTCCGGCTTCCATGCGACTCAAAGCCCGATGATGGCCCGTTGCCTCAAAAATGAAAAATTGGCGCGTCCAATCTTCTACGGAGCGATGGTGAGTGAAGGTTTTGTGGCTCTCATCTGGGCAGCCGCCGCCATTGCCTTCACAGGCGGATACTCTCAGCTTGCAGATTTCATGGCCGACCCGGCAAAGGGTGGAGCGGCCGGGCTCGTACATGCAATTTCAACGGAATGGCTCGGCGTTGTCGGCGGCATATTCGCAATGCTCGGCGTGGTCGCCGCGCCCATAACATCCGGAGACACAGCTCTCCGCTCGGCGCGATTGATTGCCGCTGACTTCCTCCGTATCGACCAGTCCAACACACTCAAGCGCCTGCTTGTCTCCATACCGATATTCGCCCTCTGCTTCGTCATCATGATGATCGACTTCAACATCCTCTGGCGCTACTTCGCATGGTGCAACCAGGTTCTCGCCGTCTTTACTCTCTGGGCCATAACCGTCTGGCTCGCCCGCAAAGGCAAAGAAAACCAAAATATAAATTCGAATGGAATTGAAATTAAAGCAAAAGAGAATAAACTGAGGACTTTTATCCCTCTTTATTGCGTCACGCTTTTCCCGGCAATCTTCATGACCGTTGTCTGCGCAACCTACATCCTCTTTGCTCCCCGTCCCGAAGGCTTCGGCCTCCCCTACGAGATCTCCCTCGCCGCCGGCCTTGGCATCGCCCTCATCCTCACCATCCTCTTCCTCCGCAAATCCTCCCGCCTCACCGCCCCGTCGCCCCTCCCCTCCTAAAGTCCTTAAAGTCTTTAAGGACTTTAAGGACCTGATAATTCGATTACTTTGTGAAACTTCTGTTGGTCATTCTTTATAAAATGTGCCAATAGTATCTTTCCATTTTAATCCATACCCATTGGGGCCATATTCCCAACATTGATAGTATAACGTTAAACGTCTTCCGCTTATTTTTGCTATATCTTTAATTAGCAGATCTCTATAAGGATCATCGGATTCATAGCTAAATATAAAGGAGCCATTTTTCCATTTTATTTCGTCGAAATATGTATAAAAGGTTCGGGGATAACCATCCTCATAGTTTATGGCCTTATAATCAACAGTAATATTGTTATTGCTATCCCTATCAATTGTCAATACCATTTCTACACCATCTTCTTGACATACCCATTCGCCAAGAAAAGGCTTCATCGCAGATGTATACTTCACACATAAACCCTCAAAGCATGCACAGACCGTGAGTACACATGCAAGAAAAAATCTCTTAATCATTTAAATACTTTTTAGTATAAGCAACTCTTTAAAATTTGTTTTTAAAAGTAACTCTGAGCAATACATTTTCTTCTATTATCTTTTGAGCATCTTTTAATTTTCAAGAGTTACTTAGTTTAATTATGAATTCCTCAACTGATTGATCAATTCTGGAGGTAAAAGGTTCTCAAATTCATAATAGAAATCGCCTCTTTCTAAAATGTCTATCACTCTCGAGTTCACGCTTTCATTATTTTCTGATAAAGATAGCAATTTTCCAACTGTGATGTATAAAGCGGTTCCCATAGTTTCCTTTCTGGTTTTAAAGATTCCTAAAGGGATCGTAATAGGAAGAGAAGGGTTATTCATATATGGATTTTTATCTATCCGATCGAGAATTCCAACTCTTGCCAAATATGCCATAGCAAAATGCTCCTCCTTATTATATTCTATTGCAGAATAATCACTTCCTTTCTGTTCTAACAATGGTAATGATTTTAACATCTTTCCCATTGCTATCGCTACTTTATTTAAATCTAATGCTCCCATATTTTCTTATCACATTTTTAATCGTAACCGTTTAATAATCCATCACCGCATTAATGACCTCTTGGGGATAACGCATCTCTAAAATCGTAGGTAATTCGTCAATATCATCCATTATCCACCAATTTTTGCCACCATTATGGGATATTCCTATAGTCTTATCAAGATTTGTAGTATGCACATACACTTCCTCTGAAAGCAAATTTGACGCGACATTAAATACAATAATAACATCATCTTTATAATTTACCTTCTTTATAAGATTAGAAACAGTAATTTGATAATCAATCCCATTGTGTGCCCAATCTTTAACCATATCTTGCATTTCTCCTGATACTGTACTAAACAGTTCCTTTATGACTGCTTCATCTGAGAATTGAGGAAAAAATTTTCTGTAATAGTTAAATGCGTCCGGATATAAGTATTTAGTACAAGTTTCAACATCTCCGTGCACAAATGCACTGTTATAAGCTGCAACTTGCAACAATAGATTATTCTCAACTTTCATAGAATCAGGAAAAATAGGACTCTCTATTTTGCCATATTCAAGACCGTCAGGTAATTCTTTCTTTGAGAAGGGAGAATCAATAACCTTTACAGAATCATCATACTCCATTATAGTCAATTCGTTTGGTCTGGGGTTATTAGAACAACCAACAAGCATCAGACAAATCAACATTGCAAATAAAAATATTGACCTCACCATATGAAAAAAATCCAAAAAAGTCCTTTCAATTCTGCAAGGATCACATCGATTGTAATAGTAGCGATAAAACTGTCATTTTTTGCGTATTGCCACCAAAAATATAATGCCATAATCTGGGACATAATTCCATATATCCAACATAAGGCACCTCCTATTACACTTCCAACTTCGTTACTCATGATCTAATAATTTTCAAGATATTACAAGAATCTATTTTCTATATCAGCATTAATTTTATCAATCATAGCATATTGATCTTCATCCTCCGCGAATTTCCATTCCATCTTTAAATTCCCCAAAAGTGGATTGTTTTTAATTTCCATCCTTATAGATACAAATCCATAAGAAGGATAAATATAATATACTTGCGAACCGCCTGGACCTACTACGCCGACTGAAATAAAAGTATTATCTTCTTGGAATATTTTGCTATTTGGATGACCATTCAAAAAATTGTCAACCAAAATAGAATATTTTTTTCTTATGCCTCCTTCTTTCTTTATATCCGAAGATTGCTTAAATGTGTCATACAAAAATCTGATCAAAATAAGTGCGACTACAGCTATTATTATTGTCCACATAGAGAAAATAGTTTATGAGTAAAGAATTTCTATATAGTCGATCTTTACACTTTGTAATATGAGATGTCTTAGATCCCTATCAGACATAAATACACAAAAAAAGCGCAGGATCCTTATCGTTACTCATCCTGTCGCTTCAAGGCATCTGGCATAGCCGTCACATCGTAGAACGAGTAACGAAGAGCCTACGCCGTATGACATAAGTAGACTAAAGTAGACGAGACTATAAATCTAATCTACAAATTAGTCGATATAATCATACCCGAGACATCTATCGTTACTTCATTCTTGACGATGCTTTTGAAACTGCCAGATTTCTGAAGCGACCAAGAATCAAGCGCGATAAACGCTTCCTAAAATTTGTAATGAAACCCACCCCAACCGATAGTTTTACTATCAACGGCGTAGATTTTCATGGCAAAATTAATAAAATATATTGTATTTCATAACTTTTTTTAAAAAAAATTTCAATTTTTAAATAATATTTTTGGTTAGGTTTTAGTGAAGGTGGTAAGAAGGTTTCGGTAGTTGAAGATTGCATAGAGAGGTATGATAGCTATTCGTGAAGTGGTAGTGGCAGACGAAGTGGAGGAGGAAAAGTCGGATAAATTTGGGACTTCAGATACAGTGGATGGGTATGGCAGGAGGCCGAAATTTTCAAGTGAAGTGCGGATAGCTAAGTTTAGATTCTTGCTGTCCATAAATAATCGTAAACTTTTCATCTTGCCACTGACTCCACTTTTTACCTCTATTGGCAAAATAGCCATTCTATAGGCTACTACATAGTCGACTTCAGCTGTGGCCCCGCGGGCCGTATTTTCCCAATAATATAGCGCCTGCAACACTTTAGAAGAACCGCTTTTAATTAGTTCCCAACCAACATACATTTCAGCTAATGCCCCCCTGTTTACAAAATCAGCAGTCGAAGCAGTGAGTATAAATTCTGTCATCTCTTTTGCTCCGTCAAAATCTAAATCCAAAATCCTAAGCAATAAACCGGTGTCGAGGAATATATATCTTGAGAATTTTGGATTAACTTCTGACCCCAAGGGTAAGCCGTTAGCCGATGACATTTGAACTTCTTTAATCAATCCGGCGAGCTCCAATAGATTTAGAGCCTCTTTTACGTCTCCACTCTTGTATTTTTCTCCAACTCTTGAATAAATAAATTTTCTTCCATTTTGCGCTACGACACTGCGCAAGGTCGCCCGCAACAGGTCGGGGTCCGCTTTATTGGAATACTTTGCAAAGTCATCAAAATAGGATTGCTGTATGTCCTCCTGTATTGCTTCACACTTGAAATAGTCATGATGTGTTATCCAACTCAGCACACTTGCCGGCATACCACCCACAATAAGAAAGGATCTGTAATATTGAATCAAATCATTATGCAATGCCTCAAATAATCCATCTTCAAAAGAGGCTCTTTCAATAGCATCAATCCATTGTTTCTTACCGTTAGCCATTAAGAATTCTCTAAACGATAAGGGATACATAAACAATGATTTAATTCTTCCGACTCCGAAAGAGCTCAAATCGGAAAGAACAAATTCTAACAATGATCCGGCAGCCGCTACATGCAGTTCAGAAAAATCTTCTTTGAAGAATCTAAGCAGTCTTATTGCATCAGGAGAATATTGAATCTCATCAATAAACAATAATGTTTTCCCGGGCACCAAATCTCTACCGCACAAGACAGCAAGTCTGCTGGCAATCTCTCTGACATCGTTGAGTTCCGCGAAAAGAGATCTAAGATCGCTTCTCAATTCAAGATTTACTTCAATAAAGCTTTCAAATGATTCACCCAAATGACGAATTGAACTCGATTTTCCAACCTGTCGTGCCCCCCTTAGAAGCAACGGTTTTCTATCCGGATCATTCTTCCATTCCAATAATTCCCTGTCTATATTTCTCTCTATATATTTCATAAATGCAAATATAATATATATTGATTTAAATTACAACAAATTGCGAAGATTTTTGAAAAAAGTCAGAGGAATATTTAGACGTTTTTGGAGAAAAGTCAGAGGAATAAACGGGGTATTTTGGAGAAAAGTCAGAGGAAACTCAACGGTTTTGAACTATGAGTGTTAAGAATTGTTATATTAGTATAAAGATAAACACAATTGAATATTAATCTTAAAATTTATTTAATACTATGTTACGCAATAGAATTTTGGCGGGTATAACCCGCTATTGGTGGTTGCCTCTCGTGACGGGGCTTGTATGTATCGGTCTGGGACTCTGGGCTATCTTAAGTCCGTCGACGTCGCTTCCTATAATGGCAATGGCTTTTGCAATCGGACTGCTTGTACTCGGTTTTTTTGACGGAGTCTGGGGCATATCAACTTCGAAGCACAACCCGAGCTGGGGTTGGGATCTCTGTTTTGCCGTGATCGACATTATCGGCGGCATATGGATGCTGACCTTGACACCGGCCATGATGACAATGGCGTTCCTTTATATCATAGGCATCTGGCTGATCTTCGCCGCATTTAATGGCATAGGACAGATCTTCTCCGTTTCGATGTTCAATCCGGTGGCTTCAATCTTCGCCGGCATCCTTTTGGCATTCACCCTGTTCCTTGGCTTCTGGCTCATCTTCAATCCTATCGGACTGAGCGTCACGGCATGGATCTGGTTAGGAATCGGTCTGCTCTGCTACGGCTGCTATCGTATCGCATTCGCCTTCCGCATCAAGCAGATCCACGACTCGAATAATTAAAATTTTTCCGCAACAATATATACGGTCGGGAGTCTCGCGCGAGACTCCCGACCGTCTTATTATGCAGTCTCGGGTTATGATTATGGTTTTTTGCGGACAGAGAAGCCGAAGGTTCCGAGAAGTTGGCCGAGGGTATAGTAGGCGCCGTGGGCGTAGGCCATTAGGCCGGCATCTTTGAGCGAGAGTGCGCTGGTCTCAGGGTTGATATAGCGGTCGTCAGCACGGATGCAGAGCACGTCGGCAATCATCATGTCGTGGCTTCCGAGATGCAGAACCTCTTTTATCCTGCACTCGATCGAAAGTGGAGATTCTTCAATCGTCGGCGACTTCACCATTTCGCCCGGCAGCGGGGTCAGTCCTGTTTCTTTCCATTTGTCGTAATCGCGACCGGAGCGCACTCCGGCCCAATCCGTAGCGCGAGCCATTGATTCCGTTGTCAGATTCAAGGTAAATTCCATATTCTCTATCAACAGAGGATATGAATGGCGCTCGGGGCGTACGCTTATATAGAGCATCGCGGGATTAGTGCATATCGTTCCTGTCCACGCCACGGTCAGCATATTCCAGTTCTCAGGCCGATCTCCGCACGTCACGAGAGCTGCAGGAGCCGGATAGACCATTGTGCCTGCTTTCCAAGTAATTTTTGACATGAATGTAAATTGTAATAAAACTTCACACGTGCCAATTGCAAAATCGCTGAGTGCAATAATTACAACTCCATACGAAGCAAAGGCACGTCCGTACAAATGATAGAATTTATTGTGAAAGAGAGCGCCTCCTTCGCGGGAAGCGCTCTCCATATTATCAGTCTATTGTTCGATCAGTAAGGGATTACTCGAACTCGATTACGGGTTGGTCTGTATTGATAACATCGTTAACGCCTACGAGTATGCGCTTAACCGTACCATCGATGTCAGAAGCGAGGTCATTCTCCATCTTCATCGCCTCGTAAACGAGTACGTTCTGGCCTGCTTTCACCTTATCGCCGGGATTAACCAGAATTTCCATCACTGTGCCACCCATCGGAGCTTTCACTGTGGGACCGGTGATCTGCTGCTTGGGAGCTTCTTCAGCTTTCTGAGCGGCAGCTTCTGCCTTCGGGGCAGCGGCCTGAGCAGCCTCATATTCAGCTTTGCGCTTGTTCTTGAGGAAGCCTGTAGCAACGGCCGGGAGAAGTTCGAGAAGGAGATATTCCTCGTCGTTCTGGGCGAGTTTCATGCCGCCGAACTCGGGCAGTTCGGGGTTTGCGGGCTTTTTATATTTGTCGACGTTATAGGGTGTCTCAACCGGTGAGCCGGTGATCTTTTCGCGGAATGCGGGATCGACAGCGACCGGAGTCTTGCCATATTCACCCTTCACGAGAGAGACGAACTGATTGTTCTTGTTTGAATAGTCGGGCGCACCTTTGCGGCGGTCGAGAGCGAGAGCCACAGCCTGGCTGCCTACGATCTGGC
>CAYQQG010000011.1:0-27811 GCA_964419535.1 uncultured Sangeribacter sp.
AAAGCGTCAGCCGGTTTGTCGAGGGTGAAGAAAGGAGCCCGCCCTAAAGCGTCACTATCCTTAAATAAAAACATTATGGCATCAGATGCAAGTGTAAAGAATGTTGATCAACTACGACAATTTGGATCAAATTTAAGAGTAGCTGGAGAAAATCTAACAACTCTTTTTCAGCGTCTAAATCAACAGATGCATCAAGTCTGTGAAGGGTGGAATGATACTAAGAATCAGGCCTTCATGACTGACTTTGAAGATAAATGTCGTACAATTTCTAAACTGTCCGACGAAATGCAACAATACTCTCAATATATTGCGCGGACATGTGATATCCTTGACCAATATAGAACAATGAGATAATGAGTGCTGACGTTAAAATAGATTCATTAGAATTACTTCGACAATATCAGGGACATCTCCGTAATTTTTCTGATTGTGTAGATGCAGGAATAGTTCTATTTCGTGACCAACTCAGGAAAAAAAAAGACGAAATTTTTAAGGGAAAAGACGATTTGGAGTGTCGATTTGTATCTGTTATTGATCGTCTGGATGATAGAATTTATAAACTCGAAGATTTGCAACATCGATTTATATTTTCCCAAGAGGACTTCAATCGAATCGAAATTGAAAAGAACAGATACATTTCACAACGAAATAGCTTTATGGCAAATCTTGAGAATGTCAAAGGAAAGATAGAACGTCAAATTAGCATTTTGGATGATCTATGGAACCTTACATACAGTTATGGTAATAGATCTCGAGAAATGTCTAACACTGCAAATGGCACTTTATCATCAATTATCGGACAAATTTCAAAATATAAAGCTAAATGAGCGCATTACAATATCTTGAAGATTTATTCGTAAAATATCAACGATTAAATCAAATTCTTAAAGATAATTGGTCTGACGATACTCAGGAAAAATTTGATAATAACTACTTATCTCCCATTGCGACTGAATGGAGTATGTATCACAGTAGTGCTATTGATTTGAAGAATAGGTTAAAGTTATCAGAAATTGAAATTAATGATGAGATTGCAAATCTCACCCAAATGTCTGACCGACTTCTTTATGATGACACTTGTCGACTTCATGAAGGTAAAATTTATAGTGTGATCTGTCGTCGTGATTATCAACAATATACCAGAAATTTCATTTTAAACTCAACTGAATCAAATTATTTAGGCCATGAGGATTTAATAGAAATAGCATGGGGAAAATTCCCGTTAGCTGATGAAATTGAAAATCCGGCTATGATTGAACTGATTCTCATACGATAAATTACAAAATAAAATTCAATAACTACCTCTAAGATAAAATTATATGGATGAAAATAAGGTAAGAGTACAATTTTATGCAGGAGACGGTGTGCTTCCGTATAAATTGGCAAAGCCTATATATATTCCCGCTGAGGATTATATACGTATCAGAATGGCTGAACATCGCAACGATTCAACAGTATTGCGTGATTACATTAAAAACGTACTGCTTAAAGGGACTCCTGTAACTTTGCTGAATTTCAGTATGTCAACGGCTGTGGGAAATCCTGCTCATGTATTACTGATAGATCAAGCTATCGCTGAAGGTCGTAATCCTCTTGACAAACCTGAAAACGACGATGAGTATTCTTCAGGTAATCAAAAAGAGGAAGAAGATAATACACCAGGTAAATTGGATAATATTATAATTAAATATTATCCTAAATGGGAAGAGTTTTCAAAAAAGAAAAGGGAATGCGTCCTAATCGCATCATTTGTTCTAATGTGCATTATAATATTATGCATGATCGGAATTTTCTATGATGAAGAGAAAAAAACTCAAGAAGAGAGAATTGAAAACGTAAAAGATAATGCTGAAGACGTATGGAATAATATCAAAAGCATCGGAGATAACTAAAGAAAAGGAAGTTCTACACGGTTATCGGTTATCATGCTTAATAAATTTTAACTTCAGGCCTCGATTCTCCTAATCGTGGCCTTTATGCCACGTGTTAAATGTAATCATCCGAACACAACCGACTTTGAAAACGCAAAAAATCTAAGGAGTAACTCCATAGATTTTTGGAGTGGTACGGGAGCAAATCCACATGTTGATCTTCGTTAAATCGGAAGATTTGATATACTTTGTCTAAAAATATGATACGCAAAAGCACTCCATTATCGGAATTAAGTGATTAAATTTGTGTATAATTAAATATTTAATATCATATTATGATTCCAAAGAAAATTTACGAATTAGAAAACCCTATCGATTCTAAGCTCCTGGGACAGTATATTGAAGCCCTTAAAATTTATAATGGTGAAGAGTATGAAGATGAAATTCTCGTAACTGAGAATGTTGAATTGGAAGACGGAAGAGCTAAAGAAGTTGTTGAATGCTTCATTGATAGCGCTAAACTCATCCTTACAAATTATTTCTTTGCTAATTTTGCTGAAGATCGGATTGGTGGAACTCAAATTACAATTGAGGGAAAAGAAAATATTGCGACGTTGCTCCAATTCATGCAGATTGATTTAACTGATAAGCCAAATCTTTTGGATAATCTTGGGGAACGCCTTTCAGATTATGGCATGGAAAAAGGATTTGAAGATTCAGAAGATTTCAAACCCCTTCTGAACACCTTGAACATCCCGTTCACCGAGCGTATTCTCAATTAAAAAAATAACTATTCAATAATCTGAGGCCAAATTAAATTTGGAAATAGTGATATATAAAATGTGAAAAAATTTAAAATAATCAAATGAATAACATCAAAATTTTATCGTTTTCGGAGGCCTCAGAGGCCATCGTTAATTTATATTCTTCTGACTATTACACACAACTTAGTCGCCTAAGGCAGGTTGTGCCGTATATGGAAACGATAAGGAAGAGTAGAGATGAAACGGCTCATAGTGCCTTTTTGTGTTGGATGTTTAATAATCCGGAATTGCAAAACTCACTAATGCCACCTTTATTATCGTTGCTTCGTCTTTTAGCTTTACGAGCAGATGTCACCACGATATATTCCCAGATGGATCAAAGTCTTCAGCATGAGATTTTAACTAACAATATCAATATTCATAAACTCGAAGCGAACATTGAAAGAACCACTAAATCAAAATCAGGAAACGGCAGAGTTGATATTGAAATTAACATTAGTTATGCAATTGGTGGAGGTTCTCTAAAAAAGATGCGCATCATCTTAGAGAATAAAATCGATAGCAATGAGCATGATCAGCAATGTAAAAAATATTACGCCGATTACTCTCAAAAAAATGATGTAGACACATCGCTTTATGTGTATGTCTCACCGGATAATGGCGAACAACTGAGCGATCCTCATTTCATACAAATTTCCTATCAAGACATTCTTGATAAGATAATATCACCTTTAATGGTGGTATCTGACTCTTTATCTGCAAGAGTAAACAATTATTTATGTACTTTCATCGAAAGTATAACTTCAATAAGACATAAAAAAGGACAATTAGCAATGGATGAAAAAACTAGAAAACTTCTGACAGATTTCTATAACAACAATGAAGAACTCATATTAGCCGCAATCAATGCAGCCGCTCCCGATGAAGTTAAGAAGCAGGTGAACATTGGGAAAAATTACGATTCTTACGAGTTGACGTATACCGTAAATGGCCGTCAGAAAACTGAGATTGTGTCAGCTAAAAGCCGTCTTGCCAAGAAGTTCGTAGAGATCTATCTTGAAATACACCCAAATACAACATTCAATCAAATAAAAGATCTTCTTAAATCAGTCAAGAGTAATCTTGTCTATCTCACAGACAAACCGCGCACATATAAAATAGAGGGTAAGGATTGGTATATAGAATCCGGGATATGGGGAGATGGCCATCCATATTTTACAAAGCTAAAAGAACTTATGTCGAAAAACGGTATCGACATCTCTGAAATTTGAATGTAAATGAAATCTATTCACATTCATAAATATACAAGGGGGATTAATAGAAACTAAAAAATAAAAGCTGATTTTATTATGTGTTTTGATTTTAATAACATAACATTACCCGATTCTGATAAGGAGGTTTGTGATATGTATCTACGAGTCCCTTATGAGGAGATTTGCGATGCTGAGCCGACAGATAGATCTTATAAAACCACTGACTATCTCACAGAGAAGGGTTATTTCATAGCCGATAATTTCTATATGCTTAATCCCTTCAGATACTTAGGAATCACACTGGCTAATCCTGTACACCATTTTCATAACGGAGTCCTGTTTCTCTTATTTGGCCCGGAAGAGGATTTATCATTTTTGAGTCACGAAAAAATAGAGAACCTAAAGGTTAACCACTATCAAGACGACAAAATGGTATCATCTTCTGACTTTGATATAGACTCGATTGCTAATGTTCCGATAGCCATCTTCCAAAGCCATAGGGGTCCTTTCATTATCGACGGGGATGAAACCCCTGAGCCACCGGAGGATATATTCCGCCCTTGCAAAAACGATTTTTGCGTTTTTAGAGGTATCTTCAAAGCAACTCCTAAGAATGATAATTCCAAAGATTACAATTTGAAGAAAATCTGGGATCGTTACTATTTCAAAACTCCGGTTATAGAAAAAAAGAAGAATTGATTAAATGAACGGATTATTTCCCGATTATCCATAAGTAAATCTTTAAAATTTGTTTATATAATCAGCAACTCTTAGAGAAAAGCTATCTAATTTTCAAGAGTTACTTATCAAATAATTTTACTGGTTGAACATATTATTCTAACACAAATCATATGGCAGCAAAAAAATACACAGTGACACTGCGCACTCGGCAGCCTCAATTAGAGGCCGGAGCATGGGTAGAGGTATTTTCAACATCAACCGCAGGACCTAATATTGTCGATATTCGCAATGCGTTCAACGACAAATATGGAGTACAATTGATGAATGCTAATCTGAGTTGTTTCGAAATTAATTAATTAAAAAAGTATGACTAAAACAAAGGCCGAGATATTGTCCAAGTGGCTGAATGCGAATCCGGACAAATCAGAGCGCGATTGGCTTCTCGAGGTTAGATGTCGCGACGATAGGCAACGTGAAGAGCTGCTGGCCCTTTTCGATCGGGTCGATGCAAACCCAATTTTTGATTTGGAGGTATGCCCTGTCGAGGATTATGCTCCGCTCAATGGCGATCACGTCATATACTCAACCGAGAAGGATACACTCCCTGAAACCGGGAGCGCTCTTGTTGAATATGATTTCCGCGTAGGAAGTTTCATGTATGATTTAGCTGCCCCCGATGATGTTTATGTCATTGACGATCCAAAACGTCCATGGATGGCAGCTTGGAAATTTTTACGCTGGAAAGGCAAACAGATAGGCATTGAGCCTGAAAGTTTTGCTAAATGGGCGTGGCACAACAATATTGATATGCGCACCGGTTACAAACATTGGCGAGAAATATTAAATAGTTAGACCTTTGAAAATTAGGGCGTATTTCTGACAAAATTACTAAAGAGTAAATTACTTTCTAACACTATCCATATCCGATATGATATATATCAATATCGGATATGATTTTTTTTGGTTCCGATAGGCTTTTGAATGTAATTTTGCAAAATCAAATTTAACTATATCATTATTATATGATATTAATTTCTCTCACTTACTTATTAATTTCATATAACATTAATAATTCTGCAAATGGCAAAAAACAAAATTAAATACAAGGATTTTGAAGCTTTTGTGAGGAATCGTCCTGTTCCCGACACACCCGGTTTTTACAAACTATGGCGACTGAAGTGTGAGGATAAAGGCTATGAATGTCATGAGGTTGAGGGATTGAGCCTCAACTATCGTATCCCATATAAGGGTAAACAGTGGCGTTTCGAGATTTTGCCTTGGCGGCACATGGAATTCGAATATTACCCGACTTTCGAAGAAGCCCACACTGCAATGATGGAAGATTGGGGGGAAGATGAAGAAATATATTTCAAGAACACCAAACTTAATTATACGTTCGGCTATCAGATTAGCAGGTTGGGCTTCGGTCCTCACGGCACGCGTGATTTCTATGTCGAATATTGGAAATATGACCACAACAAGAAGGAGTATGATCGCTCCTCATGCTCATCATATCATTGGAATTTGCCCGGCGTATACGGCAAATTTCTCGGTCGCTTGCCGGAACAAATCAGATTCCGGAAAGGTGATTTGGTCGAAATCAGCAGATCAAGTCACGAAGAGAAAGGGATGGTTTTTTCAGTGCTCGGCGTGGTCATTGGCCAACCGAGAACAGTCAAGGATGAGTGGGGATATCTGAAAAGCTCAATCAATAAATTGGCAGAAAAAGGAGTGCCAATCGAAAAGGCATTTGAAGAGCCCGACCAATGGGGCGTCGATAATGAGGAGTATTTTGTCCTCTTCGGTCCCTACGAGGAATCTATGCTACACGCCGAATTCATTCACCCGCAGGAAGTGAGGCCCCCATCCTTCCCTGTACCCAAGGAAGCTCGCGAAACCATGAAGCAATATTATAAGGACTATTTGGAAAGCCTGAAAAATGGATAAGACCCTGGTTCAAAAAATTTTTCAATTATTTTCACACTATCCATATCCGATATGATATATATCATAATCGGATATGTTTTTATTTTGCATTTGCCGGCTTTTGATTGTAATTTTGCATTATCAAATTTTTAGCGTTCCTTCATTATTATATAGAAAATGGAAAAAGAATCTTTTCATATTGGTCAATATATCAAAAAGGTGTTCAAAAATAAACATGGGAATCACACTAATGAGTGGTTAGCAAAGCAGCTGAATTGCCAGCCTAATAATGTATATAATATTTTCCGTCGCGCAACAATTGACACCGAGTTGTTGATGAAAATTTCGGAAGTTCTTAACTACGATTTCTTTGCTGATCTTTCAATACAATTAAAAGGACGAAAGAAATCCAAAAGAAAACCCTCATTAACTAAGGAGGAGTTCGAAAGAAAACAGGAGATTTATGACAATATGATGACAGGCATTTCGAGATTAGTGGCTCGTGAAATTCGAAGGATTGAACTCGAATCAAGTCCAACAAAATGGGCGTCTCTAAATCATAAAGACAATGACTCCACGTCACCGTTGCCACCGAATAAATATCGCGTATTCGTTTTGGGACGCGAAGACTCGTCGGTCATTCCGCATCTCCATATTCAGTCCTTAGAAGATAAATATGATTTTCGAATGGGACTTAAAACCGGAAATTTCATTTCTGCGAAACGAAAACCGAAACGTGGAATTGAGATTGACTCTGGTGAAATTTCAGAGAAATTGAATCAATGGTTTGAGTTGCCTTCAATGCTCAATCCGGCATTGACAAACCGCGAATTGGCCACTACTATGTTTGATTCTATCAATTTGACGGAATCGACAACTATTATTAAGCGGCCGGAGCGAGACAAAAAATCAACCGATGAGGAACAAAATAAATAATGTTGATTATATGAACAATACTGATAAAAACAAGGAATTGCCCGTGATGATGTATATTCACGGTTTTATGTCCGGTGCGAACGGTGCGAAACAGCGTCAGCTGCAGAAACAATTCAAGGGACGCTATCGCGTGATCGCGCCAGAGTTGGATGGTGATCCGGAAAAATCGTTGGCGATCATCAATGAAGCGATTGAGCGCGAGAGACCTGTCATTATCGTTGGCACCTCACTCGGCGGTTGGATGACAATGATGTGCGACAGCAAAATGGCTGAACTGGTGATGGTCAATCCCGTGACAGCTCCCACTGAGGAGTTGGCAAAATGGCTCGACAAACAGCGGGAATATTTCTGCAAACGTCTTGATGGCATTCAGACCTATACACTGACTCGCGAAGTGCTGGATAAATATGCGGCTTACAATCTGAATGAATCTATCGCCTATCGGGGCGAACGGATGCATTTTCTATGTTCAACCGAAGATGAGTTGCTTGGCGACCGTCATATCCGGACATTAAGACCATTCTTTCCAACTAAAAATTTTATGATCGTGGATGATTTCGGTCATCAATGTCGGGATGCAGGCCTTTCTCATCTTTTTGAAATTATCGACAAGATTTCAGATAAAATAAATATTCCATACGAACCGGGGATGTACGCTGTTTTAAGCCACGAAGAGCGCGAAGCCGCGAAAGCAAGAGCAATGCTAATGACCGAACTGAAAAACGCTTGAGACTAACTAAACCTTAATTACTGAATGATTATGAAAAGGGGTGTTCCTGACAATCTTAGCTTTGATGAATTCAAGGCTCTGGCCGACCGCAAACCTTCATTGGATGGAAACTGGCTATATAGGCTCAACCATCAAACGTTTTATGAAGAATATTCATATCCGGAGTTTCGGTTGTATTCCACAATCTATATGTTCACTTCTTATGAAGATGCTGTCAGGTTCATGCGCGAAAATTTAGCTGATAAAGAGGGAGAGCACGACACATACAGATTTGAACTGACGCAAATTCCTATTGCTCAGGCGGAGTATCGGAACGGGGCGATGTGGATCTTCGATCATTATGGGCAGCTGATAGATTATAATAATATATTCGAATATAGCGATGATTATCTGGAAAGCTCTTTTTTCGGAAGGAGCTGCGAGCGCATTCGCTTTCATGAAGGCGATATAGTAGAAGTGATCTGGAAAGATACCGTGCACCTTGCAATCGTAGCCTCGGAAGGTCCCACAGTTGAATGGTTCTGGGATCTATATAATCGCTCGAAAGATAAATATGGTTATCCTTCTGACGTTAGCGACGATTGCTATTATGTAACCGATGCGCCAGGGGATCATGATCACCCGAATTCGCTTTATATGATGAAACCGGGGTTGCCGATTGATCAGGATATAAAGGATTATTTCGAATATTGTTTGGAACTACAGAGAAAGGGTGAATATAACAATGATCCTCGTCAGCTTTATATGAATGAGTCATCAATTTTTGATGCTAAGAAAGCTTGGATCTTCATGAGATATAGCTCTAAGTCACAACGTCACATACTCTATCTTAGTGAAGAAAATAGAGTGACCGGTTCGAAGAGTTTGAAACCGATTCCCGGCAATTTCTATAGCGATGAGCTTCTTAAAATAAAGGAGTGGCTTTTAATAAAGAAATATGGTAAGACCCGCCTATGGTATCTGTTGAAATACTGGAACGAGAATTGGAGCGGTGACGACAGGCCCCCCATCTCTCCCGACACCCAGATCGATTATTTCTTTACGAAAAATAAATAACTTTTAAGAGCATAAAAATGACTAAAGAAGATTTTTTTGAATTGGCAAAAAACCGCCCGGTAATGAAGGAGCCAAGTATTTACCGCTTGACAGTCCTCGCATACGATAGCCATGTGAAGGGTTATCACAAGAATGAGGACGATGAATGGGTCCTGGATCTTGAAATGCCCGCTCCGATGTATTTCTCAAGCCGGGAAGAAGCCGAGAAAGTGTTGGCAACTGCGAATGAAGAATTGACATTTTTCAGAAAGATGCATTCAGCAGTTATAGATAGATTACCCCTCGACACCGGATTCCGTCAGATGCCCATAGCCTGGTGGAAATATGACGGCGAGGGAAAGATGACTGACCAATCGGTATGTTCGGACTTTCACACTTTCGACAAACGCACTTCGGCCGGCAAATTTTTCGGTAGGCGAAAAGATGAGATTCGGTTTAAGGCCGGGGACTTCATTGAAGTTTATGATGAAGATCAAAATACAGGTGGCATGTATGTAAAAATCGTCAAGGTGCTGAAAACTCCCAACACAATTGAGCAAGAATGGGAAGAATTCGATAAATGCCAACAATCGGCTGGCAATTATCCGTTCAACGGATTCTATGTCAGCGCTTATTTTAATGATGCAATTGCCGATAATTATCTGTGTTTTAGCTCAGACTTCCATGATGAACAACCTGTAAAAAAAGTTTTTGCTCCTACTTTTCCTATTCCGGAAGAAGTCATGGAAAGTTTGTCAAAGAAGGAGAAAAACTTTCTTCACGCAAGACACTGCATGCAGCAGTATGCCGATATTTCTCTCGAAGACCAAACCAAACTCATCAATGGGGAACTGACCGAAGAGGATATCAAAAAGAGATATAAGAGAAAAGAATAGAACTATGAAACAACCGTTAACGATAGATGAGATTATGGCTCTTCAGTATTTCGGGTTAGAACAATCTGAAATACTGAAGATGGATCTAACGGCTTTCGAGCAATTACTCAGTGACAATCCGGAACTGGAAGAGTTGCTTGATAAGGCAAACGATGTGCTCGATCGGCAGGAAGCATCCGGCGTTGTGTCTTACGTTTGGACTGACCCTGAATTTCCGGAGCGACTGAGAGAAATCCGATCAGACTGTCCTCCGGCAATTCATCTGAAAGGAAATTTACCGTTGCTGAATGAGCCGAGCGCTGTTGCTGTTATCGGTGCGAGATCCGCAGATAAAGAGGGCAACGACGCGGCATATAAGTTAAGTCGCCGATTTGCCGAAGAGGGGAATGTCATTGTCAGCGGATTGGCACTGGGATGTGATGCTTCGGCACACAAAGGGTGTTTGGAAGTCGGAGGCAAAACGATAGCTATCGTAGGCAACGGCCTCGACATTTGCCACCCAAAAGAGAATAAATGGCTCGAACAGAAGATATTTGAATCCGGAGGATTGATCCTCTCCGAGCAACCTTTCGGAGTCAAGGCTAATCCGTCGCGATTGGTGGCACGCAATCGGTTGCAGGCAGCCATGTCAGACATCGTCATTCTGGCTCAATGTCCGGAGAAGAGCGGCAGTCTACACACAATGCGATTTACCCGCAAATATGGGAAAAAGAGCCTTGCCGTAAAATTTCCACGACTAACTCCGGCCAATGCAGGTAATCATCTTCTGTTGACAACACGGCTGCATCCAAATTCCACATTATTCTTAGCACAGCCTATAGATTCTATTACATTAGACAGATAAACCTTTTAGTTTCGGCGTAGGATAAATTTGGTTTGGTTTCAGGATTGTATTATCTTTGTGGAATAATAGGATCTGGAGGTTGGATCATGAAGATTTTCATGTCAAACGGCTCCGGGTCTCGTTTTTGAATGAATCATGTTTTTGAATGGTTCCTGGATTTGAATAAGGATTGATATTATGACTGAAAATAACGTTCGGAGGTTGGCGGTGGGGATAGATATCGGTGGGACGAATTCGGCGTTCGGTGTCGTTGACGGCGAGGGCCGGATCCTCTGTCGGGGAAGCATGCCGACTCCCTCTGACCTTACTTTTAGCGAATTTATAGATTCTCTTCGCGATGCAGTCGCCGGCGCCGCGACGGAGGCAGGGATTGATTTTAGCGACATCAAGGCCATTGGCGTCGGTGCGCCGTGCGTCAATTGGCAAACCGGAACAATCGAGGGGGCTGTGAATCTTCCGTGGCCATCTCCCCTCCCCTTGACAGACGAGATTGAGCGGGCTTTCGGCATTCAGGCCTTCGCCGAGAATGACGCCAACGCCGCGGCAATCGGTGAGATGCATTTCGGAGCCGGGAAAGGATTGGATAATTTCATTATGATCACCTTAGGCACCGGTGTCGGCGGCGCTGTTATTTGCGACGGGCGCCTTCTTCACGGCACTCGCGGATTGGCCGGAGAATTGGGCCACATCCCTGTGGTGCATTCTCCGGACGCAAGGCTTTGCAGTTGCGGCCGGAAGGGTTGTCTGGATGCTTACGCCTCAGCCCGCGGAATTGTGGCGACGGCAAAAGAACTTTTGGAATCGGCCGCAGACGAGAGCAAATTGCGTTCTCAAGAAGATTTTGACACTAAGGCTATCGGTCAGGCGGCGGCCGAAGGGGACAAATTAGCGTTGGAAACATTCCGCCTCACGGGTGAAATCTTAGGGCGCGCATGCGCGGATTTCACTGCTTTCTCATCGCCGGAGGCTTTCATCTTCTTCGGCGGCATTACAGGCTCTTTCAATCTTTTCGAAAAACCTATGCGCGAGGCTTTCGAAAAGAATCTGCTCTGGATTTATGACGGACAGGTTGACTTCCGCAAATCACTCCTTCAACAATCTGACGCGGCGATTTTGGGCGCCGCGGCACTGACTATCGGCAAATAAAAGACCTCGTTCATAGCAGTCAGGAAATCTTAAAAATTTAATGAAAAAGGCTCTGTAATTATGGCTAAAAAATTACTTGAAATATGTACCGGCGATCCGGAAGGTGTGAAGGCTGCAATCAAAGGCGGAGCAGATCGCGTTGAATTATGCTCCGGCCTCGCTGAAGGCGGACTGAGCCCATCGATCGCCATGATCCGTTATTCATCTGAAAGAATTCCTACCAACGTCCTTATCAGGCCGAGGAGCGGGGATTTCATATACACGCCCGACGAGATAGACGTTATGAAGTCCGATATCGATGAAGCGGTAAAGGCCGGAGCCAACGGGATTGTCGTCGGCGTACTGACCCCGGAAGGGAACGTGGACGTCGCCGCATGCCGGAAGCTCCTGGAAGGAGCGGCCCACCTGGAAAATACATTTCACAGGGCGTTTGACTTGGTCAAAGATCCGTTCGGGGCGTTAGAAGAAATAATATCGCTCGGCTTCAGCCGAATCCTGACCTCAGGTCAGCAAAACTCAGCTTTGGAAGGCGCCGAGCTGATTGCGGAGCTGAAACGCAGGGCTAACGGAAGAATCAAGATCCTCGCCGGAGCCGGTGTGTCACCGGAAAACGTCACCCTATTGGCGCGCCTTTCTCAAGCCGATGAATTTCATGCCTCAGCCCGAAAACCGCTGAACTCGTCAATGGCATATTCCGGTTCGGCTTCTATGGGGAGCGCGGACGCCTCTGACGGCAGCCGGCTCGCCACCGACAGCGCAACAGTCGAAGCAATCCGTAAAGCTCTTGATCAAGCAATCGTATAACAGCCATGAAATCCCTCATAAATCTTTTCGCGCTCTCTCTTTGTCTGATCTTAGGATTCAATGCGTCAGCCGGGTCAATCTTGACTTCCGTAGCGAATGAAGATTATAACCGCAGACTTGAGCTTCAGCCTCAACTCGCTGAAAGGCTCAGGATCCCCGACGGCCTCTCTTCTGAAGAAAAAGAGGCATTGACTTTCCTGTTCGCTTATATGCCGACTTCCGACGTGGTTGACTATGCACAGGATTTTTTTCTGGAGAATGCACGATTGGCATTGCAGTCCTCCAAAGAGATGCCTTGGGGGAACACAGTTCCTGACCGCGAGTGGCGCCATTTCGTTCTGCCCGTCAGAGTGAACAACGAAGACCTCGACATGTCGCGAAAGGTATTCTATGAAGAACTGCGCCCGCGGATAGAGGGCTTATCAATGGAGGAGGCGATTCTGGAGGTTAATCATTGGTGTCACGAGAAGGTGAGCTATCAACCCTCTGATCAGCGGACATCACCGCCGCTGACAACCATGGCTAACGCCCTTGGCCGCTGTGGCGAAGAGTCAACATTAACTGTGGCCGCTCTCCGAAGTATCGGCATACCGGCACGCCAGGTCTACACTCCGCGCTGGGCCCACACGGATGACAATCACGCATGGGTCGAGGCCTGGGCCGACGGCAAGTGGCATTTTCTGGGCGCCTGCGAACCTGAAGCTATCCTCGACCTCGCATGGTTCAACGCTCCGGCGTCGCGCGGAATGTTGATGACGACGAAAGTCATCGGAGCATACGACGGTCCGGAAGAGCGTTTGGAATCTTTGCTGACCTCAACAGTAATAAATATCACGGAGAATTACGCTCCCGTGGCAATTTCTTCCGTATATATCAAAGGGATTGACGGGAAGCCGGTGAAGAACGCTTCCGTAAGGTTCTGTCTCTATAATTATGCTGAATTCTATCCTCTGGCTGATAAAAAGACGGATTCCGAAGGTCTCGCCCGGTTCTCATCCGGTCTTGGTGACCTAATTGTCTGGGCTTCTGACGGCAAACATTTCAATCTCGCCAAAATCAGAGCCGGAGAAACCTTAACGCTGACCCTCGATAAAGATTCCACCTTTTCCGGGGCTTTCGATTTCGACCTGACGCCACCCGCTCCGGGCGGCAACATTCCGGAAGTAAGCGCTGAGGCGGCCGAACAAAACAACCGGCGGAAAGCTCTTGAGGACAGCATTCGTCTGGCCTATACGAACACTTTCCTCTCTCAATCACAGGCCCAGGAGATCAGTCAGGAATTAGGGTTAGGCGACGAGGGAGCTGAGAGACTGTTGGAAGCGCGGGCAAACCGCGATGTCATTGAGCGTTTTCTTCGCGAGACACCTCCGTCACAACGGGCAAAAGCAGTGGCACTTCTCAGCCAATTGAATGAAAAGGATATTCACGATGTCACACCCGACGTGCTCAGAGAGCAACTCGATTTTACGTTCGGAGATGAAACATCTCCCCTCTACAATGAGTTTGTGCTCAATCCGAGAATAGATTTTGAAATGTTGCGTCCATACAAGGAGCATATTCAGAAGATGCTGACTCTCGAAGAAGCTGAGCAATTCAAGGACAATCCGAATCGGATCGCTGACTTCATTCACTCTGAAATATCGACCGACACGCTTTATAACCCTGAAAGCCAGTTCCAATCTGTCACTTCCACTCTGAATTATAAACTGGCAGACCCGATTAACAAATCTCTTGCATTCGTCGCGATATGCCGTTCTTTAGGCATACCCGCGCGCCTCGATCCGGTTGGGAAAAGCGCTCAATTTGCCGATAAAAACGGCCATTGGCATGACGTGAGGCTCAACTCAAATTCATCAATGGAAGAAAATTCCGAAATCAAGGGGATACTGCATATAGAGGACATGACAGATCTCAAGGGCCGCACGCCGAAATATTATTCTCAATTCACGCTCTCCGAAATGCGGGACGGATTCCCTCAACTTATGGAATTTGGTGATTTCGAGCCCGTGGAATCCATTAACAACCGAAAAGAGCCGATTTCACCGGGCCAATATTTTCTTCTTTCCGGTCAACGGCTTGCGGACGGCACAGTACTCGCTCACGGCGAATTTTTCACAGCCGAACCCGGAAAAGCAGCCGAAGCGCCGTTGAAGATCCGTCAGGATTCGGAGTCACTTCAGGTCGTAGGAACCCTTGACGCCGAACTCTTGTATACCCCTGTAGATTTCACAGCCGGCGAGATTGAAATTGGCGAACCTCGCTCAATCCTTTCCACAACCGGAAGAGGATATTATGTTTTGGGGATCATTCTCCCTGGCCATGAGCCAAGCGCCCACGCTCTTAACGACATCTCAGCCGCAGCTAAAGAATTGGAGGCAACCGGCCGAACCCTCCTGATGCTTTTCCCCGACCGTGACTCAGCCATGCGATTCCGCCCTTCCGACTACGGGAAACTGCCTTCAAATATTCATTTCGGGATTGATAACGGAACTATTGCAGGCGGACTCAAAGAAGGGCTCGAACTCAATGAAGACATCTCCGCCAACCTTCCGATTGTGGTGGTTGCCGACTCTTTCAACCGCATAGTTTTCAACCGTCAGGGCTACGCAATCCGCCTCGGCGAGACCCTTGCCCGCATCCTCACCGATCTGACCAACAACTAACCCCCTCCCTTTTCAAAAGCAGAACTTTTGAACCCAACGGCTTCGCGCTTCAAACGCGAAGCGCCCCCGTTCATACCCCCCGAAGCGCGAAGCCGTCCCGTTCAAAAGCGGAGCTTTTGCTCCCCGAAGAATCTCTAAGGCCGGATCTCCCGAAGCGCGAAGCTGTCCCGTTCAAAAGCGAAGCTTTTGCCCCCCGAAGAATCTCTAAGGCCGGATCTCCCGAAGCGCGAAGCCGTCCTGTTCAAAAGCGGAGCTTTTGCTTTTCATTTAATCTGAAACTTTCCTTCTGCGATCTCAACGGCGAGTTCATTCATTGCTTCACATTTAGCTCTCGTCAATTCCGTCTTCTTCAAAGAATATTGTCCGGATCCGACGACTAACAAGCGCCCCTCGCTGCAAAGATCGTGCATCATGCCCTTAGGCGCATACCTCTCCCCTAACCCATTATCGATTATATAAATGATTCTCCCACCGTTATCTACAGCCCAGTCATAAACCTTCCTTTCGTCACGAGAAATGAAGGGCGAAACAAGGACTCCGCAGTTTTCTACAGTCCTTACCCAACAAATTTTACGCATTCGCAATTCTTCCGGCGTATATTTACTGCTCACTTTAACCGGTTCAATATCAGGATCCAACAAAAGATTCACATTTCCATATACCTCAAACTCCCTCCCACCGCTCATTTTTATTCGTCCCCGACGATGAAAATCGGGATTCATCATTCGTAAAAGTCTTCTCCGAGGATTATCACTCACGTAATTAAGCATCTTTTGCAACTGATTAGATTTTAAAAGAATCCTATCGTGATAACCATCTTCAAACAGAGGGATCATCTCAATATCCGTCCGACTCAATTTCTTAGATAATGTTTCTTTATATTGCCGGGTGCAATTCTGCTTAAGATATGATATGATTTCCCCGAGATGAATTTCCGTTCGACTCTCTATAAAAATAACGAAATGGATATGGTCCGGCATTATGACACTTCTAAGAATCTTCACAAACGGAAATCTTGATTTCAAAGAAGACAAATTTGACGCAATTATTTTGCCGATCTCAGTCTTTTCAGCTACAGCAGGCCAAATATGATCTCCGGGAATCCCCTTAATAATTGAAAAAACCGGGCTCTTTTCTGAGGCATTTATAGTAATCATATATATGCTTCTGCTTCTATAATCATGCCATGGCGCACGGCGGCATCCATTCGGAACGACCGGTCTTTTCATTGATTCCGGGAAATTGCTCATTCTGACAATAATTTAAAAGATTTCAAATCGCTATTTTAGATCCCTTTTCACAAAAAAATGTACTGCAAAGATATATAAACTCCTGTAAATATTTGGAAAAACAGAAAAAATATTTCGTTGGATGTTGGCAAATGCTCCGCATTTGAACTGGACAGCTTCGCGCTCACAAAAGGCGCCCCTCATTCCTTACCTGTAAAAACACTTCCGAAGCGTCCCCGAACCCTTCCTCTCCCCCCGAAGCGCGAAGCTGTCCTTTTCAAAAGTGGAACTTTTGCCTGTATGGACGAAGAAAGCCCCGCCTCAAAATGAGACAGGGCCTTTGTCGGTTTTAAGCCTATTTCACATCAGTTTTTCAGTTAACCACTCTTTTAAGAGTTTGAACCCTGAAGAAACGTTCTTGCTTTGCCTGTAGTCATATTGACTGTTACCGAAAGAGATTGCGCCAATCTCCCGAATCCCGGTGTCTTCTATAAGTTTGCCTTCCTTATTCCTACGCTCTATCCATAGGCTTAAATCCTTTCCCGAAGGCTTGATCTTAAGTTTGCAATCATTCCCCTCGGCGTCCTTGCCTTTGACAACTATCTGGTCGGAAATTGCAACCTGAAGGCTGTTCCAAACATATTCCGCCGCCACGTTATAGCCCTTGAACGTCTGGAATATAAGAGTCTTATTATAAGATTCATGAATCATCACCGAGGCCGTCCCGAATTCATTAGAAATATCGGCATAACGCGCGGTCTTGATATATGAGCTGTCCGCCTTCTTTGCGGAATATGCTGACGATGCACCCAAAACGAACACCAACAACAATAGTAATCTTGTAAGTTTCATTATTATCTTTGTTTAACCTTTTGAATTATTACATAAGCACCCATTTAATAAAATATTTGAAATTTTATCAAATGGGCGCTCTATACGATTTGAAAATCAATCTTCTGTTGAACGAGGAATAAATTTATAATAGTGTATTCTCACCAATTCTCCGTTCGAATATTCGCCCTTCATGCAACGCAACATATTTCCGTTGACGAAATAGACGGCACACCCGAAATCCCGGGGTTCTCCGGAAATTCCGAATCTTCCGTTATCTATAAGACTATCACCCATCTCGACGTCATTATTCTTTTTCCAACCGGGCAATTCAGTGTTGCATGAACTGCTCAGAAGGTGATGAAGCGTCCACACACCGTCTTTGTTATAGTATTCAGCTTCCGAGCTTATCGTTAAGGGTGAGAACGTCTCTGAATATTCAATCGGTTCTTTCTTGATCTCAGAGAATTTATATTTTGTCTGGAATTCAACCCAATCTGAATTGTCCTTTACATCATGCTCTGCGAGATACCACCCTTTGTAGAGCGCGGAGAGATCAGCCTTCGGACAATCGAAACGCTGGAACTCAACATCATCCTCATATTTTATGATAGCCGGTTTTCCGTCACGATAACCGTTTCCCGAGATCGAATATTCAATTTCAACGATCTCATTTTTATTATTCTCTGTCACAGCAGTGACCGGATCCATGTCACAGACAATTCGATAGACCGTAAAGCCAACGCGATCCTTCTGCTGCTCTTTCTTCAGATAGAGGCGATAGCCTTGCGGAGCTTCATAAGAAAGTTTGTAATCTTCGACGTCGGAATGTATCTCCACGAGCGTCACATCTGTGAACTCTGCCGCGGCCCAGGAATAAGACTTGGAGAATTTGTAGGTCAATGAATTTTCATTTGTTGACGGTTCACTCGGAGTCGGCGACGGCTCATCATCATCACCACAAGAAACGGTCATGACGGCCATAAAAGCCCACAGCAAGCATGAAAATAAGTTTTTCTTCATTATATTAATTTTGATTATTGAATTCTGACAATTAATCTTTGAAGTTAACACTTCAAACGCTCACAAACTTAAAGCCAAGATTGTATCAATCTTTAGATTGCAAATTTAAGCAAAAAATTTTTGTCATCCAAAACCGCTTATGAAAAAAGCCTTGATAAAAACCTCAAGTATGTCTGAGAAAAAAGTATCCACCAAACGCCCTTAAAGCCGTCCGGCGTCCCCGGTGCGCGAAGCCGCCCCGTTCAAAGTGGGCTTTTGCCAAAACGGAAGTCGCCCCATACAAAAACGGAGTTTTGTATCGGAAAAGAGTGGTGATGGGAAATTGAACCTTAAATGAACCCGTGCATTCTTATTGGTTTGCTTAAATTTGTGCGACAAATCCTCTTTTGCAATATTCACTGACGTTGTTCATAGCACCTTTCTCAGACAATTTCTCGGTGAAATTTCGAAAGAGTGATCCATGAATATCAATTTTCAAACCAATTAAATATGAGAAAATTTCTACTATTCTTAATTCTATGTCTCTGGGCCGGAATGTCTGTTCATGCGGTTTCAGGAACTGACAACAATGGTGTTAAATACGAACTCTTATCAAATGGAACGGCAAAAGTCGTTGGTGGCGATGCCTCTAAAATAGGCTCAAAATTGATAATCGCCGCCTCTGTTAATTATGACAACAAGTCTTATCCGGTCAAGAAAATCGCAGACAGTGCCTTCGAATATCTTGAAGGACTCCAGACATGGAATTTTACAACCGTGTCTCTTCCTGAAGGTCTCGAAGAAATAGGGATTTGCGCTTTTTCAGAGTGTCCGTTATCCGGATCCCTAACAATTCCCAATTCTGTCAAAACAATTGGGCAAGGAGCATTTATGTGTCTCACGACTAAGTCTGAACTAACCGGAACACTTAAACTCGGAACAGGTCTTAAAACAATAGGATTTAGAGCATTCTATGGCACGCCTTTCACAACCGTAGAGTGTATGGCAACTACGCCGCCAACTACTAAACCGAGTGCGTTTGACTCCTCGACCTATTCAAAAGCAACTCTCAAAGTGCCTTCAAATTCATTGAGCAGTTATAAATCGGCAACAGATTGGAAAGATTTCAAATCTATTGTCGGTTTGACCGTGGATGTCGCCGCGACTTCTATATCTGTTTCCCCGACATCAGTCACCTTGACAGAAAAAGAAACTAAACAACTGACCGCAACCGTCTCTCCGTCTAACGCCACGAATAAGACTGTCTCTTGGTCTTCGGACAAAACTTCTGTCGCAAAAGTAGATTCAAACGGAAAGGTCACTGCAGTTTCCGCGGGCACCGCAATCATTACGGCCAAAACCGCTAACGGCAAGACAGCCACTTGCACCGTGACAGTGAAATCCTCGGTTGTGGAAGTGACCTCAATCACTTTGAACAAAACCTCGCTGAGCCTGGAACGTAACGAATATTATCAACTGACTGCAACCGTCTCTCCTTCTAACGCTGCGGATAAGACTGTCACATGGTCTTCTTCCAATACATCAATTGCAAAAGTAGATTCTAAGGGTGTGGTAACTGGAGTTTCAGCAGGTACCGCAACCATAACTGCCAAAACTTCTAATGGTAAGTCCGCAACATGTAAAGTCACTGTGAAAGCCGCTACTATAGAAGTGCTTTTAATCTCACTGAACAGAACTTCACTTAGTCTGGAACTTAACGAAACTTATCAACTGATCGCAACCGTCTCTCCGTCTAACGCCACAAATAAGACCATCACTTGGTCTTCTTCCAACACATCAATTGCAAAAGTAGATTCAAACGGAAAGGTAACTGCAGTTTCTGCAGGCACCGCAACAATTACCGCCAAAACTTCCAACGGCCTTATAGCCAGGTGCACCGTCGAAGTTAAAAAGGGCTATGTTGCCGCCGAGTCCATCACAGTTTCCCCTTCATCGCTCAAATTAGAAACCGGGGATTCGAAATTTCTGTCTGCGTCTGTTTCGCCTACTGATGCCACCTATAAAGCCATAACATGGACATCCTCCGACAATTCAATAGCTACTGTCAGCACTTCAGGAACTGTAACAGGCGTTAAAGAAGGAACTGTAAAAATTACTGCCCGTAATGCCGATGGCGTCAGTGGAACTTGCGAAGTCACTGTCATCAAAGCCTCAACATCTAATCACAAATTCGAGATTGTAATAGATGGCAATGTTTATAATAACGCTCTTTTATTTGCGGGCACTCAGATTGATATTCAAGTTTATTATGATGGTATTGACATAACCAAATCGGCCTCTTTTAGTTCATCTAAACCATCTGTTGCAACTGTAGATTCCAATGGAACAATTAATTGTATTAAAGAGGGCGATGCCATGATCACGGCTACCTATAAGAACATCAGCGGACTGCAGTTCCAAGCATCTCTTAAAGTCGAAATCTTACCCATCAGTCCCACTGTTTTGCCCGCAACCAACATCACCAATGAATCATTCACGACAAATTGGGAAAGCGCTAAGTATGCAACTGCATATCTGTTAGATGTTGAATTGTATGATGAAGCGTCAAAGAGTTATAAACCAACAAATTTTACACTTTATAATGTTGGCAATATCACTTCCTTTACAATTGGCATTAAGGGTATAATTACGAATAGACTCAGGTATCGTGTATACTATATGATCGATGATGCCGCCAGCGATGCGTCACAATGGATGGTGGTCAACTTGAACAGTGGCTCTCAGAACGAGGAGGCTGTTGTCTTTACATTCTCTGACTATGGTTGGGCGAACGGCGCGGCTATAAATGATATTCCTCAGAAAAATGGCGTTAAGATTTCAGCCACTAAGAATACAGGAACAGTCGTTCCGGCATATTACACAGCCGGGGCAGCAATGCGGCTTTATGGCGGCAATAAATTCTCCGTTAGCGCTGAACGAACAATTTCACATATTGAATTTACGTTTGCTGACCCGTACAACTTTGAATCAATCACGCATTCCGGGGCCTCATCAGTCCAACTCAGTGCCGGATCTTATTCTGAAGACGGAACTTCAGGAACATGGGATCTCAATGCAAAATCCGGGGAAATCACTATAATAGGAACGAAAGGATCGGCACGAATCGTTAATGTTACTGTTTATCTTAAGGATCAGACTCCGCAGACAGTAAAAGCAACCGGCATCTCCCTCAACGAAACAAACAAAACAGCCGACATCGGTTCAAGTTTCCAACTTATCGCTACCGTCAAACCTGATAACGCAACCAACAAGATCGTTGCGTGGAAATCTTCAAACACTTCCGTCGCAACTGTTGATAAAGACGGTATCGTTGTCCTGACAGGCGCCGGTTCATGTGAGATAACCGCATCCACCACGGACGGCTCAAATCTCACAGCTTCCTGCAAGATCACTTCTAAGGCTCCGGCTCCTGCTGAAAAGTCTACTGAATTTATTTTCTCGGAATATGGATATTATAACGCTCAGACAGACTTCACGATTCCGACGAAAGACGGCATAGAAATCCGCTGTGATAAAAACACCGGAACCGTCAAACCTGCTTACTATACTTTAGGCGAGGCTATCCGTCTTTATGGAAGCAACCGATTCTATATCCAATCTTCCAAAAAGATAATCCGTCTTGAATTCCAGTTCGTCAAAGATTATGGCTTTGAATCAATCACTCATTCAGGATCGTCGGCAATCCAACTCAGCTCCGGAACTTATTCTGAATCCGGGAATATTGGAATCTGGAACCTGAATGCAACTTCCGGCAACCTCACCATCATCGGAACAAAAGGATCTGCACGAATCACCAAGATTATTGTTACGTATGAAGATGGCGGAACGTCTACGGTGAAAGCGACCGGGTTATCCCTGAATATGACTTCAAAGTCGGCCAATGTGGGCGAATCGTTCCGTCTGACAGCAACAGTCACGCCCTCAAACGCCACAAATAAAGTTGTCAAATGGTCAACTTCAAATTCTAATGTCGCAACGGTTGATCAGACCGGTCTTGTGTCTGTGGTCGGAGCGGGGAAATGCAATATTTCAGCTTCTACCACCGACGGATCGAATCTCAACGCCATTTGCGCAGTGACCGCCAATGTGTCCGGGGTTGACGAGATTCTAATGGACGATATCGAATATGACGTCTATACGCTTTCGGGCAAACTCCTTCTTCACAAAGCGGATGCAGAAGCCGTAAGGATGCTCGACAAGGGGATATATATTATCAATGGCAAAAAATATATGATTCGATAAGTAATAGTTTTTTCTAACCGCAAGCCCCGCCTCAACCTAAAAATTGAGACGGGGCTTTGTTATGGTTTTTTTCATCAAAACGGAACGGGAGATTCAAAGATATATGTTCGACCGTCAACAGGGAATGTAAATTCAATTTTATGAGCGTGGAGGTGCAATCGTTCAGTTCGGTCACACGTATTTCGACCATAGAGCCGGTCTCCGACAATCGGCATTCCCAGGCCTTCGGCAGAAGCGGCGTGGACACGAAGCTGATGCGTGCGTCCGGTCAATGGATGAAAAATGATCCGGCTTCTGCCATTTTGGGCTTCAACAAATTTATATTCGGTCCGTGAGGCTTTCCCATTTTCAAAATTTACGCGTTGACGCGGTCGGTCGAGTCTATCTGGTGACAGAGGGATATCTATTTGTCCCGACTTCGGGAGACCTCGCGATTCAAAATCTCCTTCCAAATCTGCAACGTATGTTTTTGCCACCACTCTTCTCGCAAAGAGACTTTGCATCACTTTGAAATTCTCCTCTCCGAACGTTGCTATCAGCAACCCCGAAGTGTCCTGGTCAAGCCTATGGGCAACTTTCACTCTTTGTTCCGGCCCATATTTCTTTTGAAGCCATTGTTCAACTGAAATCGATCTCCCCTTTCCGGGAACTGAAAGCATTCCGGAAGGTTTCTCGACGACACAAAACATCCGGTTCTCAAAGACTATATCCGGTTCGGCAGATAGCATGGATTCGGGTTCTTCATCTAAGGGGGGCCGGACGTCCAATCCCTGAAGCATCCAACTGAGAACCGGCAGACATTTTCCACGGCAAGCCGGGTAATGCCGGCCGTGGATTCTCACTTCCCCCTCTTTGGATTTTCCATACCAGTATTCTGCTATCGAGACCGGCTCCCAACCTTTTATATAGGCGGATTGCAAAAGTTTCGGAGCACAGCATTCGCCCGCTCCTGACGGCGGAACCCCGAAGGTTGTCTCTTTAAATATGTCGCTCAGGCTTCTGCTCTCTCCGCGAGCGTTAAGGACTCTAAAATTAGTGAATAGCCATTTCTGCAACGCCTCTGATTCATCATGACGCCTCTTCTTTAGAGCCGACAAATGTTTCTCGGCGGCCTCAAGTTTTTCGTGAAGTGGGCCAAGCAGAAGATTCATCCTATTTTTTAACCTTCTCAGTTCGGCCTTTTCAAATTGGCTCTGAAGAATCATCTCCGACATTCTCTCCGGGTTCACCGAGCCTCTTTTCCTCTCTTCCTCTCTTTTAAGTTTTGAGAGTTTATATTTATCTTTGAGTTGAGCTATTTGAGAATCGGCATCTTTTTTTGCCTCTTCATATTCATCTCTTATCCTTCTAAGCTCTCCCATCTCATAGTGCTCAATTTCAGAATTAAGACGGGAAATGGAGGCTTCATGCGTCTTGAAATGGCCGTCCGGCTTAAGATAATCAAATACGGGTTCGACGAATCCTTCATGTAAGAAACCGCCTACACCTAACTGGCCCGAGAAGGCATATTCAATATGCCGCTTCCCGTCATGATCCTCAGAAATAAGCACACCGAGCATCTTCCCGTCTTCAAGTTCGCGACAGAAATTAACATCATCCGGATTTGGACTGCTCTTCAGCGACTCAATCTTTGAAAGCAATTTCTTGAAGGCCTCTTCACATTCCGAATCAGGAGTATAATCAAACGGGTTGTTCATTTTGTATTTTCAGGTGGAAGTGAACGCGTCGCGCTTTGGGGTGTGGCCACAAGGTCTGCGGGAAGCACCCGGGACATTCGCGTGAATATCAGCACCAAAGTTGAAAGGACTAATATTGTTATGGCCGTTGAATGGAACATATCACCCAATCCGACCAACGGACTGACCGTCGCCCCGAAGATATATCCCATCAAACCGATAAGCGCAGACGCATCACCGGCAGACTGACGGCCCTCGTTCATTGCCAATGTGTTGCCGACTGTGAATAACAGACCCAAACATATCAGCATCGGGAGGTTCAATGCTTCATAAACCCAAACGTTATCAACCGTATAGAAACATACGAACTGGGCGATCGCGACCAGCATCAAACCTCGTCCACCGTAAAGGGCAGCTCTCTTAAGAGGCTTGAAATGGAGAGCAATCGTCGCGCCGACGGCAACAAACAAGGCATTGACACCCATAAACAAACCGAATTGGAGCTGACTGAAGCCGTAATGATCCTGAATAATAAAGGGAGCTGAGGAAATATAGGCGAAGAGCACACCAAGAGCCGTCGCTTTCAGCATTACATGAACAATAAAATGACGATTGTGCACGAGTATACCATAGTTTTTGAAGGCGGCCCCAAAACGGCCTGTCACTCTTCTGGATTTTGGCAATGATTCCTTAAACGCCGGAGTGAGTATGAGCAGCAACAGACTGAATCCGAAGAGAATCCAGAAAATACCTTGCCAACCCACGGTACGTCCGACAAATCCGCCGATCACCGGAGCGCTTGCCGGAGCCAGTCCGTTGATCGCGCCCACAAGAGCCATGACTTTAGCCAATGCTCTCCCTTTATAGAGATCGGCGGGTATTGTGCGTGCCAGGAAATATCCGCCCGATGCTCCGAGCCCCTGAACGAGTCGCCACCAGAGAAAAACATGAATTGTCTTCGACCACACGCTGCAAACCGCGCCTATAGCGAACACAATCAGAGACCCGATAATAATATGCTTACGGCCGAAACGATCGCTTAACGGCCCGAGAATCAGTTCTCCGAATCCGAGGCCTATCATTCCGAAAGTCAAACCTAACTGAACGGTTGAACGGCTTGTATGAAACGACCTGACCATTTCCGGAAGTGTCGGCAGATACATGTCGTTGACAAAAGAGCCGAACGAACTCAACAGCACCAGATAAATGATCAAAAATGCAAAATATCCGCCCGCCGGCATAAGGCCGGGCGCTGACAAACCTCCTTGAGTGTCCCCCCCGGAAGAATTTTCCGCTTGCTGATTGGTCTTCATATCCTTATTATTCTGCATAAAGGTTCTCCTCCTTCTGCGGGATATATTGATCCACCAATCTGCTGATTTTCTTCATCTCCGGTTTCTTATTTGCGTAATCTATAAGCGTCCCGATCGGATAGAGATCAGGATCAGAGGCAGATTGGAAATCGGCTGCATCTTCTGAATAATCACCGTCTTCAACTGCGTCTTCTTCAATAGCATAATCACTGAAAGCGATCGATCGGTCGGCATCCTCGCGGCGCTCGATTCCGACAAGCAGCGTTGTCGGAATTATGCTCAATTGAGGATCTTCACCAAAAAATCCCGGATTATCGATTACTTCAGCCACTTTGGCTGATATCACGTCAATAAGTTCTTTTCTTTCCATAGTATTAATTCTTTATTTTATTCTCAACATTGTCTATTTAAACGCGCCTCCATTTTTGAATCGCATCACAATATATAGCCCATTTCATAATGTGAGCTCATATATTTTAAACGTCTCTTTCAAAAAAATAGTTCTCCATCCGATAACTCCATTCGACAATGCTTAATTTCTGCAGACACCGAAGCCCTCAAATAAGAGCACGTGGCAATTTTATAACTTCAGGCAATCCAAAAGTTGTGTCCAACCAATCTTAATACAAAAGTTGCAATCTTCGGCAATGCGGACCCGTTTTAGCATGGTTCCGTTAGCAAGCTTCAGATTGCAACCTTTGGATAATTTTCGGGAATTTAATAATTTCTCTATATTATTTCTTTGGGAAGTTGGGGTTTTAGAGTTGCGGAGCAACGAATGTGCGCGTGGCGAGCTGGCGGTCAATCTGATAAAGACCTGTGCCGTCATTGCCGATAAGTGAAAGATCGTCTATGATCTGACGAACCGTATCCTCCTCTTCCACCTGCTCGGCTACGAAGGTGTTAAGTTTCTGTCGAGTCGCAAAGTCTTTCTCTTCTTCTGCCATCGCATACAGACTGTTGATAAGTGCCGTCACCTTTTGTTCATGTTCAAGTGTATCCACAAAAGCGTCCTTAACCGAATTCCATGAATCAGGCACGTTCGCAATCGGCCGGAGCACTACCTTTCCGTCGCGCGCATTGATATAGTCCATAAGCGCAAGAGCATGCGCTTGCTCCTCCTGGAATTGAATTCTGAACCAATTTGCGATTCCCGGACGGCCTTCATGCTCAAAATGAAGAGACATCGAAAGATAGAGATAAGCCGACCAAAGTTCGGCATTCACCTGCTCATTGAGAGCATCTTCAATTTTCTTAAGTAACATAAATGTAAAATATTAGTATTATATTTAACAGTTCATAATCTATTATCATAATCATCTTAATCTGCATCTAAATTACCAACAAACATGATGTTAGCAGTGTTCGATTCACCAGTCGTTCATGGCACCACAAGAATTGCCGGAACTTTATGGAAAGTTCACGAAATTTATGATGCGAACTGGCTATCTGGGGCCAAGTTCCCAATACTTATTGGGTCCGACATTTATCTTCTCATTGTCATTTAGACCCCGTCCCACAAAAAATGTTAAATTCAGGGCGGTGTCTTAGTATTATGAGTTTCTTACACAAAGTTAATACTTTTTTCTTGATTAGTCGATGAAGTGATTCCAACTTTTTTTGCTGGATAGGCCTGGGAAAGCTATATTGAATAACAATTAATTGAAAAATATGAATTTATTTGTATAATTCTTTCATTCTCCCAGTATAATTCTTCAAGCAAATATCGATGGACATCGGGATTAGTTGAATGTGGATGAATGAACGTATATTCAATACTGACAATCAGAAAACTAAATCAATATTTTATATTTTTTAACACTTTAAATTCGTCGATTTCAACAGTTTTCAGTCTTTATAATAGAGACAGAAAATTTAATAGTGAAGAAACAGCTCGACATACGGACAAGACAGTTGCTTGGAGATGTAATTGAGGCAAACCTCAATT
>CAYQQG010000012.1:0-27777 GCA_964419535.1 uncultured Sangeribacter sp.
CAACGTCGTCAATCCGGACGATATAGTTGAACGTTATGGCGCCGACACATTGCGCCTCTATGAAATGTTCCTCGGCCCGCTGGAGCAATCCAAACCGTGGGACACGAACGGCATCGACGGTGTCAACCGCTTCCTTAAGAAACTTGTCGGACTCTTCTCCAAGGCCGATCTGAGCGCGAAAGACGCTCCGATGACCAAAGAGGAAAGCAAGGTTGTCAACAAACTGATAAAGAAGGTCACGCAAGACATTGAGAACTTCTCGTTCAACACTTCCGTGGCGGCCTTCATGATTGCTGTCAACGAGCTTTCGGCGCTGAAATCGACGAATGCCCAAGCGATGCGCATAATCACCACGCTGCTCGCGCCCTTCGCGCCGCACATAGCCGAAGAATTCTGGCATCAGATGGGCGAGGAGGGTAGTGTCGTCGACGCCAAATGGCCCGAATGGGACGAATCCGCGCTCAAAGAGGACAGCGTGAAATATCCGGTCAGCTTCAACGGCAAGACGCGCTTCACGATCGAAGTGCCGGCCGATATGGACAAGAAAGATGTCGAGGCGGCCGCTCTCGCAGACCCGGCGGCGGCCAAATGGCTCGAAGGGAAGACAGTACGGAAGGTCATCGTCGTTCCCGGAAAGATCGTCAACATCGTTGTGGGATAATCTTATACTGTCCATTATATAAATGGATTCTCAGTCCGGTGGTGCAGACCCTGTCCGAAAGAGACTTGAACCGACAGGGTCTGACCGCCGGGACATTATCGGGCAAAAGAAATTAGTCAGATGGGAAAGAATGCGAAGTATTATCCGTTGATGGACCTGATGCGCTATCTGTTGGCGTTGGGTGTGATAGTCAGGCACTTTGACGAATTGACCGGACATTCGGTTCCTTACCCTATAACCTCCTTCTACAGTGTGGGAGGTTTTTTTGCCCTAAGCGGATTTCTTGTCTATCCCATCTTTGAAAGGACTCCAAATCTGAGAGTTTATCTGCGCCAAAGAGCCATCAGGCTGCTCCCATCTTATTTTTTCATTGTCCTGCTTTGTGCGTTCGGACTGTCGTTTGTGAGCAGTCTGAGCCCCGGCGAATACTTCGGCTCGGGGGGCTTCCGGAATTATCTGCTTGCGAATCTGTCATTCCTCAACTGGCTTCATCCCGATCTGCCGGGCGTTTTCGATTCGGCGGAATTTGCATCACCGGCCGTCAACGGTTCGCTATGGACAATGAAGATCGAATGGTGTCTTTATCTGAGCATTCCGCCGGTCGTCGCCCTGATAAACAGATACTCGTGGAACAAACGAAGAACCCTACTTACGATTATCATAGTGTCGATAGCATACAGGTTGATTTTCAACTATCTGTATGAGATAGAACAGAAGGCGATCTATGAGATCTTGTCCCGTCAATTTTTCGGACAGTTGGCATATTTCTATACCGGGGCATATATCTATCAGATAAGGGATTATTTCAGGAAACATCTCTTCGGTTTCGCGGCCGTCGCCGTGATTCTCATTCTGCTTATCCCATACGTTCCATACGGGAATATCATCTTTGCCCCGATCGCCGTGAGCACCGTCGTGCTGGCGTTGTCACTTATAGATGTCACAAAATATGTTAAGAAAAACATAAAGAGACACAAGCATAACATTTCCTACGAGATGTACCTTTTCCATTATCCGATCATCAAGCTCCTAATGTTGTCGGGAGTGACCGATCAGCCGGTATGGGTCTGTCTGTCAGTTCTTTTGATATTGACGATATTGCTCGGAATCCTCTGTCACTTCCTCATCAGTCTCCCGATTTCCCGGAGACTGAACCGGAAACCCGTTGCGAAAGAGAAGGCATCCGGATGAGAAAGGGGATGAAATTAATGGAAAGCGCTTCCGAATCGGTGCCGGATTTATAAAAAATTTAACATTTCAGGGGCGCAGTCTTTGAAAGAATTTGCAATATTGAAGAGAGGTTTCCGTTTATAACTCAGGGAAATTAGATTTTCAAAACAAAGAAACAACCGAAACGATGTCATCAAACGAGAGCCGCGAACTTGTCTTCGCCACCAATAATCCTCATAAACTTCAGGAAATCCGGCGGATAGCCGGAGATTCAATGCGCATCCTCTCGCTCGCCGAGATAGGGTGTCACGAGGATATACCCGAAACGGAGCCGACTCTCGAAGGGAACTCTCTTCAGAAAGCCCGCTGGATAAAGGACCGTTATGGCAAAGATTGTTTTGCCGACGACACGGGCCTTCTTGTCGAGGCCCTGAACGGCGAGCCGGGGGTGATGTCCGCCCGATATGCCGGACCGGGATGTTCTCCGGAGGACAACATGACTCTTCTGATGAAAAACCTGGAAGGGGAAAAGAACCGCAAGGCGAAATTCGTGACGGTCATCACGCTGATCGAGGGTGACGAGGTCAGGCAGTTCCGCGGCGAGGTCTCCGGCCGGATAGCCGAAGAGAGGTCCGGAACGGCCGGATTCGGCTATGATCCGATTTTTATTGCCGATGAATCCGGAATGACCTTTGCGGACATGGACGCCGACGCCAAAAACGCGATTTCCCACCGCGGGCGCGCGACGTCAGCCCTGATCGGTTATCTGCTCGGGAAGAATAAGAAATCTCTCCAATAAAGAAATCTCTCCAATAAAAATATAGAAATGAAAAGACTCCAATTAATACTCACACTCGTTCTGTCGTTATTCGCGACGGTGGCCCAGGCCGCGATCTCGGGCCAATGGAAGATGCACCCGACTTTTGACAATTCGGTCACCCGCGTTGTCGACACTCCGGGACGCACCTATTTCATGGGCCTCAATCAGCAATACAGCGACGCTATCGGATCGAAAAAATCGACCGACCAATCACTGTTCTATTATGACAAGGAGGGGGATGAGATCATTTCTGCTTTCAGAAATCATCCGCTCAGCTCTCCTGCAGTCGACATGATTGAATATAACCCTCAGAAGAAATATCTTCTCATCGTCTATAAGAATCAGGACATCGATCTGCTCTATGATTCCGGAGAGGTTGTCAACATCCCGGCCCTGATGCATGCCGATATCCCGGGAAACCGCCAGATAAACTCTGTCAGCTTCTATCCCGACACGAATTCGATATGGATCGCGACGGGCTTCGGTTATGTCATCATCAATGATGAGAGATATGAAGTTCAGGATTCAAGAAATTACGGCGTTGACATCGCCGCGGCGACTCAGTTCGGCAATTTCGTCATCCTGACGACCGACAATTCAACCTTTATCGCGCCTGTCTCCGAGCGCCGCATGTCCATGTCAGATTATTCCCGTTCGGATGCGTTCGACGGGGCGGCTCATCTTTATCCCCTGTCGGATAAATATCTGGTGACACTCTCGATCGATCCTTCGAATAAATCCTTCCCGAACCGAATCCGATATATCGAAAACCGTAACAATCAGCTCGTGGTCCATTCGAACGCGAACCCCGCGGGCGCGGTGTCGCTCTTCCCGACTGAGAAGGGCTATTCGCTGTTCTACACCTCGAAATATATCGCTTATGACCGCGCCGGGGTGAGCGCGACCGTTTACGGCGACCGTCCGGCGGAAGATTCCGGCATCGTGTCGTCAGCGAGCTGGGACGGAAAGGAGTTCTTCACGGTCCTTCCGCGAAAAGGGCTCCGCAGCATCAAGCTCGACGCTGACGGTAAATCGGTTCTGACAAGAGATTTCCGTCTTCCGAACGCCCCGAACGCATATTGGAGCCGCGCGATGGCTTATCATCCCCGTTACGGGATGTTGGTGACATCTCACGGTCCGGAAATGATCTTCGAGGCGACGAACCTGAATGCGATCAGGGAGCCGCATCTCCTCTGTGCGCTCAAGGACGGCCAGTGGACCCCTCTTTCGGCGGCATATCGCAATCCGGCTCAGCTTTGGGTGGGCAACGACCCGTTCGGACTGGTGATTGACCCGATTGATGACCGATATGTATATTCCGGCTCGCCGTTCTCCGGATTCACGCGTCTGAATCTGGACGATGCGAATGATGTGCTCCATTATACTCACGCTCAAGACGAAACAGCTTCACTTCCGGGTTTTGTGGACGCGGTTCCGACTCAGGGTTGGGCCCGATATTGTGCCTTCCTCAATCCCAGTTTTGACAGCAACAACACGCTGTGGACCGTCTTCTCGGCATACGACAGCGAGGATATGATAATGAAGTATATGACCGATGCCGACCGGCGCGCCTCGAAAGACCCGGCGACAGCCCGTCCGTGGAAAGAGATTGTTGTCCGCGGCGTGCCGACAAAGCAATACAGCCACTCGCTGGCGTTGACAAGCTCACTGAATAAGAATCTCTTCCTGTATATGGACAATGAGCTTATATGTGTCTATAACCACGCGGGGACGTTGGACAACACCTCTGACGACACCAAGGCTGTCATCACCGGAAAGGTGTTCGACCAGGACGGCGGCGAGGTGAATATGTATGGTGTCAACTGTTCGTATGAAGATCCCTCGACGGGATTCGTGTGGTTCGGAACCGAGTCGGGCCTTTACTATCTCCAGCCCCAGAATATCCTTCGCGGCCAGAAGAATGTGAACCGAATCAAGGTTGCGCGAAACGACGGAACGTCGCTCGCCGACTATCTTCTGAACGGTGTCGGCGTGAGAGCGATCGTGAACGATCCTCAGGGACGCAAATGGTTCGGAACCGGCGGCGCCGGAATCGTGGTGACGACCTCTGACGGCAAAAACATCCTCAGCGAGTTCACCGAAGCGAACTCCGATATCCCCTCAAACTATGTCTATAACCTCTGTTATAACCCGGCGACAAAATCGATGATGGTCTCGACCGATAAAGGACTCGCGGAATTCTTCATCGGCGGCACGGCTGATTCTGAAAACGCCGGCGAGGAGGTGAGAGCGTTCCCGAATCCGGTCGCTCCGGACTATCACGGTTGGGTCACTATTGACGGATTGCCTGACAATTCCCTTGTCAAGATTGTGGACGCTTCGGGCAACCTTGTCCGCGAGCTCGGACGGGCCGAAAGCGGATCGATCCAGTGGGACATCATGAACATGAACTACAGACGCGTGAACACCGGAGTCTATTATATTCTGTCCTCTCCGGCGTCAGGCTCGGGTTCGTCAAATGTGGCCAAAATCTTAGTTATGAACTGACACCTTGAGACATAGAAAGAAATGACAAAGAATATAATAGCAATATTAATAGCGGCGACAGCTCTTCAGGCCTCGGCCCTGACCCTGAAAGTCGTGCCCGGCCAGCTGTCCGATAAATTAGCCGGGTCGGTGCTGGACAAAGAACTTGTGATCGAAGGGAACACGGATGCACGCGACCTCACGGTTCTGAGAGGTGTCAACAGCGACGTCGTCACTCTTGACCTCTCAAAAGCGAATATTTCGGAACTGTATTCCGCATCTCCGGTCTATCTCGGAAAATCTCTGTTCAAGGCGAATACGCTCCCATCCTATATACTTTTCCAGGCGCCTTATAAGAAGGTCATACTTCCGGAGTCAGTCACCGCCATAGAGTCCGGGGCACTGGCCGGGAGCGGATTGGAGGAGATCGTGATTCCCGAGGGTGTCACTTCGATAGGGGATTATGCGTTCTATGGATGCGTCAATCTCAAGAGCGTCGTGTTGCCGATGTCGCTGAAGTCGATAGGCCGCGGAGCCTTCGCCGGATGCCGTTCGCTGGAGGACATTAACCTGTATGCCACGGCTCTGACGGAACTTCCGGATGAATGCTTTGCCGAAACCCTCTCGCTGCGTTCTCTCGAACTGCCGGCGGTCAGGAGTGTCGGCTCGCGCGTGTTCGCCGGTTCTGCAATCGAAAGCCTCAGTCTTCCGGAAGTCTCGGAGTTCGCGCCGTTCGCTTTGGCCGACATGCCCAACTTGGTTATGCTCAAGATCGGAAACGGAGCCCGCTTTGAGGTCGGAACCCTGATGAATTGTCCTTCGCTGATGCTTCTTCAGGGACAACCGGAAGCGATTCCGGACCTTTTCGCGGCGAATTGTACTGCTCTCGCTTCCGACAATATGATTTCAGGCGCGACGAGCATCGGAGAATATGCCGTCTACAACACGACCACCCCTTCGATGATTCTCGGCCCCGGGTTGATGTCGATAGATAAAAAAGCTTTTGCCGGAGCGGTAAATCTTACATATATCGACGCGACAGCACTCGAGGACACGCCGCCGGCAATCGAAGAGGATTCTTTTGAGGGGATAGACCCGTCGAAAGTGAAGCTAAAGGTCGCTGATTTTAAGGAGGATGCGTGGCGCAATCATCCTGTCTGGGGGCAGTTTGACATCACGTCAGACAATATTGTCGGCGTCGATGAAATCCAAGGAGAGGCTGACGCCATAAGAATAAGAATCGAAGGGCGCACTCTTGTTGTCGAAGCGCCGTCGCCGATCATGTCCGGTGCCGTCTATGACACGAACGGCAAGATGCTGCTCACTCTGCCGGCGGGAGAAACGACGGCAAGCGCGGATCTGACGGCCCTGCCCTCCGGAATAGGTGTTGTCAGTGTGAAAACCGCCGATGACTTTAAAGGCTTCAAGATAATATTTTAACAGGATATCCCGATGCGGATTGCGTGACCCGGAACGTCACGCAATCCGCGCCGTTTTTTATCATTATCCGAAAAGGAGAAAATGGGAAAGAATAAATTGAAGAAATTTGCCGAAATGGCAGAGATGCGGAACGTCGTGCAATGCCCGCGTGAAGTCTTGGTCAATGAGGGTTTTCCGCTCAAAGGGGAGTGGAGAAACCGTTTCTTCAAGTCTGAGAGTCCGATTGTGCTTGAGCTCGGATGTGGAAAAGGAGAATATGCGGTCGGTCTTGCCCGCACGAATCCCGACAAATCATTTATCGGAATCGACATCAAGGGCGCAAGGATGTATACGGGTGCTCGTCAGGCTCTGGATGAGGATATGTCCAATGTCGCCTTCCTGCGCACCGAAATTCAGCTCATAGAGAGCTTTTTCGGACCGGGAGAGGTCGACGAAATTTGGATCACGTTCCCGGATCCGCAGATGAAAAAGGTCAACAAGCGCCTGACATCAACGCGAATGTTGGGAGCATACCGCAAAATTCTGAAACCCGGGGGAGTGGTGAAGCTCAAGACCGATTCTCCGTTTCTTTTCGAATATACGCGCCGTCTGGCTGAGCACAACGGATTGGAGATTGTCGGCATGTCGACAGACCTTCACAATGAAGGAAGAGACGATGAGCTGACCCGCATCCGGACGGCTTACGAAATTCAGTGGATGTCGCGGGGAAAGACAATCAAATATATCGCATTCCGTCTTTCGGACAAAGAGCTTGAAGAGCCGGACGTCTCCGACATCGAGAAGGATGATTACAGGGCCATTCCGAGATTTGATGCGATCTCATTCAAGCCCGAGGTGTAAACATCGACGGATATATTCAAACTTGATTTCGAATATAAACGTATAAAATTTCGAGTGTAAAGTATAAAAATTTCGAATAATAAAGTATAAACAATTCGAGTATAAGATATTAAAATAATACCGGAAACAACACATATGCAACTATATCCCAACCTTATATTGGACGTTTTGAAGAACGTCCGCTATCCCGGCAACGGCAAGAGCCTTGTGGAAAACGATATGATTGCCGACGACATGCGGATTGACGGCAACAAAGTTTCGTTCTCGATCATGTTTGACAAGCCGACCGATCCCTTCGTGAAGTCAGTTGTCAGGAGCGCTGAGGCGGCCCTTCTTCAGGCACTCGGCGATGAACTCGAGATCAAGGGGAACATAAGCGCGAAATTCCGTCAGGAACTCCCCCCCGAGCCGGCCAAGCTCCTTCCCGGAGTGAAAAATATAATCGGAATCTCCTCCGGAAAGGGGGGGGTCGGCAAGTCCACCGTTGCCGCCAACCTCGCCATCGCCCTTGCAGCCAAAGGTTATAAAGTCGGACTTCTCGACGCAGATATTTTCGGTCCGTCGATGCCCCGTATGTTCGGTGTCGAGGATGAGACACTGTATATGGTCAATCAGGAGGGCCGGGACTGGATAGAGCCGGTTGAGAAATACGGTGTGAAAATGCTTTCGATCGGATTCGTGGTCGATAAGAATTCGGCTGTGATGTGGCGCGGATCGATGGCTTCGAATGCCCTTCGCCAATTGATTGCCGACGCGTGGTGGGGGGACCTTGATTATTTCCTTATCGATATGCCTCCGGGGACTTCGGACATTCATCTGACCCTTGTCCAGACACTTGCACTGACAGGAGTCGTGGTCGTTTCGACGCCTCAGGAAGTGGCCTTGGCGGATGCACGCAAAGGGATCGCCATGTTCAGGGCGGAGAAGGTGAACGTTCCGATTCTCGGCATTGTCGAGAATATGGCCTATTTCACACCGCTCGAGCATCCTGATGAGAAATATTATATCTTCGGAAACGGTGGCGCGCGGCGTTTGGCCGAAGAGACTCATGTTGAACTGCTCGGCGAAATACCCCTTGTGGCCGGAATTTGCGAGGATGCGGACAGGGGAGAACCGACGTCGCTCAAACTTCAGACCGCCATGCTCACCGGGAGCGATATCGGCTTGAATCCGGAAGCGGAGGCTTTCCGCAGACTCGCTGAAAATGTGGTCAGTGCTGTCAATGAGCGTAACGAAACTCTCCCGCCGACAGAGAAAGTGGAGGTGAACCGGAAATAATGATGAAATAGGCTCTTTTATGCTTAAACGTATATTTCTGATAATCACATTTCTTGCCGGAGTGGCCTTTCAATCCGGCGCTCAGATCCTTGGCGGCGATGAAAGCCTGGAATTGACGGATTCGCTGAAGAAATCCTATAACGGACCGTTCTTCGGACTGTATAAGGATAATTATTTCACGGTCGGCACGGCTATAGGAGAGACACCCAACAGACTGAACTCAGACGTGAAATTTCAGATTTCGCTCGCGATCAGGCTGACGAATTCCACTCTTCCGTGGGGAACATATCTCTATCTGTTCTATACCCAGAAAACATTCTGGAATGTCTTTCAGGAGTCACTTCCGATGCGTGACATGAATTTCAATCCGGGAGTGGGTCTGACCAAGCCTTTTTATTCAAAAAACCGCTATATCGGAAAGCTGTCGCTGATTCTGGAGCATGAGTCGAACGGCCGCGACGGCGACGCCTCGCGCTCATGGAACCGTGTTTCGCTGGCCGGTTCGGCCGTCGTGAGCGATTGGCTGATGGTTCATGCCAAATATTGGATTCCGATAATCGACAGCGGCAACAACCGCGACATCCTCCATTATGCCGGACTTTTCCAATGGGGGTTCGAGCTTTCAAGCCGCAATAAGCGTTGGCAGGGAGGCGTGACCTTCGTCAAGCGCGCCGGAAAGCTGTTCAATTGGAATACTATCGCAGAGGTCTCATGGCTTGTCGATAAGAAATCTAACGTGAACCTGTTCGCACAATATTATAACGGGTATGGCGAGAATCTGCTCGATTACAATCAGTTCCATTCGCGTCTCAGAGTCGGGCTGGTGTTCAAGCCGCGCCTGTTCTCGGATTTTTGAAAAATAGGATCCCGCTTTCAAATGGGTTCTTAACTTTAGATAGGATCCTCACATCAAATAGGCTCTTAATTTCAAATAGATTCTTAACTTCATAAAGAAATGTTGGTTTTAATTTTCGCATTGATTGCCGCCGTCGGAACTGTGATTTTGCTGGCTCCCTGGCGGCGCACGGCTTCTTACAAGTCGGAAGCGACAGGCCAGAGTGCTTTGCCGAAAATGTCAGTGGTGGCTTTCGCACTCCGCGATGAAGAGAATCTTGACGCATATATAGACACCCTTCTGAATCAGGATTATCCCGATTTTGAAGTGATTCTTGTTTGTGATGCTTCGGCTGAGGCGACGGCGATGCTTTCGGACCGGTTTGCCGGAATGGAGAATCTACATGTGACGTTCATCCCGCCGGGGTCGCATAATCTGAGCCGGCACAAGCTGGCCCAGACCATAGGCATCAAGGCGGCGAAAGGGGAAGTGGTCCTGACCACCGCGTCTTCCGTGATTCCGGATTCGGACCGTTGGCTGCGAACGATTGCAGAACCGTTCGCTGACAGCGAGGTGGATGTTGTCTGCGGTTATGTTCACCCGCGGTTGGAAGATTTCAAAGGGATTTCGAGGTGGTATCGCCAGATGGACGGAGTGATGACGTCAGCCCAATGGATGGATGCGGCAATTCAAGGGACACCCTATCGCGGCGACGGCTATAACCTCGCTTTCAGAAGACAACTGTTTTTCGAACACAAGGGCTATGCCTCCTCGCTGACCTTGGTTGACGGCGATGACGACATCTTTATACATGCCATTACGCGCAAAGGGCGCGGACGGCTGGTGCTCAATCCCGAGTCGTTCGTCGACACGCGCTGGGGAGATGAGGCTTCCAGAATGTATGTTGATTTCAAGGACCGTTATATTTTCACGCGCAAATATCTGCCGAAGCGGCCGTTCGTTCAGACTGCATTGCTCGAGATTTTCAATTGGCTGTGTCTCGGAGTGACAGCCTTCGGCGCGGTTACGCTCGCAAAAATCGCCGGGGCGATGACGGCCGGTGGCTCCTCACAGATGTTGCCGGAACTGATAATGGTCATTGCGGGTCTGGCCATTGTCTTCGGAGCGTGGCTTTTTGAAATCCTGATTTATCGCCGGCTCGCGGCGCGTCTGAAAGCCGTCAGGCTGTTCTGGGGAGTCGTTCCCTTCCTGTTGTGGCGTCCGATCGGCAATTTCCTCTTCTTCCTCAACCATTATCCGACCCGGAAACGCCATTATACCTGGGTGCGCAACTGAGGCGGGCAAATAGAAGAATAATTTCAGGGAAGAATAAATTCAAAAAGGATTTTGAGTTTATTCTTACTTTTTGTTATCTTTGCATTTTAGAGTTAATCATGGAGGAAATCATTCCAAAAATTGATCGCGAGGAGATACTCGCGGAATTGACGCCGGAACGCCTTCTTCGCCAGACGAATAAGGCCAATAACCTTATATATGTTGTCGACGCGCGTTCGGCCCCGGCGACTATGAGGGAGATCGGGCGTCTTCGGGAAATTGCATTCCGCGTGTCCGGCGGAGGGACCGGAAAGAGCTGTGATATTGACTCTTATGATTTGATGGATCCTCCGTGCCGGCAATTGATTGTCTGGGATCCGGCGGCTCAGGAGATCGTCGGCGGATATAGGTTTATATTTGGCCATGACGTGAAGATCGAGGACGGCGTTCCGCGGATTGCGACCTCGCACATGTTCAAATTCTCAGACCGTTTCGTCCGCGATTATCTTCCGCATACTCTTGAACTGGGACGGTCGTTTGTGGCCACGGACTATCAGGCCTCCGGAGCGGGCAAGAAGGCGCTCTATTCGCTCGACAACCTCTGGGACGGGCTTGGCGCGCTGACGGTGCTGAATCCGGATATCGAATATCTTTTCGGCAAGGTGACGATGTATCCCTCGTTCGGCGAGATGCCCCGCGACCTGATTCTCGGTTTTCTGAGAAAGCATTTTCAGGACAACAGCGGGCTGGTGACGCCGCTCGAGCCGCTGCCTTCAAATGCGGATTCCGAGGCTGTCCGTTCGGTCTTCACCGGAGAGACGTTCCGCGAGGACTATAAGATACTGAATTCTCTGATAAGGGGAATGGGGAAGAATATCCCGCCGCTCGTGAACGCATATATGTCGCTTTCACCGACGATGAAAATGTTCGGGACGGCCATAAACCACGAATTCGGAGATGTCGAGGAGACAGCGATTTTCCTGAAGATTTCAGAAATCGTGGAGGAGAAGAAGCGCCGGCATATAATGACGTTTCATGCCGGCGACATTCCGAAATAAGGTCAGGACAAAGAATTCCTCCCATCACATTCATAGGTGGTATAATCACAAGGTCCGAGACCGGAGAAATAACGAATAAGAAAGAGAAATGAAAAAAGCAGCAGTGACCGGTGCCGACGGTTTTATCGGCTCGCACCTGACGGAAGCTCTTCTCAAGGAGGGCTATCACGTCCGCGCGCTCGCCCAGTATAATTCATTCAATAACTGGGGTTGGCTTGAAGGGATAAATCATCCGGAACTGGAGGTTGTCACGGGTGACGTCAGGGATCCGAATTTTTGCAGAGAGTTTGTCAAGGGGTGTGACACTGTCTTTCATCTCGCGGCGCTGATTGCGATTCCATATTCATATGTCGCTCCGGATTCTTATGTGGACACAAATGTGAAGGGCACGCTGAATATATGTCAGGCTGCTCGCGACGCCGGTGTGGAGCGTCTGCTCGTCACGTCGACCTCGGAGGTTTACGGAACGGCACGCTATGTTCCGATTGATGAGAATCATCCGCGTCAGCCACAAAGTCCTTATTCGGCTTCAAAAATCGGTGCGGATGCGATTGCGCTAAGTTTTTATAATGCGTTCGAACTGCCGGTGACCATTGTCCGTCCGTTCAATACATACGGTCCGCGTCAATCGGCGCGTGCGATCATACCGACTATAATCTCGCAGATCGCTGCGGGAGAAAGGGAGATAAAGGTCGGTGACCTGACCCCGACGCGAGACTTTAATTTCGTGAGCGACACGGCGCGGGGGTTCATCGCTTTGGCCAGATCGCCGCTGACCGTCGGCCAGGAGGTCAACATCGCGACGGGAACGGAAATTTCGATGCAGGACACGCTCTCGACGATCGCACGGCTTATGGACGCCGATGTGAAATGGGTGAAGGATCCGGCGCGGATCCGTCCGGCGGGGAGCGAAGTTTTCCGTCTTTGCGGAGACAACACCAAGATTCGCGAATTGACCGATTGGGAACCTCTGGTCGGAATCGAAGAGGGCCTCGCGGAAACTATAAGTTGGTTTGTCAATCCGGAGAATTTAGCCCGGTATAAAACAAATATTTACAACGTCTGAATTGATGAAAGAACCTATAAAGATATTAATGCTCGGCGGCGCCCGGAGGGTGTCGATGGCAGAGCAGTTGATCCGTTCCGGCCAACGTCTTGGCCATGAAGTCAAGATTTTGAGCTATGAGCTTCTGGCGGAAGTGCCGATCGCTATCATAGGCGAGGTGATTGTAGGATTGAAATGGAACGATCCGGAGGTTGTGGCCGATATATGCCGAATCTGCCGCGAGCGTGAAGTGAACGTCATCCTGCCGTTCGTTGACGGAGCTATTGAGATCGCGGCCCGATGCCGTCAGGAGTTGCCCGGCGTTTTTGTGCCTGTAATCGAGCCGGGGCTCGCGGAAGTGATGTTTGACAAAGTCGAGGCCGCCAAGGTGTTCAAAGGCGCCGAGATTCCTATCCCGCGGACATATTCCGTGCTCAACGCCGAGTGTCCGGCGATTGCAAAACCGCGCCACGGCTCGGCTTCGCGCGGAATCAAGGTTTTCAGCACGATCGAGGGACTTATGCAGCTCGAGAATATTCAGGATTATCTCGTTCAGGAATATATCGAACATAACCGTGAGTTCACGGTCGATTGCTATGTCTCTCAGGAAGGGGAAATCTTAGTGACGGTCCCGCGTCTGAGAATGGAAGTCATGGGCGGGGAAGTGACGCGATCTCAGACGCTTCGTTCTGATAAGGTCATTGAGATGAGCCGGACGGTGATTGAGAAATTCAATTTTCGCGGGCCGGTCACGCTTCAGTTCCTCGAAGACACGACCAACGGCCGGTTCATGCTTATGGAGATCAATCCGCGTCTCGGCGGCGGGGTCCTGTGTTCGATTTTCGCCGGCGCACCGATCACGGACTATATTCTGAAGGAGTCTTTGGGGATGAGCGTCGCGCCGTGTGATGACTGGATTTCGGGCACCCTCATGGCCCGCTATCAGAAAGAAGCGATATTCTTCAATAACGAGCCGGTGAAGATCTGATGGCTTAGAGGACCGGGAGCTTGGAGGACCGAGGGCTTAGAGGACCGAGAGTTTAGAGGACCGAGAGCTTAGAGGACCGGGAGATCTATGAGATCTGTGAGATCTAAGAGTTCTATGAGGTCAATGAAGATTTTGAAGGTTGAATCTATAAAAGAAAGAAAATATGGGCATAATGATAATCGCGGAAGCGGGCGTCAATCATAACGGTGACATCCGGTTGGCACGGGAGATGGTGAAAGCCGCCAAGGCGGCCGGCGCCGATTATGTGAAGTTTCAGACCGCAAAGCCTGAACTTGTCATCTCGTCTTTCGCTCCGAAGGCTGAATATCAGAAGTCTACGACCGGTGAGGCCGAGTCTCAGCTTGAGATGTGCAAGGCCATTCATCTTCCATTGAGTGATTATGCCGAACTTAAGAAACTTTGTGAGGATGAGGGGATCGGCTTTATGTCAACCCCGTTTGACCTTGTCTCGATAGATTTGCTGACCGATTTGGGCCAGGATTATATGAAGGTGCCGAGCGGGGAGATTACGAATTTGCCTTACCTGAGAAAAATCGCTATGTCGGGCCAGAAAGTCATTCTGTCGACCGGAATGGCGACCATGGATGAAATCGGGGACGCTTTGCTGATTCTGACAGGGGAACATCCTCTCTATCCTTCGGAATCGCGTCTTACTCTTGATGACATCATCGTCCTTCATTGCACGACGGAATATCCGTGTCCATATAATGACGTGAACCTCGAGGCTATGACAGCTATCAAAGAGCGGTTTGGCGTCAAGGTCGGATATTCCGATCATACACGTGGACTTGAGGTCAGCCTGGCGGCCGCGGCGATGGGCGCGGTGGTGATTGAGAAACATTTCACCCTCTCGCGCCGGCTTCCCGGACCGGACCATAAGGCTTCGCTCGAACCGGATGAACTGAAGGAACTGGTCGACTCGGTCCGGCATATCGAGGCCGCCATGGGAAACGGCGTCAAGGCGCCGGCACCGTCGGAAGTGCCGAATATGACGGTTGCACGCAAGAGCATCGTGGCGGCGTGCCCGATAAAGAAAGGTGATAGGTTCACCGAAGAAAATATCACGGTCAAGCGGCCCGGAAACGGCATCTCGCCATTGAAATGGGATTCCGTTATCGGAAAATCGGCTCCACGCGATTTTGAATATGACGAATTGATTACTCTCTAAATAAACTCCCTAATCTCCTCAAACCTCTCTACTCTCCTTAACCTCCCTAATCTCCTAAAATTTTAAATTATCCCTAAAATCCCTATCATCCGATGAAAATAGCCATTGCCACAGGAACCCGTGCCGACTGGGGACTGCTTCAGCCTCTCGCAGAAGAGTTGCGCTCGCGCGGGTGTGAAATTGCGGTCATGGCCACTCATCAGCATCTGATGCCCGAAATGGGGAACACAATCGAGGAGATCCGCAATGACGGATTTGAACCGACGGCGGTTTTCCCGGCCGAAGGGAGCGCTCCGGAAATTATGGCGGAGGCCGCAAAGGGTGCTTCAAAGGCTCTTTCGGAGATCAGTCCGGACGCCTTGATAATCTTAGGGGATCGGTGTGAGATGTTAGGAGTCGCTTCGGCGGCGCTTTTGAGTGGCGTCCCGATCGTGCATATTGCCGGCGGAACTGTTTCGGAAGGCGCTTTTGATGACTCTGTCCGTCATGCGATTACGAAAATGGCGACGCTTCATTTCCCGGAGACGGAGTTTTGCGCGGCGAGGATTCGCCAAATGGGTGAGAATCCGGCCAACGTCATTCCCACCGGGGCGCTTGGCGTCGAAAACACCCTCAGGGTCGGAAGAATGACGCTCGGCGAGTTGACAGACTCACTCGGCGGGTGGAACCCCGGCGAAGATTTTTTTGTCGTGACGCTTCATGCCGCGACTCTCGAAAAGAAATCACCCATAGAAGTTCAGGAAGATATGCTCAGAGCGCTCTCGGAGATGCCTGAGAACTACAGATTTCTGATCACCTATCCCAACTCGGATGTGGATCCGGAACCGCTGATTGAATCTATGCGTGCTTTTGAACGGAAAATGCCGGAGAGGGTGAAGGTCGTTCCCTCACTTGGCAAACGTAGGTATCTTTCGGCTGTCGCTTTGAGCCGTGGAACCGTCGGCAATTCGTCGAGTGCAATCGTAGAGACCCCATCGTTAGGGGTCGGGAGTCTCGACATCGGCTGTCGTCAGAAGGGGAGGGAACACGGTGAGGCCGTGATCCATTGTGAAGCTGACTATGAATCTGTCAGGAAGGGTCTGGAGAAACTTGTCTCACCGGAGTTCAGGGAGCTTGCCGCGAAGGCGCCGAATCCATACGAAGGCGGCGCGACGGCGGCCCGCATGGCGGATAAGATTCTCGGTTTTCCCTTTCATAAATTTCCACAAAAACACTTCTTCTCATGAAATATCTTTATCTCATTCCGGCCCGCGGAGGGAGCAAAGGGATTCCGGGCAAGAACATAAAGCTCCTTGGAGGTGTTCCGCTTATAGCGCATTCTGTTCGGCACGCGCTGATGTCCGGCGCTTCACCTGAGGATGTGGTCGTGACCACCGATTCCGAGGAAATTGCGGCGGCCGGGCGCGAAGCGGGCGCCACCGTCCCGTTCATGAGGCCGTCGAATCTCGCAACTGACACGGCTTCTTCGCGCGATGTTATACTTCACGCCGTGGAGACACTTGCCGGAATGGGAAGGAAATATGACGCGGTCGTGCTTTTGCAGCCCACGTCGCCGTTCCGTGAGCCGGAGGATATCAAACGGGCCATTGAGGTCTATGAATCTGCGGCGTCGGCTTCCGGAGTGACACCGGGAATGGCCGTGAGCGTCACGGCGGCGCGTACGAATCCATATTATTCAGCGTTCGAGGCTGATTCTGACGGATTTCTTCATATCTCAAAAGGGGACGGATCTTACACGCGCCGTCAGGATGCGCCTCCGGTCTGGGAATTCAATGGGGCGGTCTACGTGATCAATCCCGAAGCGCTCCTGGCGCATGAGATTTCCAGGATTCCGAATATGCTTCCGGTTGTGATGCCGTCCGACAGGAGCCTCGATCTGGACACTCTCGCGGACTGGGAGCGCGCGGAAGAGAGACTCGGGAAATCCCGGAAGCCGGAACTCGAATAAAGGACGGGATTATGCGTGATTGAAAGAAACTAATTCCACATCGGGAATAAAGACACTATAGATGACTAATTCAGCTACCGAAATAAAGCAAGACAACAGGCTTCTTGAGCTCGCAAACGCCCCGATATGGCGGATGCTGATAAAATATAGTCTGCCGGCAGTGATAGGCACTGTCGTTTCCGCACTCTACAATATCATCGACTCGATTGTTATCGCCCATGCGATTAAGGATCCGAATGTCGTGGCCGGAATTGCGGTTACGTTCCCCGTGATGTCGCTGGCGACGGCTCTCGGAATGCTGATTGGAGCGGGCGCGGCGACGCGAATCTCTATCGTCCTCGGCCAAAAGGACCACAGAATGGCGGAAATTATTCTCGGAAACAGTGTGCAGCTGACAATATTCATCGGAATATGCTATATGTCGGTTTTCGCGATATTCGTCGATCCGATTCTGAAGATGTTCGGCGCGTCGGCCGCTTCATTGCCCTACGCACGCGAGTTCATTCTCTGGGTTTTGCCGGGAATGGTGCTGATAAATCTAACGTATTCATACAACAATGTCATGCGCGCTTCGGGATATCCCGGGAAGGCGATGCTGACAAACATAATGGGCGCCGTCTTCAACTGTATCCTGGCTCCGCTGTTCCTGTTCGTGTTCAAATGGGGAATCCGCGGGGCCGCGATCGCCACGGACATATCGATGCTCATAACCGCGATATGGGTGATGAGCCATTTCTTCAATAAGAACAATACGCTCCATTTTGTCCGCGGCACTTTCAAGCTCAACTGGGGTGTCATCCGTTCGGTCCTTTATATCGGCATGGCCCCGTTCCTTATCAATGTCGCCGGTTCGGCGATCAACGCCATTGTCAACAATTCTTTGCTCAAATATGGTGGTGACAACGCCATTGCGGCCGTCGTCGTGTTCAACCGTTTCGTTACGATATTTGTCTTCATTGTCATCGGCATATGCCAGGGCATGCAGCCGATATTGGGTTACAATTATGGCTCCGGGAAGTTTGACCGTCTGTTCAAGACGTTGCGTCTGGCGGCATTGACCGCAGTGATAATCACGACAATAGGATCGATCATCGGTCATTTCATTCCCGACATGGTCGCGTCTCTCTTCATGACTGATGCCGAGCAGATAAAGGCGGCTGTCAGATGTCTTTCAATCACGACGTTAGGATTCTGGATGGTAGGTTTCCAGATCGTCTCGACCAATTTCTTCCAGAGTCTCGGAATGGCGGGTAAAGCGGTGTTCCTGAGTCTGACACGCCAGATTCTTTTCATGGTCCCCTTGCTTCTGATTCTCCCGCCGAAGTTCGGATTGTCCGGCGTCTGGGTCTGTTTCCCGATAAGCGACTGCGTTTCGACAATCGTCGCAGGCGCAATGCTGTTCTGGCAAATCCGTCATATCCGCCGCCACGCGAATCTTCAGCTCAAATGAGCGTGTGTGCAGACCTGCAATCGTATAATAACCTTCAGCTCAAGTGAACATGAATCTGACTCCAATTGCAAAATTAATCTTCAGCCGGCGGGGCAACCGGATTTCGGAATGGAAAGATCATACGGCCGAGATCCAACTGCGCCAGTTGCGTTGGCTTCTTTTTAAGGGAGCCTCGGCTGAATACGGTCGGAAATACGGTTATGAGGATATAATCCGTTCGTCCGAACCCCGTCGTGAGTTTTCGGAGCGGGTGCCGTTGAGGGAGTATGAGGATATCCGGGAGGACGTTATGCGCGAAATCCGGGGCGAGGATTCTGTCCTATGGCCCGGCAGATGCTTTAATTTCGCGCAATCGAGCGGAACGTCGGGCGGGCGTTCGAAATTCATTCCTGTCACTCAGGATTCGCTGAGGGTCAATCATTATGCCGGTTCGGCCGATGTCGTCGCGCAATATCTCCGTTGCTATCCCGAAAGCCGGATGTTCAGCGGAAAAGGACTAATTCTCGGCGGCAGCTTCGATTCCGAACTGAAAGTTGAATCACCCAAAGTGAAGATCGGCGACCTGTCGGCGACTCTCATCGACAGTATAAATCCGCTTGCAAATATGTTCAGGGTGCCGTCGAAGAAGATCGCGCTGATGACGGATTGGAACGAGAAGCTGGATCTGATTGCGGCTGCGGCCGCGAAAGCCGACATAACGAATCTGAGCGGTGTCCCTTCATGGATGCTCCGCGTGATCCTCCGCGCCCTCGAGATTTCGGGCAAGGAAACGGCGTCTTCGCTATGGCCCGATCTCGAAGTTTTCTTCCACGGCGGAATCTCTTTCGAACCTTATCGGAATGAGTATGCGAGGCTGACTGATCCGGACAAGATGCGTTTCTTCGAGACTTATAACGCCTCGGAGGGTTTCTTCGCCACGCAGTCATCGGCGGACAATTCGGAAGGGATGCTTCTGTTGATCGACCGTGGAATATTTTATGAATTCCTTCCTGTCGGAGCAGATCCCGGACACGACGCGACCCTGACGGCCGAAGAGCTGAAACGGGGAAAGGTTTATGAAATGATAATCAGTTCGTGCAATGGCCTGTGGCGATACAGGATCGGCGACACGATCGAAGTAGTCGAAACCAATCCTTTGAAAATCAAGGTTGCGGGTCGGACCCATACTTTTATAAACGCGTTCGGAGAGGAACTGATGGAGAACAATGCCGAGAGGGCGGTTGCCGAGGCTTGTGAGGCGACGGGAGCGCTGATGCGAAACTATACTGCCGGTCCTCTTTATGCCCGCGGAAGCCGGAAAGGGCGTCATCAATGGCTATTCGAGTTCGACAAAGAGCCGGAGAGCCTCGAACGTTTTGCCGGCGTGCTGGATGAAAGCTTGAAACGACTGAATTCGGACTATGCCGCAAAGAGAAAAGGGGGGATTTTTCTCGATGCGCCCGAGGTCATCGTTCTCCCCTCAGGGTCGTTCGACAGCTGGCTGAACCACTATGGGAGCGGCAAGCTCGGCGGCCAGCGGAAGATTCCACGTCTCCATAACGACCGTTCGATTCTCGACGCGCTCCTTCCCAACCCTTAAACCTTCCTCTCCGTTACAATCAATTACTTATAAACTATCACTTATTACCTATTACCTACAATTAAGGCTTGCTTTTCAACTCGCTTCAATTCCTGATTTTTTTTCCGGCGGTCGTCATCCTGTATTGGGTTCTCCCATGGCGATGGCGAAACGCCATGCTGTTGATTGCGAGCTATTATTTCTATATGAACTGGCAGCCGGCCTTCGGCTTGCTCCTGTTTTCGGTCAGCGTCATTGTCTGGTGGGCGGCGAAAGTGATTTCCGGACATACCGTCCAAACCCCTCCGGAAGACCGCGCAACGGAGTCGGGAAGAGCCGCGCGCCGCGTTCTTGCGGGCTCAGTCATAATCCTACTGGCGGTCCTCTTCACATTCAAATATCTGAATTTTTTCAGCCATGAGGTGGCAAATCTTTTTGACCGATTGGGTATCGGAATGGAAGTCCCTGAGTTTGAGATTCTTCTTCCGGTCGGCATCTCTTTCTTTACGTTCCAGGCGATTGGCTATCTGATTGATGTCAGCCGAGGCACTGTGAAGGCGGAGAAAAACCTTCTGACCGTCATGCTCTTTCTGGCTTTCTTCCCTCAGCTTGTGGCCGGCCCGATTGAAAGGGCCCGGGACATGATGCCGCAGTTCGGAGAGAAACACCGGTTCGAGTTCCCACAGCTTTGGACCGGAATCGAGATGATGCTCACAGGCTATTTCATGAAACTATGTGTGGCTGAGAATGTCGGATTGTATGTGGACAAGATTTATGGCAATATCGCGGGCCACGGTGGGATTGACATTATCGTGGCGACTGTTTTCTTCTGTTTTCAGATTCTGGCCGATTTCGGGGGTTATTCGCTGATTGCGATAGGGGCCGGACGGTGCATGGGATTCCGGCTGACCCGGAACTTCCGGCAACCTTATTTCGCCACTTCCGTGAGGGATTTCTGGCGGCGCTGGCATGTCTCGCTCTCTCGCTGGTTGCAGGATTATGTCTATATCCCGCTCGGAGGCAACCGTGTGAAACCCGCACGGCATTATTTCAATATCTTCGCGACTCTTTTTGTCTCCGGAGTCTGGCACGGTGCCGATTATACATATTTTGCATGGGGCGCTTATCATGGAGCCTTGCAGACGGCTCAGGCCGCGTGGAATAAGAATTCACGGTTTCATCTTCCCCGGAATTTTCTGACAACTTGCCTGAAAATATTCTGGGCATTCGTCCTCATTGCGCTCGGAAGGGTCTTCTTCCGTTCAGAAAGTATTTCGGATTCGATGCTGGCATTCCGGAAAATTTTCACAGAACCGGGGACGTTCGATCCGAACGGGTATACGTTTTTTGTTGAGAAGGTCTTTCTGATTCTTCTCCTAATAATAATGGAATTGCGGCATGAATATCTTGACCGGCACCCTGAAATCGCCGGCCGAAGATCTGAAAGGAGCGACGTGACGAGGTCGGCCTGCAAGATCGCGATTCTGCTCGCACTCATCCTCCTGTTCGGGCAATTTTCTTCCAAGCCTTTCATTTATTTCCAGTTCTGATAACTCTCATTTAATTCCGGTTCTGACATAATGAAGATTTTCCGAAAATACAGATCCATAATCGTCGCGGTCGGTCTGGCCATATCACTTTTCGTGGCCCTTGACTTCGCCGCCGGGATTGTGCGCGATCGGCTGATGAAATCTTCGTCATGTCCTCAAAAGGTGGATTATCTTGTCCGGAAGGCCGACGAGGATATAATCATCATCGGCAATTCAGCGGGCGAATATCATCTTTTGCCTCAGATTCTGACAGATTCAACCGGCATGACAGCCTTCAATCTGTCCGAGGCCGGCGGAGGCCTGAAATTTACGGTTGCCCAAGCCGAAATCCTTCTTGCGCGGCATAAGCCGAAGATATTGGTCGTGGCGCTTAATCCCCGGAATTTCAGAGACTATAAGCCTAAATCCGGATTCGAGATGATGTATCCGCTGTATGGACGCGGACTGCAGGATGCGGACAGCATTCTGAACGCCACGCTCCCGGTGAGGCGGCTTCTGTTCAAGTCAAATCTGTGGCTGCTGAATTCCGATCTGATGCCGCGCCTTGCAGGAACTTTAGGGTTCGGAAAACCGATTTACTTAGAGACGAAGGGGTTCAGATCTCACCCTTTCCGGGGAAGACATCCGGGGAAACGGTTTGAAGAGCCGATCCGGAATGTGCCGGCGGAGGCTCAGGCTGATTTCGACAGGCTCAAGGAATTGGCCGTGCGCTCGAAGGTCACTCTCATTTTGTTGTTTCCGCCCAACCATATTTTTGGAAATCAGTGGAGTCAATCACCATTTATGAAGCGGGCTGCAGCGGACGGCTCGGTTATAATCTGGGATGACACCGATCATCCGGCCTTCAAGAATGATTCCACCAATTTTTTTGATCTTAACCATTTGACCGACGAGGCGGCTGCCCGATATTCGGACACAGTCGCTTCGAGACTGAGGAGATTAGACCTTAGCGACGCAATATCGGGCGGAAAAATCCGTTAATAACTTGCGTAATTATATGACGGAAAAAACCGTCGAAAAGTTGCATAAACCGATTATTAGAAAATGCGTTTTCAAAAAATATTCATTCTCTTTTTCGCTTCGTTATTAGCCTTCGGGCAGGCTCGTGCCGACATAAATGTCAGGTGGGTTCATCATCCGACACTCGATATATATTCCTATCTATACAACTCGAGCTATGTCAAGAACCTGAACGGTGCGATGAATAATGTCCAGAAACTTGTTGAGACCGACCGATATCTTTATGCGCTGATTTCCGGCGGTCTTCATCTGGAAGTGGAAAGCGGAGTCAACGCTTATTCCCAAGTGCCTTATTTTCTGGCGCGGGTTGACAAGGCGGATCCGGACGCCAAAATGGAAGCTGTGGCCACTCATCTGAATGTCAGCGGACTCGGAATCGAGGCGATAGAATATTCCTCTTCTGCGGGTTGTGTCGCTGTGGCTTATGACAACGGAAGTTTCGATTTTATTTATGACGACGGGCGTCTGGTCTCGACGAAGGATTTGAAATATTTCACTCAGCCGGGCGGAAGGAAAGTCAGGAGCATCTCGTTCAATCTCGACTCTTCCAAAGTTGTCGCCGCGACCGATTTCGGTGTTGTCATTATCAGCACGTCGACCGGTGAGATCGAAAAATTGATTAACTTCTCAGCCGGTGTCGACTTTGCCAATCTGTTGGGAGATAAGCTCGTGGTTGCATCCGACGGGATTTTACGTTCATGCCCGGTGTCTTCGGTTCCTGCCGCGCTCGAATCGATGCCTGTTCTCGGATCGTCAGAAGCGAATGCTCCGGCCGGTGTCCTGAGCGAAGGAGCCGTCCGTCACTCTTTCGGCCTCTATCCGGTCTCGGACCGGTCAATGGTTTTTCTTGCGCCGGCTCTGGCCTCAAACGTGGACGGAGTGTCGGTCAATATGCTGACATTGCCCGAAGATGCGGTCTCGGAAGATGCCGCCGTCAAGAATATCCTGACGACCTCCGTGAACTTCGCAATGACCGGATGTCGGCCGGATGTCGCGCCGAGTTTCAGGGAACTGTCGCTTGTCGCCCCGACACGCCGCGGGCTTGTTCTGCGGACTGAGAATGATGTCTATGCCATAGACTGGGTGAAGGATGGCTCAGAAGATAATGTCGTAACCGAAGAAAATCCGGTGTCTCTTTCAACGTGGCGTCTCCCGCAGACCGCCGCTCCCGACCCCCAGCAAGGCCCGGAGCGCTATAAGCCGATCACAACCCGTGACGGAGAAAATTTCTGGGTCTTCCGTCCGCGTCTCGGTTTCCAGAAGCGCACGGTCACCGGAACGGGAACTAAGGCTGTGTGGAGCGATGCGGGAGAAGTTGTCGGGGTCAACGCCCTCACAGCCGGAATGCCCCGATATATTCATTATTCGCCCGTTTATGGCCTTATGGCACGTGCCGACGGTCGAAACAATGATTTCACGAACGATATCGGACAGGGTGACGGCCTTTGCTCATATCGTGACGGTGTGTGGACCCAACATTCACTCATGCTGACTAACTTTAAGACAGGGTGGATGAGAAGCGGCAATAACATGATGATGGGCAATTCTTGCGGTGCATATCCGGATCCGGAACTGCCGCATTATGTCTATACCCGCGGAACAACAGTCGGAATCCGGCGACAGAACCTTGAAGATCCGTCAGATGTCCTTCTGATGACGCGAAGCAATTACGCTTCCGAATATGCCAACCGTGCGGTAATCACCGAGCCTCAGACCGGATCGAGTTATTCGACGGCGGTGAGATTCAGCGAATTTGACACCGACAATGACGGAACGCTGTGGACGTCGTTCAGGCGTCTCAAGTCGAACGCATATCCCGTGATGCAGGCCGAGTTCTGGTATTGGCCGCTCGAAGATCGCAAGGCGGTCCTCAAAAGCGGAGATTATGCCGATCACCCGATGAAGATCATCGCCCTCCCGGGTGTGGAGGTCGGGCCGGTCGGTTATGTATATTGCGGTCATCAGGAAAAGAACCGCAATCTGCTCTTCAATCTCAGTGACAATTACGACGAAATCTCCTTCGTCTTGGACCATAACGGGACTCCGGATGACACTTCTGATGACAAATATGTGATCTTTGAAAATCTGATTGATGACAACGGGGATGCGTGCCCGAAAATATACTTTGCCGAGCGCCTGATCGAAGACCCGTATGACGGATCTTTCATCATCACCTCGCGAGACGGCATAATGGTGACCGATTCCGAGATGATATTCAGCAAAGACGGTCCCCATTTCTCATGGCTCAACCCGGTCAACCCGGCGAACGGAATCATGCACTCGCATTTCGGTCAGGGAGGTGTCGACGGCGTTGTCGGACTGGCCGTTGACGGCCAGGGACGGAAATGGATGGCATTCGAATCCGGTCCGATCGTCTGTCTTTCTGAAGACCGCTCAACAATTCTGGCCGAATTTGACAGCGAAAATTCGCCACTTCCAAAAACAAACTTCCTGAATCTTATATACAATCCCGAAACGAACTCAATATTCGTCAGCTCATATCACGGTTTGACCGAACTTGTTCTTGAAGGGACGCCTAACATTCACGCGAAGGATGTCCCTTCGGTCTCACCCAATGTCGTGGAATCTCATTTCCACGGATATGTGAATTTCTTTGGACTGACGGACACCGGGACCTACGCCCTGACGGCACCTGACGGCACCGAAATCCCGTTGCCGCAGCCCGTCGACGGCCGAATTCAATTCCACCCTACGGGTTACGCCCCCGGCCTATACAAGCTAAAAGGCACAGACGTCGAACTTCTCATCAACCGATAAAAAAACAAAAAGGTCCGAACTCACCGCTGAGTTCGGACCTTTTTTCCGTTCGGATTGGATCGTAAGCCTCCGGCTTGCGCCCTTGCCAAAAATTGTTTTTGCCGTCCTTAGAGCCTTTAACGACCTTAAAGATCTTAACGTCCTTAAAATCCTTTAATCCATTATTCGATTGCGTCTTTGATTGCGTCCACGATCCGGCGGACTTCCGCATCGCCGACCCACGGACCGGCGGGCAGACAGATTCCGCGCGCGAAGAGATCCTCAGAGACCCCGTTGACATATGCCGGATTGTCACGATAGACCGGCTGACGGTGCATCGGCTTCCAGAGCGGACGCGCCTCGATTCCGGCGCGGTCAAGGGCTATGCGAAGCGCCTCGACGTTAGCCTTCGGCTGACAATCCGTGACGGCCGCCGAAGCGGCGCGAATCACGCCCGCAGCGCCGCCCACGGCGCCCGTGATGACCTCCCGGTAAGCCTCCTCCTGACCCTTGATCCGCAGCTCAGGGGAGAGCGTGGCGGTGCAGAGCCAGAAATTCGACTCGAACTCCGGAGCCGGATTGCGATGCATCTCCAGCCCCTCGACGCCGGCCAACAGCTCGCAATAAAGCTCCTGGACATGGCGGTGATGAGCGATATGATCCTCGACCACCGTCATCTGACCGCGGCCGATGCCGGCGCAGATGTTCGACATGCGGTAATTGAACCCGATCTCTTCATGCTGATAATAAGGATAAGACTCGCGAGCCTGAGTCGCGTACCACATGATCTTGCGCCACGCCTCCTCGTCGGGACAGATAAGGGCGCCGCCGCCGGAGGTTGTGATCATCTTGTTGCCGTTAAACGACAGCACGCCGAAACGGCCGAACGTTCCGAGCATCTGGCCGCGAAACCGCGAGCCGAACCCTTCGGCCGCATCCTCGATCACCGGGATATCATACTTATCGGCAATGTCCATGATTTCATCAATCTTATACGGCATGCCGTAGAGCGCCACCGGGATGATAGCCTTCGGCTTACGCCCGGTCTTGGCGATCCGATCCTCGATAGCCATCTCCAAGAGCTGCGGATCCATATTCCACGACTCCCGTTCCGAATCCACGAAAACGGGCGTGGCGCCGCAATAGGTCACCGGATGAGCCGAGGCGCAGAACGTAAACGACTGGACGATCACCTCATCGCCCGGCTTGACACCACAGGCGATAAGCGCTAGATGCACCGCCGCCGTTCCGGCGCTGAGCGCCACCACCCGCTTGTGCAATTCACCTCCCGTAGGGGCGCAATACATTGCGCCCGCTCCGTCAGCCCGGTCCGCGCTGTCCGCCTTGTTTATATCGTTATACGATTCGACGTGATTGACGAATGTTTCGAGATCCTTTTCGAACCCATTCACATTCGGGCCCAGAGGCACGACCCAATTATCTGCGAACGCCTCTTCTATAAACTTCATTTCATTGCCGCTCATGTGAGCCAGACAAAGCAAAATTCTTTCAGCCATTGCAAATTCTTAAATTAAAAAGAGAGGAGAGGTAAGAGAGAATATCAATAAAAAAGAGCAATTAGATAAACACTAAATTGCTCAAAAGCTCAAAAAATATCAACTCAGTTTGGAAATTTTAATAACTCTTCCGGGATTTCCCACAACAGTAGCCCCGTCAGGCACATCACTGATCACTACAGCACCGGCCCCAATCGTACAACCTTTTCCAATCGAAATCCCTTGAATCACAGTGGCGCCGGCACCGATCCACGTTCCGTCGCCAATTTTCACATTTCCACAAACAGTGGAACCTGGAGAAAGGTGAACAAAGTCGCCAATAAGGCACTCATGATTTACGGTGGCAGCGGTATTAATAATGCAGTGTTTGCCAATTTTTGCATCAGCCTCAACCACAGCCCGGGGCATCACTACAGTCCCTTCATCAATAGTGGCCGTATCGCTTATTGAAGAATTAACGTGTAAAGCTATAGCATAATCAAGATCGTACTTTTCTGCAATCAATCTTCGAATTCGATTAGATCCGATAGAGATAATCAAAGGACCTTCTACAGCAGAGATTTTTGGAGAACAAGCCTGAATTCCACAAATAATCTTATTTGTCGGAGAATCATCATATACAGTCCCAATGCTATCACCTTGAGACTTAATAATGTCCGCTATCACCTTAGCGTGACCGCTTGCACCAAAAAGATTAATTCTTTCCATTGAAAGCCTCCATTGTGGCTGAGGTTGCAGAGCTGATGTCAGCACGCTTCAGCACCTTCCTAAACGTCGTCCAGACAATCGAACAATCCGTCTTGAAAGAGATATTATCGACATACCAGACATCAAGTTCAAACTTCCGACTCCAAGAAATTGCGTTCCGTCCGTGGCACTGTGCCCAGCCGG
>CAYQQG010000013.1:0-27259 GCA_964419535.1 uncultured Sangeribacter sp.
GAGGTTGAGGTTGAAGTGGAGTTCGGGGAGCCAGTGGAGTGAGTAGTCGATCTGGATGTTGCCGGTCGAGTTGAGAGTCTTGCCGATTGTTTCCTGATCGAGAAGGAGCTGGAGCGGGTTCTGGGAAGCATTCTCCTCGGGGTTACCTGTAGTCTGGAGAATGTTGTAGAAACCGTTATAGATCTGCGGCATGTTGTCGGCCGCCATATTATATTTAGTGTATACGGGGTATACCGGAGCCATGCCTACAGCACCGCCCATAACGCCGGCAGCGTTGCCGGTGCGGACGTATGAACCCTGAGCGTTAAGGCTGACTGAGAGGTGGTTTTCAAGGAACGAGGGAGTGAGGTTGAAGCCTACAGTCGTACGTTCCATTGAAGAGGTCTTGATGATACCCTGATTGTTGGTGTAAGAAGCGTTCACGCGGTAGGGGAGCCAGCCGGCTGTTCCGCCGACACTCAGAGAGTAGTCCTGAGAGAAGGCTGTGCGGAGCACCTCTTTCTGCCAGTTGATGTCATAGAGGTTGTAAGCAGAACCCGGAGTTGTGCCGAGGGCGGGATCAACGGGGTTTGAATAGAGCATCTGCTTCGCGCGGTCATTGCCGTATTGCTCGATGAGAGTGACATACTCGGATGCGTTCATCATCTGGAGCGTCTTGCGTGCAGTGTTCACGTGGAAGTTGGCGGCGAAGTTCACCTGCGGACGGCCGCTTGTTCCTTTCTTAGTGGTGATGATGATGACACCGTTGGATGCGCGTGAACCGTAGATTGCGGTTGCGGAAGCGTCCTTAAGGATTGTCATCGATTCGATGTTCTGCGGGTTGAGCATTGTCAGGGCGTTTGTGCCGCCGGCGTTGCTCTGGTTGCTCTGGGGCACGCCGTCGATGACGATCAACGGGTCGTTGGATGCCGACAGAGAGGAACCGCCGCGGATGCGGATGTTCGCGTTGCCGGAGGGGTCACCGCCGGAAGTTGTGACAACGACACCGGGGCTTGCACCTACGAGAAGGTCCTGAGCTGAAGTCGAGATACCGGCCTCAACGTCGTCCGGGCGGATGATTGCCACAGAACCTGTAGCGTCAGCTTTCTTCACCGAGCCGTAACCGATCACGACAGTCTCGCTGAGCATCTGTGCGTTCTCTTTCATCTCGATGTTGATGTGGGTGCGTCCGTTGACGTGTACGTCCATGGGATCGTAACCTACGTAGCTCACTACGAGAGTGGCGTTCGGATCGCATGACAACTCAAAATTGCCGTCCATGTCGGCGGCTGTGCCGTTGGAGGTACCTTTTTGCATGATTGTGGCGCCGATCAGCGGATCGCCATACTCATCAATTACCGTACCTTTCACGGTGATTTTTTGAGCTAAAGCAGGAAATGCCAAGGCAACAACCATCGCGATGGTCACCCAGAATTTCCGATTCAGATGAAAACTGTAATTTTTCATGCAGGAATTAATTTAGTTCTACATTGGGTTATTTATGTTATTTATCTCTTTCCCTTTTTATTTCTTCTCAAATCTTGACGAAAATCCGGTCGTTTCCGGCCGGTCGTTATGGTCAAGACGCAATTAACCCTATGGATATTATTAAATTAGAGTTTTTCATGCACAGTGAGTCCGGACCTGTGAGGACAGAATTCCTGACTATAATGATGCAAATATAACGAAAATAAGGTATTTTAAAGAATTTTTCACACTTTTTTTCACAAAAACTTAAAAAATTCTTTATCTCAATCCCGATTTTAACATTTGTTTGAACCCGGGACTATTTTGACCAGGCGGCGAGGACACGGCGCGTGACGCCGCGGCAATTGATGAAGATGATCAGGATTGTCAGCAGCAGAATCATGAGCGATGGCCAGAAGATTCCTGCTCCTTCTGCACCCAAGGCTTCAAGAGGCTGCAGATAGTAGCTCCGGAGCGCTATGGTCGCTATCCATGCGAGCAGGCCCGCACCGAAAGCGGAGAGGGCGGTGATCTGCCAATATGGGCGGGCAACCTCCTTGATCGGAATTCCGAGCATGAGCAGCGAATGCAGTTTGCGTTTGTTCTTTTCCATGAGCAGCGACATGCTCAGGGCGAGGATGAGCAGTGACAGGAGCGTGATGAGACTGCCGACGGCGATGATGATGCCGCTAATTATCTTCAGCATATAGGTCGCCGAGGCCGCGCTCTTGTCGCCGGCCACTTCCCAGCCTTTGCTTTCAAGATAGGGAGCGATGGCCGCGTCGCCGGGAGAGTTGACATCTACGATCAGGCGAGACGGACGTGAGGACCCGTTGGCCCCGCCGTCGTCACCGGATGTGGTGAGGGCGGTTTTCCCGGATCCGGTTTTTCGTCCCAATTCGGAATTGGTGGCGTCAAGAAAAGATTGCGGAACCAGAATGGTGTTGAAGCGATTTGAATAGCCGACGACTCTTCCGTATGCCTGACGGCGGATTTCGCCGTCATCGGAACTCAAGGTCAGTTGGAGTGGCAGTCCGCTGACAAGATTCTCGGAAAGCTTCGGCAGCCCGGCTGAGGAAGCGAATCCGAAATTATAGAGCGCGAGATAATCTTTTGAGATTATTATAGGCACATCTGCCGAGCCCTGCTTCCATTCAAATCCGGATCCGCTGAGATCAAGGAAATCGTCTGGAACGGCCTCAAAGAACATGGCTGTCGACATCCGGCGTCCGCCGTCGCCCTGGCCGCCGTCAATCGCGACGGAGGCGTACACCCTGAAATCTGCTTTAGAGAACCGGCCGACCTTCTCCACCCATGGCTGTGACTCGAGGTCCGCGATCTCTTCGTCGGTGAAATCGGAAGATGAGTTTCCCCACATCGCGTCCGCGCCGACAATTTTATTGATTGCGAGATAGTCGGATTTCAGAAAGGAATCTTTCGCTTCCCATATTGAGCGGGCGTCGAGATAAAACTGAAGGCCGGCGCCCATTATCGCCAGTCCCACGAGGTTGGAGATCACGAAACCGGCTATGCGGGACGCGGAGGTGTTGCGCCGCAGAAGGCGCCCTATCATTGCGGAAGTTGAACGGGTCTTGGAACTCATAGCTTAAGGTTTTCTGCGGAATGAAGAAGAAGGGGATTCCCGACCGAGGTCGAGATGACCCCGGCGCCCTGTCGGGCGGCCTCTTCCGAGATTATTTCAGCGGCTATCATATTGTTGGCGGCGTCGAGGTGCGAGACCGGCTCGTCGAGCAAGATGAAGTCGAAGGGCATGCAGAGCGTCCGGATGATCGCCAGCCTCTGCTGTTGGCCGATCGACATCCTCCCGGCAGGATAATCGCGCCGGAAGGCGATTCCGAGCCGTTCGAGCCATTCGTCAATACGCTTTTCGGGCACATGTCCGGTCAGGTCGTTTTTCAAGCGTATGTTCTCGATGCAGGTCAGCTCCGGGAAGAGGTCCAGTTCCTGAGGAAGATAGGCGATATGGCGGCGTCTGAGTCTCTGCCATTTGGAAATGGAAAATTCCTTGACCGAATTTCCGTTGAAACTCAATGTCCCTTCATAATCGCGGCGCGCACCATATATATAAGCCATCAATGAAGACTTTCCTCCGCCAGAAGGAGCTTCAATAAGATAGTATTGACCGCGGCGGAACCTGCATTCGGTCAGCCACACTTCTGAATGAGGGATCTCTTCTCCGACAAACACTTTGGGGAGCATGTCGGTCAGGGTGATGGTCTCGATATGTTCGATAGGGGACTGGCTGTTATTGGACATGGTCTAAAAATTCTGGAGAATGAGGGTCTGGCGTGGCTGAAGGATTATCTCATCTCCGACGGGATATGGATTTCCGGTGAGTGATTCGGAATAGGAATCTCCGGAGGTTATGATTTCAGCATACCGTTCTGTCGGGAGGAGAAGTTCTTCGTCGGTGCCGTTGATCATGACAAGGACGCTCTTGTCGCCAAGGCGGCGTTCATAGACGTATGCGCAGTTGATAGGCATGAAGTGTTTCAAAGTCCCTTTGGCAATCACTTCGTTGGCCACATCGCGCCGCCAGCGGAGCAATGAAGAGAGATAGTCCCAGGCTTCATTCTGAATCGGAGTCCTCCCTTCGGGCGTGAAGGCATTGGTCTTGTCGCCGGGGAATCCGCCGGGGAAGTCGAGGCGGATATAGCCGTCGCTTCCCTCCTTGGAACCATTCATCAAAAGCTCCGTTCCGTAATACAGTTGAGGAATTCCTCGAGAGGTCAGGAGAAAAGCGATCGCTTGTTTCCAAGAGTCAAGATTTTCGGGCTCTTCGAGCAGAAAACGGTCTGTGTCGTGATTGTCGAGGAAGGTAAGAATTTTCTGAGGGTCGGGGAACAGGAAGTCCATTGAGAGGTGGTCGTAAAGCCCGTTCAGTCCGGTCCATGGGGTTGTCTCTTCGTTGAAATATTTCCGGCCGTCGATCGAAAGTTTGAAGTCCATAACGGTCGGTAGCTTGGTGTCAGTCGGGTTCAGGCGCGATCCTTTCTGCCAGAAAGCTGAGCCACCCTCATTTCCATACCAGCATTCGCCGACGATGTTGAAGTTGGGATATTCCTTCATCACGTCTTCCGCCCAAGAGGCCATGCCTTCCATGTCGGCGTAAGGATAGGTGTCCATCCGGATGCCGTTGATTCCGGAGGATTCGACCCACCAGATGCTGTTCTGAGTCAGATATTTCATCAGGTGGGGATTCCGCTGGTTGAGATCGGGCATCCCTTTGACGAACCATCCGTTGACGGTCGCGTCTTTGTCGAAATCGGAGACATACGGGTCGTGGACGGTCGTGAGCCTGAAGTTTGTCATCACATCTCCTTCGGGGTGATTATACCAATCGGCGGAGGGCATCGACTGCATCCAGGGGTGATCGACGCCTGAGTGGTTGAAGATCATGTCCATGACAACCTTCATTCCGCGTTTGTTGGCTTCTTCGACAAGAAGTGTCCATTCTTCGTTGGTGCCGAAGCGGGGGTCGATCCGGTAATAGTTTGTGGTTGCATATCCATGATAGGATCCGCCGCGCATGTCGTTTTCCAGAACCGGACACACCCAAATGGCCGTGACGCCGAGATCTTTCAGATAATCAAGGTGGTCAATGATGCCGCGGATGTTGCCGCCGTGGCGCGCATTTGGATTTGAGCGGTCCGGTGCGACCTTGTTTTTCAGTCCGGCGGAAGGATCCTTAACCGCCGCTTTTCCTTGGGCAAACCGGTCGGGCATAAGGAGATAGAGCACATCCGAGGCGTCGAATCCTTCGTGTTCTTCCGCTGTCTTCTTGCGTTCGAGTAGTCTATAGTCTACGGTCTGCTTTTGCTTGCCCAAGGTGAATTTCAAAGGCATCTTTCCCGGCTTGGCGTCGGGAGAAATCTTGAAATATAAGAACTTATAGTCCGGATTGTCGAGTGTCAGATCCTCTAAGAGCGTGACGCCGGGATATTCGGCACTGACCGAGGCGTTGCCGACATTGTGTCCGCTGACCATGAGCTGGAGCGTGTCGTTGCGCATGCCGGTCCACCAGTAAGGCGGCTCGACATTCGAGACCAGAGGAGACGCTGACGCCGAAGCAGCAAGAAGAATAAGCGAACTGAGCATATTAACTTATAAGTTATAGTTAATAGTTTATAAGAGAGGGTTAAATATTTTTGAGGCGGAGCGAGGCTTCGCGGATCCGGCGGATGGCTTCGCGGATGTTGTCGTCGGATGTGGCATAGCTCAGACGCATATATCCGGGTGCGCAGAAGGCTTTGCCGTCGACACAGGCGACATGAGCCTCTTCAAGGAGATACATCACATAGTCAGCGACCGATTCGAGGCGTTTTCCGTCGGGAGTGAAGGAACCGACATAGCTGTCGACTTTCGGGAAAAGATAGAACGCGCCGTCGGGGCGGTTGACCTGCCAGCCGGGGACATCCTTTGCGAGTTCGACGATCAGGTCACGGCGGCGCTCAAACGCCTTGCGCATATCCTCGATGCATTCCTGAGAACCGTTATAGGCCGCTTCGGCGGCTTTCTGTGCGATTGAAGAGACGCCGGAAGTTGATTGGCCCTGAAGTTTGGTGACAGCTTTCGCGATAGCCTCCGGAGCGGCGATATATCCGATTCTCCAACCGGTCATCGCGTATGCCTTTGAGACACCGTTGGCGATGATCACACGGTCGCGGATCGCGGGGAACTCGGAGATGCTGTGGACTTTGCCGACGAAATTGATGTGCTCGTAGATCTCATCGGCGAGGATCAGAATCCTCGGGTGGCGCTCAAGCACGTCGGCGAGGGCTTTGAGTTCGTCGTATGTATAGATCGCTCCTGTCGGATTGGAAGGAGAGTTGAGCATGATCATCTTGGAGGCGGGTGTGATCGCGGCTTCAAGCTGGGCGGCCGTGATCTTGAAATTATTCTCGATGCCTGCGAGGACTTCGACAACTTTCCCCTCGGCGAGTTTCACCATCTCGACATAGCTGACCCATGCCGGAGTGGGAATGATGACTTCATCTCCCGGATCGATACATGCCATGAGCGTGTTGTATAGTTCCTGTTTGGCGCCGTTGCCGACCACGATCTGAGAGGGAGAGAACTTGATGTTGTTTTCGCGTTCAAGTTTTGCGCAGACGGCTTCCCGCAATGACAGATAGCCCGGGACGGGGGTATAGCGAGAATAATTTTCGTCGATAGCCTTCTTGGCCGCTTCCTTTATGTGATCGGGAGTGTCAAAATCGGGTTCGCCGACCGACATGTTGATGACGTCGACGCCGTTGGCCTTGAGTTCGGCGCTTTTCTGCGACATGACTAATGTCGCGGAGGGGGAGAGGCGCTCGATGCGCTGAGAGATGATGCTCATATCCGGTTAATTTTTAATTGCGTTTTTTATGGTTGGTGTTGATTTAAGGTAATGAAATATCCGCCGAAATTTCAGATATTTCCGATGAATTATATGCGTAAAGTAAAATTATTTTGCGAATTTACTAAATTTATTTTAATTTTGTCAGATATAAAGGATTTTTTAGACCTTATTTTATAAAATATTCCTGATAACCTCGTAAAATTTTTAAGAGTTGCTGAGAATATAAACCAATTTTAAAAAAGTTACTTATATATAAATTAAAAAAAGTTACTTATATATAAAATTTTAATGAAATGAAGAGAACCTTGAAATCAGTCTGCCTCAAATGGCAATTGCCGGTGATGACCATGTTCGCCATTTTGTTTGCTTCCTGTTCGAGCGGAGTGAAGGATGAGATCACAGCCATGTTCAATAATGTCCCGGAGGATGCGGCCGTGGTCATGTCGGGCGATCTGAAGAAGATAGTCGATCAGGCCGGCGGCGAAATGAAGGATGGCAAAATTCAGTCTTTCGGCGCCAACGCCCTGAGCGGAGAGGAGATGAAGACTCTCAGACGAGTGATGAAGAACGTTGAGGCCGGTGCCGTGGTCGGATTCCTGTATAAAAATGAATTTTATGCAACTTGCAATCTGACGGATGCGGACGGTTTCATGAAAACATACGCCAAGGAAACTGGTGAGGAATGGGAAAAAGAAGGAAGTTATAAGGTCAATGGCAATTGTGTGATTACCGACGACCGGCTTTGGATCACGGACCGTCCCGATGTTGCGAAAATTAAGAACTTTATGGGGCTTTCCGAATCCGAGAGCTTCCTTTCATGCAAATATGCCGAGAAGATGGCCGAAAGCAGTGACGCCGTGAGCATCTGGGGCTCGATAGACTCTTTGACGGCAGGCCTCTCATTCGCGGAGCAGACACAGTTCCGCATGGGAACGAGTATGCTGTTTGATTCTCCGGAATATATAATCGGCTCGGTCAACTTCAATAAAAAGGGTCTGGAGATGAAATATATGCCTGTGACCTCAGACTATAAGCCGGCGAAATGTGTCATCGAGATGGAGAAAATAGACATTTCGGAAGTTTCGGCTCTCGGCGGTGATGCCAATATGATTTTCGCGATGGGTGTGTCCGGCAAGCTGATCAAAAAAATCAAAGATCTCGGGAACTCAATGGGCGGCAATCTTCCTTCAGAAATGTGGGATATCCTGTCGCCGATCGAAGGAACCATAGCCATGGCTTCATCCACAGAAATTTCCGAATTTAAGAATCCGGATTTCGGATATCGTGCGATCGTAAACACCAATGGCAAGAATAACGCCATGTTGACCGAAGTCCTCGGAGAAATAGGCGACGTCAAGGTCAAGGGTGACAAGTTGATGATAAGCAAGGGAAGCTATGGAAAGGGCGCCCTCGATGTCGCGGCGGCGGCCAAAGAGATGAAGGATGCGTGGATCGCAATGGCCCTCCATGGCAACGATTCCGATTTTAAAGGTGACGTATATGTGTTGCTCGTTCCTGCGGATGAATCCCTCGAACTTCGGATGAAAATCATAAGCAATAAATAATAGCAACCTGAATCGGCATCGGATACTCAGATCGGATGCCGATTTTTTAGTGCCCATTGCATAAAATTTTTAAATGGAGCGTAAAATTTTTGATCTCTTACAGGAGTGGTGGGGAACGGCAGTGGCAATGCAGTGGTCGTTGCCGGTCACGATTCTTGCAATAGGCGTCATCGCATGGCTTTCATACGTTGTCTGTGTGCACGTTTTGGTGCCTCTGGTGAACTTCCTGACTCTCAAGACTCAGACGGAATGGGACGACGATCTGTTGAATCTAAAGGTTCTTCAGGCCGTTTCTCAGCTTGCGCCGGCCATAATTGTATCTAAACTTCTTCCCGGCACGCTCAATATTGGGGAAGGAATATATATATGGACAGTCAAGCTGACCAAAATCTATATCCTATGGGCGGCCTATCATCTTGTCGTCGTGTTTCTTCACACGCTTCAACAGGCGCTTGACAAGCGGGATATGCTTCAGCGGCACAATCTGGAAATTGTTCGTCAGACGGTTGTCCTTTTTGTCGGGCTGATCGCCTTAATTATATGCGTCAGCATATTGATTGACAAAAATCCGGTTACGATATTGACCGGCCTGGGCGCGTCGGCCGCCGTGCTGATGCTGGTGTTTCGCGACACGATTCTCGGTTTTGTCGCCGGGATTCAGCTGACAGTGAACAAGATGCTTACGCGCGGGGATTGGATCGTGGCGCCGAAAGCCGGTGCTAACGGAGAGGTGATCGAGGTGAAGCTCACGACGGTCAAGGTGCTCAACTGGGACAATTCGATAGTGACGATTCCTCCATACACGCTGTTCACGGATTCCTTTCAGAATTATCAGTCGATGCGATCTGACGGTGCGAGACGCGTTAGCCGTTCTGTTTACATTGACCAGACGACAATCCGTTTCCTAACGGAAGAAGAGATTGAAGACCTGGCGCGCGAAGGATTTGTTCCTGAGAAATTGGCTGAAGGTGAGAGATTTGTCAACTTGGGCCTGTTGAGACGGTATATGGAGCACTATCTTGAGCATTATCCCGAGGTGCTTCATGATGACACGGGGCGTCCGGATCTTTTCCTGATGGCCCGTCAGCTCCAACCGACGCCGCAGGGAGTTCCGTTTGAGCTTTATTTCTTCACGTCGCGCACTGCCTGGAAGCCCTTCGAGCATCTCCAGGCCGACGTCTTCGATCACCTATATGCCGTCATCCCGCGCTTTCACCTCGCCGTCTACCAAGCCCCCTCATCCCGCGACTTCTCATCACTATCTCCTATCTGAAGGTTATATAGGTTAAGCATTTTGCTTAGTCTTTTTTGAATTTGGGTGATGATGTGCTCCGGTGATAGAACTAACAATTCCGGTCCAAAGGACGTAAGTTCCCTGATCAATTCGTAATTTTCTTTGCAATTTATTGAGAAAAAGAGGCCGCCATTCAAATAGGAATACTCGGAGCGTAAGCGTATTTCCCGATCATTACGAATCTGAGTCTGGGAGGGATGAAGAGGCTTGGTCAATACGTAATCTTTTGAAATATCGGACACCCAAAATATAACTTTTTGCAAAGGGGTGTCGTTATATGTGATTCCGATTATATCTTCATATCTCTCTGTGAGGTCTTCGGGAGGATCAATATAAGGAGACGTATATATTTCCTTAAAATCAATAATGCGATCAAGGGCGAATGTTAAAATGTTGTCACCCTCGACCGGTGTAACAATTAGAAACCATCGATTATTATATTCTTTAAGAAGATGAGGTGAAACTTCAACTTCACGTGTTTTTTCATCTTGAAATTTTCGATATTGGAGTTGTATTACGTTTTTATTGCGGATGGCATAATAAAGCCTCGCGATTAGAGAGGAGTTAGTCAAAATGTCTTTAGATAAAGATATTATAGGGTTCGCATTTTTAAGTTGCAATCTTTCACGTAAGTCAGACATCCATTCAAAATTCTCCAGTCCATCAAACCCTCCAATGGTGTCTAATGCGGACGATAAGAGATCCTTTTCTTCTTCTGTTAATTTAGCTCTGAAAATCGAAAATTTTGGATCAGCATATCGAACACACCTTTTACGATAAGGCCGTCCATTACGATCAGCGGCAGGGACCCAATACTCCTCAATATCCACGTTGAAAGGACTCTCATATTGAAGATAATATATATCCTTTTCAACGCATCTCTTTGAGACAGGATCTTGAGAATACTCTGGTAACTCTTTAGCTAAACGATTTGTTATGTCTTGGATAGAGAAAGCACGGCGATGGTTTGACAATATTTTGTCAATCAGGCAGTAACGAGTCAATGCGTTCTTATTGGTAGGCACGATATAAGTGAGTTTAGATAAGTTTAATTGCACGCCATCCCCAAGATTCCTTTTTCTTATTGAAAGATAGGACCGCAGTTCCCTTGACGTTCATTCCATCATAAGCGGATTTTGGGAAAAGAGTTTGATCAATAAATATGTCGTTTACAAATCCAAAATCATTACTTGAATGGATTTTCAATTGGCCTTCTATTTTTTTGAAAAAGATATTAATAAAAGGTGTAATATCCTTAATCAAATTGCATGTCAAAACTTTTGTAATATTGTTTTCTGTTATTTTGTTCTCAATACGAATATTATAAACATTATTTTCAGTAAATTTTCCTCTCAATTTTTTTGTAGAAAAGAATCCACGTTTTTTATCAATTGTAATAAAATTACAGACTCTTCTTTCGGGGTTATATCGAGTAATCAAAATAGGGAATTCTGGTAATCCCATGAAAATGAGTTCCTCGGAATCAGAAAGGTGATTTTTATAGAAATTCATATTAGATTCCGGAGCTTTAGCAGCTTGATACCAAGGTTGTCTGACCATTTCAATTGCAGCCAATGGAATGGTTCGACCATTTTCTTTATAGATTTTGCTCATAGCTCGCATTTCAGTGCGAGCGTTATCATCGTAACCTAAAGAATGCATCAAATTTGCCATCTTTATGTGTAGTTTTCCTATATATTTTGGGTCAGTCTTGCATAACAGAGCTCGGCATAGACAAGAGAGTTTAAGCTCAGGAGAAATGGATGTTTCGCTTAAAACTTCCCAAACCCAATATTCATTCTGTTTGTTTCTTACAAAAGGAATTATAGCTTTTTGGGCTTCCTCTTTCCGATTTAGTATCAAGAGGAGTTGTGCCTTATGGTACAGTGTGAATTGATATTCCGGATGATGTTGTTGGAGCTCAGATAGTCTTTCAATAAAGGACTCAATTTTTGCTTTATCAATATATCCGGATTCTATACGGGATATTAAAACCTTATGAAATCTATTATGAATGCGTTCCGCAATTGATGAAAGACTGCGTCCTTGAGCTTTAAGTGGAATGCTCTTGAAATCTTCAGGTCTAAGGTTTTCAAATCCAAACCACTCCATAAATTCAATGAATTTACTCCAGGGTTTATCTTGATTTCCTTTTACTTTTAGAAATGCATCTGCTAAAATGGAATAATATTTGTGAGGTCGAGCAAATGTCAGATTTGGTAATATAGAAAATATTTGATTTGCCGTTGCAATCAATTGATCTGGCTCATTTATAAGAGACTCGAATAATATTTTAATATCCCAGGAGAACCTGTTTGCCATTGAAATTTCGCCAATAGATTCCAAGTTGAGATTTGCTAATTCACGTAGGGTCTCAATAAACCTTGAAACATTTTTTTCTTTGGCAGATTTTTCCGCAATTGATTTTAAACACCATGCCATAGTCAATATGACATAACGATCTGTTGGATAAAGTGAAAGAAGAGTTATACATTCATTATAAGCCTCTTCAATCTTTCCGGCTTTTCTTAGATTGCTTATTTCTATAGTTGTCATATTAATATAATGTAGTCCTTTAAAGGAATAAACGGCGTATAGTCTCAAGCTTTGCATCATCAGAGCCTAAAGAGCTTTGGAGTCTCATGTGAGTATAAAGGCCTTTATCATTATAATAAAAAGCTATTTTTGCCAACCCGTTTGTTCTTAGATGAAAGATATCATGATATTGTTCCTGAGTTATGTCAAGAAGATGAATACCAAATTCTTTAAGTTGTGGTTTGATGTAAGATACTAGTTTTTCTGCAAAAGGACGTAGGGGAGCGTTAAAAATTACGTCATCCGGAACTGTAGATTCTAAAAGAATCTCACTACATTTTTCTGCAAATTTATCAGATGATGAAGAACGTTTCTGTTCACTTCCATTATATCCTTTTGTTCGATACCACAAGATGAAGATTGCAGTCTCGCCCTCTTTATTTGAAAATGAGATCCAATGTTGATATTGTCGGGATAAATTTTCATCAACATCGATTCCATATTTGTCAGCCAACTTTTTTATTCGCTTGAATCGAGCGTTACAAAAGTTAATCTCATCAGATTGAGTCGAAATCTTTATATTATTTGACAATTGGATAGGTTCAACCACAATATTACTTATATAATCAAAGTCCGGTGAACGGAAATGCCATATTTTTTTTGAAGCTCGTGTAAGAGCGGTATATGCCCATCTAAAATATTCTTCGTTGGCGCATCCTCCGTAACGTCCCATGTCGACAAAAACATTTTCCCATTCTCCACCTTGTGCTTTGTGGCAGGTAAGAGCATAGCCATACTTACAGATCAAAGAGTTATAATATGGATCTTTTTGTAATAATCTATTGTAAGTTGCGCAAAGTTGCTGCTCTTGGATTGTCAAAGTTTCAGAGCGCATTAGTCTCTTAATTTCCGGAAGTCTATTTTTAATCTCCTTAGGCAACCGGTTATTAAAATCTACAATTAATCCTCGAGCTAACAACCCTCCAATTGAACCGGCTTCGTCATCAAGAAAATTATCAAGGATTGTTACCTTTACGGAGACAGGTTTGTTACCTGATAAAAAACGGATGACTGCTTTTCGGAATCTCAATTCAACAGTTTCTATTTTCCCCTTACCTAAACTGATTCTAACATGTCGAGATTCAATTTCTGAATCTAATGTGCATGATTCAACCTGAACGATATTGCCATTAAATAATTCACGGTCATAGGCATAATTGTTACGTGCTATGATCAGCAAATCTCCTTTAACCAATCTTGGCACATCCTCGCCATAATAGTGAGTACGAATTGCTTGATTATATTCCATTGCTTGTTTATTACTGTAAGTAATTATAATGGAACGCACGTGAGGTCGAGTATTAGATTGCCGGAAATATGGAATTAGAAGATTTTCTTTCTCTGTGAGAAAATCATCGTCGTTAAGGAGTTTAAATTCAGCAAATGATTTGGACTCAATGTTATCGCGAATTTTGGTTACATTGTCCAATAGAACGCTTCCATGAGCTTGACGAACAACCTCACGGAGAAAAAATTCGCTTACGGTGCAATTAAAAAATTCTTCTAAATAAGATTTGTCGAGAGCTGGCGAAAAATTCATGCCGATTGGAGGAAGCTGGGCATAGTCACCAACAAATATTATCTTTCTATTGCCGATATACTTAAATAAATCTGATAGCAATTTCCCCGAGCCAAAAGAGAAGGCTTCATGTTCAGAAAAGATATCCGAGATTAGGGACGACTCATCTACAATATAGACAGTTGATTGAGGATCATCGTTTTTCCTCAAACCAAATTTGGCATGTATATTATCATCCTCTTCGGGATCACCCTTTTTAGCTATTGAATTGAGGGCTGATAGTGAATAAATGGATTTATGAATTGTCAATGCGGATACCCCCGTTTTTTGTCCGATAATATGAGCCGCTCTACCTGTAGGAGCCATCAATTTAATCAAACGTTTTTCGGGATTAAGGATACGAATAAATTCCGCAAGAAGAGTTGTCTTGCCCGTTCCGGCTGCGCCTTTGAGTATAAACACTTGGTCCGACCCATTTAGAAAAGATCGGAAAGAGTAAATTGCTGCCTTTTGAGAAGATGTAAACTCGATATTACTCATTGTCATAGTTGATGAACAATTCTATGAACTCCGTAATAAAAAGACTTAATTTTAGTGTGCGGTCTAATAGTAATTTTGTAGTTATGGGTATTATTATTTCTTCCTTCTTGGGAAATAATCGGAGATTATGATCGTGAGCCAACGCATTCCTTAAAGGGCTTAATTCCTTTTTCCATAGAATAATTGAGTCAGATTTTAAGCCTATTTGACTTGAGAGATTTTCGATATAAGGAGTTAAATCTTCGCTCTTAGCTTTGCCTTTTATTTTTTCGAGAATTAAAAATAAGTTGAGGTATACCAATTTTAAGATACTCTCATTTAAAATATTGTTTTGGGTAATTAATCTAATAGAATCAACTACCATATCAATTGAGGTTTTCAACTCTAAGTTCTTTTCAATTTTTGTGCAAGAAGAGAGTTCTGAAATCCTCGCTAAGTGGCGATTTAGAGGTATAAGGAATTTGGCTCGATCAATAGCTTGTGAAATAGACTTGACCATTTTCGAAATAGAATCCTTCGTAATTTCCTTAGAGGCGTAATATTCAGCCTTCTCTTTGAGGATAAAACCATCGGCATTACACTGTTTTAGCCGAAGAATATTCTCGATTCGGCTGCTTGCAGTGAATATGATTATCTGTCGTCCATAAGATTCTCCCGGTTTGTCAAAACTTCCTTTCAATAATCGTAACGCTTGAGTTCCACTAATCTCATTAAAACCGCTGTTAGCATCCTTATCTTCAATGAGTCTGAAATCAAGAAGGATTACATCGGGTTCAAAAGTTTTAATTTTCTCTTGAACCTGATTTAGAACCTCTTTAACACTTCTCTTTTTGAAGTCATTTCCAATAAAATCAAACTGGATTGTGCCATCTGACAACAGATTATTGAAGAAGTAATGCCAATTTGGATTATCATCAACAATCAATATTTTAGTCTCTTTATTTCGTAAGGACTCAATTCCATTAATGAGATTTATGTTGTTGCTCAGGCGTTTATTTTTTACATTATAAATTCTTTCTAAGGCTTTGATATAGTCAAAATATAAAGAGTTATGATTTTGACTATCAAGGCCGGTTTTAAACTCCATATATGAGTTCCATTTATAGAGGCTCCATTCGTTTGTAAGTGAATGGGTGGATTTAAATGAGGAAGGGAGTGAGAGTCCTAAATTTTGTATAAAGGGAAGATACTCTGCGATATTGGTGATAGTCTTAGAATCATAGTTATGGCCTTTTACAGCATACTTATTGAACAGACAATATGAAAAAGCCGGGATCTTAAGAATATTAGGGTAAGAATAATGAAACATAAAGGATCTTGGGGATTCAAATCCTAATAGTATAATATTCACTAAACGATTGTAATTAGAAATATAATGAAATAGAATTCTAAGAGCGAGATCCGCACCGGCATAGGACAATACATTACGCTCATCGATCACTGTTGGCACAAGAAATGTTATGCTATAGTCACTCTTAGGTAATTGTGAGAGATCTTCTTTGAGATCGTTGCCCCAGCCCATAATCTTATCTACTCCCCATTCCTGAGCTTTTACTTCGTTTGCCGGTATGAGGTCTGTTTCGAAAGATATAAGTATTTTCATCGGGTATTTTAGCGGATAAGTTGTATAATATTTTTTATGCTTTCAATTGATAAATTTCTGAATCAATTATATTTAGTAATTGATTGCCAGATATAACTCCACCTAATCTATCAATTTTTTCAGTTATATTCCAATTATCAAGATTTAAATCATCAATTAGATCAATAAGAAAGTCTCTATCAAGGAGACTGGACAAGTCGTCATCCACCATTTTAAGAGTAATTTTATATTGGATTTCCAATAAACTATTGAGCTTATAATTTTTCCCCCATAAGAGTTTTGCAAATTCGATAACACCCTGATGTGAGTGGTGATTCATAAATTCTTCCAGATTCTTATACATCACATCAGCATTGATAATGACATTTCCATCAAGAGTTATCTTCCCCTTTTCTGTGCCACCGCTGAATATCACGCAGTGAACCCCATACTCTTTTGATAATATTGAGACGACCTTCTCTATATTGACGTCCTTATTTTTAAACACGTAAGATTTATGGAGCATTATACATTCGGCATCGTGAAATCTGTTGATTATAAACTCACTTAAATCTTGTTCCGGATCAATATCAAATTTAGCAAATTCTATCTTTCCCGGAAACGTACTAACAATTTTCTGATTATTAGACCTTCTTTCGTAGCGATCTTCAAAAATATATATCATTATTTATAAAGTTTTAGAATGTATTTTACACCTCCAATTCGATTATTAGAATATTCTATTCTACAGGTATTCAATAATGTCGAGGTTTTATTGCTCCCCTCCTCTAATCCATATACTATTATTGAACCACACTCTTCAGAATTCTTATTATAGTCTCCTATAAGAGTCAAGTCGCAAACCGAGAATAAGGTGTTTCTTAAATCTCCAAAATTACCTGAAGAGTGTATGAATTTTTGTTCATTATGAAAGTATGAGTCATGATGAACAATAGTTAAAATATAGAAATCTTCGGATGCTGAAACATCTACGGTTACATGTTGGTTATTATTCTTATAGTCAACGATCCAATCGCATATAAGCTTCAACCCATGTAGTAGAGACGGGATGTCACAATATATATTAATTTCAGATCCAATCTTCCTAAAATTATTAGTAAATTCAATTTTGACGGCCCCATTGATGTATCTTCTTACCGCCTTACGTATAACGACATTGAATCTATCCTCCGGACGCATATCGAGTCGAAATTCTATACTATTTTTGAATTTGCGAATATAGTCTTTAAAAAGTCTTCCATCACTCATTTTAAGATTTTCAACCGGTAATTCAGGCAATTCTGTATGTAAGGGAAGTATGGAGTGCCATCCTATCTTACATGTCTGAGATTCATTGTCGGTCCAATAGTAATTTTTAGTCAGATCTAAATTGAATCTAATAAAATTGTGAATCTGATAATAAGTTTTGGTATTGATAGGAGTGGTGGTTCCGAAAGACCTCTTATTAAGTTCCTTTATATCCTTCGGTTGGTTTTTTATCAAATTTTCTAATCTTAACTCTCGCTGATCCCAAGTGTGAGTATACCATTTAAAATGATCGTCTCGCGAAAAGAGTGATAGAAATTCTATCATCTTCTTAGGAGAGTGAAACTGGGTTGGTTGGTCCTCTTCAGAATTTTTAACTGGAAGATTTTTCAGACATTTATCCACACGATTCTGCAAAGTTGAATTCCCACCAACTCTTTCAGACATAAAGCGAATGAAGTCTAACTGCTCTTTTGTTAAAGTTATCTCGTTACCCATAGTCTATTCAAATAGTTCAGTTAAAGATGAGTCATCAAATTCAAAATCTTCGTCATCATCCGAAAATCCTCCCAGTTTGGCATCGGCAAAGAATGCTGCGTCCTCATCCCATAATTCGGTCAGATGTTTTTCCTTATCCTTAGCGGATTTTTCTTTATTGAATATGTCCGGATAGTTAGATGTGCCGCTCGAAGATGGCTTCTTTTGACCTGTAATTATATCTTTAGGTTGGTAAGAATTCGCGAACTCTTTCTTTTTGCGCGTAGTTGTGGCGGCAGATGCTTTAACATCATGATCCTGTTGCATTTGAAGAGATTTCCATTTCTTAACGGCAGCATCTAAACCTTCAGTTTCCCAGATCGTAAGAAGTCGTTTGACTGTTGTGTCTGCAATCGAGGCGGTAGTGATCTTGGGCTCATATTTACTAATTAACCAAAAATGGTTGTAAATATGAGGATTATATCGATCTTTGTCCTCAATTTCTGAGATATGCCAGTCAGAGTCATGTTTTTTTATCGCTGATATTACATTGGCCTTTATTCCCGGTTTGGATTCCCTAAAGATTTTATCAAAATATATAGGGGTCCGAATACCGTCATAATTTAATGTGCCTGAAATGTAGCCGTTAGGGGTGCTCTTAAACTCCATTTCTACACCTATAAATCGTTTGCGGAATTCCTCAAGTGTGTAACTTACTATCACTCGGCGGGTGTGGCGCATAGACTTGTTTTCATTAATGCTGACCATAAGATTGTCAAACCGTTGTCGCAGAGTCTTATAAGTTGAATCTGTTTCACCTTTAACCATTTTGAGGAAATTCAACTTGCCGTCTATTATGTTTTCAAGGACCGGTTCCCCTTTTTGAGAATGACCTTTTTCATCTTTATATTTCGTATAAAACCATGCATAAGCATGAGCGTAGCCATACTTCTCCCAGACGTGAAGCACGGAGCGAAGAAATTTTATGTATGATCTTGTTACATTTGTTTTGATTCCAATAGTCAAACCGGTAACTTCTTGGCGTGATCCATTTTTTTGAAGCCGGGTTTTCTTTTCATTTAATGTGAAACCCTGATCTTTAATTATTCTTCTGAGTTCTTTGATAAAGTCACTATCATCTTGGTAGACGTTATGCATTGATGAAAAAGTCATATCATCGGCATAACGAGTGTAATGGAGCCCGAATCTTTTTGCTAAGCCGGTTAATCTTCGATCCAATTGTTCGCAAATTATGTTGGATAAAATAGGTGAGGTCGGGGCGCCTTGTGGGAGTCCTGAATATGAGGTGCCGTCTTCATTTGAGTATTTGACACAGCTTGTTCCGGCTATTATATCACATATACCTTCCGGGAAGTTATAGGGCGGTAATTGGAGTCGCTTCCATATTCTTCCTTGCTTTATGGTCGGGAAAAAATTTGACAGGTCAATGTTGTAAACGTAATTTTGATAAAGATGTGAGCCTGCATTACCTATGATGGAACGTCCATTAGTAAACCCTTGGACGCATTGCATGGGATTATAAAAGGCTTCGAGAAAAAGTTTAATAATTCTAAGCAAGCTTTTGAGCATAGGCACAGGAGCAGCAATCTGACGCATGCCACCTGATTTTTTAGGGATATTGAATACCTGATAACGATTAGTATTGGTTTGGGATGAACGAAATTTTTTAATGTCAGATTTACGAAATTTATAGGTTAAATCTCCGTATTCATCCTTTTTGATATCGTTAAGCAGGTCTATAAACTCTTTTCTCTGTGCTTTTAAAGAAATATTCCTAAAACGTGTGATAATAGTCTTTTTATTCATTAAAAAAGACATTTAATTAAAAAGAAATTCACTCGCAGAGTCATTGTCTTTTCTTTGTATGTTAAACACTAAACCATTATTAAATTAATAGTTTATAATGAAATAATCCACAACGAAATATTACGACGTTGAGTTATTCCTTTTTTTGGCATTATGATATCATAATGCCGAAAAATGGAACACCTGCCTCGATTCGAAGAATCTTAGACGCGAGCGACAACGGCAGGCAAAAGTCAAAAGTTTGAATGACTCTGCAAGTGAATATCATAGTCCTCTGTTTCGAATCCGAAATGCCAGTTATCGGATTGCGATGCAAAGTTAATAATAATTTGCGAACTGAATGTTCGGATGGGCAATTTTTTATACTTTTTTTAAATTTTTTTCGTTATCAGCTCAAGACGAGCTTATGTCAGTTCATTTTGTCCATTTCTTGTGTATAATGAGTTTTTGCTTTAAATTTGCGAGCGTAAAATAACATTCCCTAATTTAAAGTAATGCTATCTCAAACCATCATAGAAAAAATAGAGGCTAAGTTTGGTAAGAAAAACATTCAGTCCGGCGATTGCGCTTCGCTTGCCGGCCAGATTGGAATCGGCGAGACGACCGTCAAGCGTATGCTGGGGCTCGTGGGTGAGAATTCCCCTGAGCGTCGTCGCGTCCCTCATAATTCTACGATGGATCTGCTTTCGCAGTGGCTTGGTTATGAGAGCTATAAGGCTCTTATGAGTGAACTCAATGAGTCGGATGTCGCTTCTGAGTTCACGTCGATGGAATCAGTAGACGCGAAAAGTCTTGATGTCGGTTCGCAGATTCAGATCCGCTATGAGCCTTCCCGTCTTATAATAATGACGTTTCTTGGAAACGAAGAGTTCGTGATCAATGAGTCGAAGAACAGCAAGCTGCGGAAGGGAGACCGAATCAAATTGACTCATCTGATGCTCGGACAGGAGATGATAGTCAAAGAGGTGATCCGCGGCGACAAGAATCTCGGGGGATACCGTGCTGCCAAAGACGGCGGCCTGACCTCGCTGGACATCATCATCTGAAGCATCTTAGCGGGCTAAATGACTGATATTAATAATTAAAAGATTCCCAAAAGATTCAAAAAGAAAGTGATTCGCTCAGCGTTGCTGATGATATAAACTAATTTTAAGAGTTACTTAAAAAGAAGTAATAAGGTATTTAAAGAAATGAATATGAGAAAGATAGTATCGTTTTTATGTTGTGTGGTTGTGGCGTTATCTTCATTGGCTTATAACTTTGTCGGGAAGACATTCCGCGGAACAGGTTATTTTGACGGGAGAAAGATGACCATGACGATGAATTTCAAGGCGAATAACCGAATGTCTGCCTCATATACATATGGTGGCAAAACGGAATCTGACAGCAAAATGATCTGGGAAGAAGCCGGGGATTATCTGAATTTATATGATTCGACCGGCGATTATATGTATGTGATGATAGACGAAGACGAAGATACGGGCGAAACTGTTCTCGTCATGTTTGACTCAAGCCATAATCCATGTTTCGTTCTCCGTCCTGTTGCCTCATCTTCCGGGTCATCACGTAAATCCTCCTCCAAGAAATCCCGCCGCTAAGCATCTGCCCGCTGCATTCCGGGACGCGCACTCATTGAGAGCCCAATTTCGCAAAAAAGTGAAATTGGGCTCTCAATCTTATAAAAACAGAGTTATAAGATTTGCATAGATAGAACTAATTAGTTATCTTTGCCGTATTAAAGTCATGAATCAATTATGAAATTTGAAAGAAAAATTTTCAAGACACCTGAATTTTCGTCTTTTTATTGCGAGCTTTCTGACAAGATTCAGAATAAATTTGATTATGTGATGAATGTTATAGCTACCGTTTATAATATTCCGACCAAATTTGTTAAACATCTTGAAAATACGGATTTATATGAGATGCGAATATCAATCGGATCAAATGAATATAGAACTATCATCTTTGCTATTGATCACGACAATCTCATTGAGTCAAAAAAAATTATTTTAATCAATGGGTTTTTAAAAAAAGATAAAAAAGACTATAAGAGGCAGATTCAAATTGCTAATAAAATACTTGAAAAGTTTGAGTTATGAGAAATATAGATCCTGATAAGTTGGAAAAGTTGTCATGTGTGAATGATGAACTTAAAGAAAAATATGGAGCACAAGGAACTCCTGAGAGAGAGAGATTTGACGAAGAGTCACTTGCATGGTTTTATGGGAATATGCTTCGAGAACGTCGAAAAGAATTAAATCTCACTCAAAAACAAGTCGCAGAAAAACTTGGTCGGGAGCAAAGCTATATTGCCCGAGTAGAGAATGGGAAGGCCGATATACAATTATCAAGTTTCTTTCGAATAGCCGCTATTCTTGGAATACAATTCGTTCCAACGTTTATGCAAGTAATTCGTTAAGACCCCATTCCTCAAAAATTGTTATCGCGGGTCAACGTTTCTTTGATTTTTTGAACGTTTCTTTGACTCATAGGTGGCTATGTAGCGGGATTTGAGGGTGTCGCCGACGGCAGGACAAAATTTGAGATATAGCTGGTAGCCTTGGTTATGTTCGAATTTTTTCATCATCGCGGTGTATATATCCGTCTCCGCCATATCCGGATGCTGTTGTTTATAAGCTGCCAGGATTTCTCTACTTATTTCGCTATAAGAAACTAAGGCATCGTGGCTCATTTGATTAATTTCTTCGGTAGTTGCTTTCCCCGAGGTCAAAATTGACGTGTATTTCTGCATCTTGTGTGTGAATGGTTCCATCCGTTTGTCAAAGTCGGCAGCTATGTCAATCTGAGTGCTTACGTTCTCTCCCGGTTTGGCGGGCAAGTCAAAGGTTGGCGTTGCTGCGGATGGATCTTGTTCCGGGGTGTTTATTTCCGCGGAGTTCTCTGTGCCTTCGGCAAGTGTTGCGTTTGTTTCGTCAGTATGTTGAGTGCTGTCTAAAGCTGTCTTCTTCTCTTCGGCTGACGCTATAGGATCTTCTTGGGGTCGGGGCCAAAATAGATAAAAGGCAGTTCCTGAGATTATGGCGATTGCTGCAATTATCGCGGCTCCCCAACGCTGAATAAAGGGCTTCTTGGGCTGCAGCGCTTCCAAGAGCCTGAGATCGGTTGCTTCCGGATTGTTGCATTCGCGGATGAAACCGGCAAAAGAACGTAGCGGGAATTTGGCTGCATTCTTTGAGACGAAATCCGAAAGAGTGGCGAGGGCCTCGAAATCCTTATGGGCAGTAGGTGTGCTTCCTGTTGAAAGGGGTTGGCTCATTCCTTGAGTTCCGCCGTGGGTTCGGTCGAAGGCATCGCTATATGCTTTGTCAAGGTCGATGAGCATTGGGCGCCTGTCGCTGTTTCGCAAGATGATGTTTGCCGGTTTGATGTCGCAATGAATGACACCGTTTCGATGAAGATAGCCGATAATTTCAAGCAGTGACGAGAAAAACGCCCGGACGTTTTCCGGAGAACTGAAATATTGTTGTCCTTCTTCGGTTTTAAGGAATTGATCGAGGGTTATGCCGTCGATATATTCCATTACGATATACATCTCATTCGGCGAATCCTTCAGCTCGCGATAGGTTGGCAATCCGTCATGCTTGAGCTTGATTCCGATATTGAATTCCTTGCGGTAGGATGCGACATTGGCCGGATTGGCGAGCAGTTCGGGGCGCAATCTCTTGACGGCGACGCGGATTCCTTGCCAACGGACTTGATAAACTATACATGAAGCGCTTTCTCCACAGATGTTTTCTTCTGTGAAACCGTAAGAATCTGAATCTTGGATTTCTTCTGTAAAATCCGATCCGAATTCCGATATGATTCTGCGGTGGTTCATATTAAGTCAATTCCTTGTGAGCTGTGTTTCATCTTTTTACAAAGATAATTAAAAACTCAGCGATCTTGATAAAATTGGACGGTAAAATTTGTTACTGTCCGATAAAAATTTTTATTGCTATCCGATAAAACTTTTATGAGAATACAAAAAAATGGGCTGATTCCTTTGCAGGAGTCTGCCCAAATAGTTTAGTTTGTATTGGAAAAACGGCAAAAAGTCCGAAAATATTGTTGAAAAAACGGCAAATTTTGAAAAAAGATTACTCTAAACATACTATATATAGTTAATTAATTAACTATATATAGTATGTTTAAGCGAAGGCTTGATGATTATATACAAAAATTCTATAAGGATTCAAAGAATTCTCTATTGCTGACGGGGGCTCGACAGACAGGGAAAACATACGCCGTAAGAAAGTTTGGACTCCGGTTTAAAGTTTATTGAAAGGGGTCTAAGACTGCAGTCTTCGCGTGATACAATGTATCAATAGTGTTCCATCTAATTATTGGGTTAGTCTTTGAGGCAGCCGATGGGCACGACCAAGACACCGTCAGTGCGGCGATAGGCGTAGTCGCCGACTGCGGTAAGCACCATCTCAAATGATGGCGATTTCATTTTGGTGGTGTCAATTCGGTTTCTTAGTTCTATTAGATTTGAGGCTCCTTCATCTATCAGTTTCTCACCTCCTAATTTGATTTCAATAAGGCCATAGTGGCCATTACGGAGGTGGACAACTGCGTCACATTCAAGACCGGTTTTATCTCTGAAGTGATAGACTTTTCCTTCGATAGGTTGAGAATATACTCTTAGATCTCTGACACAAAGGCATTCGAAGATGAATCCAAACGTATTGAGGTCTCCGATCAAATCATCGGGCCCAATTCCCAGTGCTGCGCAGGCTATTGAGGGATCAACATAGTAACGGGTGTCAAGCGTTCTGATTGCAGACTTGCTTCTCAGGTTAGGGCTCCATGCCGGTAGATCTTCAATGACAAATATATTTTTTAAAGCATTGATATATGAATAGATCGTTTTATCACTTATATCTGCCGTGTCATTCTCTTTAATGTCTTGAAGGATAGTCATGGCGCTTGCCTGAGAACCTTGATGCCGGGCGTAAGATCTCATTATTCGCCGAGTCCTTTCTTCGTCACGGCCAACGTTATCGACTCTCGAAATATCCGTGCGCACTATTGCTTCAAAATAATTGACGGCCTGACGTAAGGCAGACTTAGAAAATCCTTTATCCACGGCTCTCGGCCAACCACCACGGCATGATAAAAATGCTATGTCTGATAGTTTGAGGTTATTGGCTCCTCTTACGATATCGCCGGATGTGGAAAATAGTTTTCGCAGACTTACTTCTCCGGTAGAATCCGATGATTCCCAAAGCGTCATAGGCCGCATTGTAAGCCAAGAGATGCGCCCGGCTCCGCTATGTTTCATCTCAACCTTTTCTTTTGGAGGTGGCACTGCCGACCCTGTAAGAATAAATTGGCCGTCCTGCCGGCGATGGTCGACTTCAAATCTAACCGCATCCCATATTTTAGTCGCAATCTGCCATTCATCTATTAGTCTCGGTGTGGCTCCATTCAATATCTGTGTTATATCTGTGTCGATTAACTGCAAATACTGGCTTCTCTTTAAGGGGTCGTCCATGTATATGACGCTGTTAGCAGTTTGTTCGGCCGAAGATGTCTTTCCGCAAGCCTTCGCTCCTTCCAATAAAACTGCGCCCATTGCGTCGAGTTCATCTCTTAATATTTCATCAATAATACGAGGTCTATACAATTCCATAATAAGTGTATTTTTTAATTAAGGAGTTGATTAGATTTTAAAAATTACTATAGTTTTGTATTTGTTTATATAACAATGAAATATAAGATTTGTTTCCGTACTTGGCGCGTTTTCGTTTCCGTACTTGGCGTGTTTTTGATTCCGAACTTGGCGTTTATTTTTTGAATAGGCGCAGGAACTCGCCGATCCAGAGCACGAGGGATGTCGAGCCGATGATGATGAGCCAGTCGGTGAGTTTGAGAGGCACAACATTGAAGAATTGGCCGCCGACGCTGACGATGAATATCTGGCCTATGAGGATGAACAGAGCGATAAAGACAAAACCGCCGCATCCCTTGAAGTGGAATGCTGAACGCCCCGTTTCAAACGCACGGGCGTTAAACATATTCCAGAACTGAAGGAAGACGAAGATCGTGAAGAAAAGTGAGAGCTCATAGGGACTCAAAGTGGGGTCATCTTTACCGACCAACTGCTCATTGAACGAGAAAAGTTCAGTGAGCGAAGTCACGCTATAGTGTTCGAATATATACAGGATTCCGAGAAGGAGAAGGAAGAAGATTCCTCCGACGCCGACGATTGATTTCCACATTGCGCGGTTGATGATGAAGGCTGAGCGAGAGCGTGGTTTATCTTTCATTACGGATTTTGACGGCGGTAAAGAAGCAAGAGCCATGGCGGCGAAGGTGTCCATAATCAGGTTGACCCAGAGCATCTGGGTGACTGTCAGCGGCGACTCCATGCCCATGAATGCCCCGAAGAGCACGATAAGGCAGGCGGCGACATTGACTGTCATCTGGAAGAGGACGAAGCGCTGGATATTCTGATAGAGTGAGCGTCCCCACATCACGGCGCGGCCGATCGAAGAGAACGAGTTGTCGACGATAGTGATGTCGGAGGCTTCCTTGGCCACAGAAGTGCCGTCACCCATTGAGAGCCCGACATGGGCCGCCTTTAGTGCGGGAGCGTCGTTGGTGCCGTCGCCTGTGACGGCAACGACTTCGTTATTCATCTGGAGATTTTCGACCAGACGTTTCTTATCCATTGGACGTGCGCGGGCAATGATCTTGATTTCGTTGACACGTCGTTTCACGTCTTCATCAGAGAGTTCGGCGAATTCCGGTCCGGTGATGATGTTGCGGTCACCGTCGGTGGCGTCGTTCCAGAGCCCGATCTGGCGGCCGATCTCTTTGGCAGTGCCCGGGGTGTCGCCGGTTACGATCTTCACCTTGATTCCGGCGTTGAGCACTTCGGCCACAGCGTCCGGAACGTCAGCGCGGACGGGGTCGGAAATAGCTGTGATTCCGAGGAATGTGAGGTTGTTGGCCACAACGCGCCCGTCGGATATAGTGGGGTCGCCGTCGTTTACGACCTGATAGGCGAAGCCGAGTGTGCGCATAGCCATATTCTGATACTCCAGGAGCTGAGCGTCAACCTCTTTTTTTGTGACTCCGGAGGTGTTCTTGCACATTCCGAAGATGATTTCCGGGGCGCCTTTGACGTAAAGGACGGTCTTGCCGTTGGCGGATTTGACCACCGAAGCCATATATTTTCTCTCTGTCGAGAAGGGGAGTTCTTCGATTCGCGTTGTTTTGTCACGGAGCTCCTGATAGTTTATCCCTTCGTTGCGCAGCCAAAGAATCAGAGCGCCTTCAGTCGGATTGCCGAGCACGGAAGGTTTGTCGCCCGAAAGATCAAGCTGGGCCGTGGAGTTGACGGCCATGCCTTCATGGAAGTATGGGAGATCCTCTTCGGGAGCATAGAAGTCTGTTCGGAAGACACGCATCTGGTTCTCGGTCAGAGTGCCGGTCTTATCGGTGCAGATGACGGTCGTGGCTCCCATTGTCTCACAGGCGTGCATCTTGCGGACAAGGTTGTTGGTCTTGAGCATCCGGCGCATCGAGTAGGCGAGCGAGAGGGTGACGGCCATCGGAAGGCCCTCCGGAACGGCCACGACGACGAGCGTCACGGCCACCATGAGCGTCTGGAGCAGATAAGCGAGGAATGAGAGTATATTGAAATCGGTCACGTTGAAGAAATACATAGCGACGCGTCCGATCACGATAAGGGCGGCTATGGCGTATGAAATTTTGGTGATGAGGCTGCCAAGTCCGTCAAGTTGTTCGTTGAGCGGTGTCTTCACGGAAT
>CAYQQG010000014.1:0-25206 GCA_964419535.1 uncultured Sangeribacter sp.
AACGGAAAATTTGCTCAGTATCAGCCACATCACTAACACGTAACTTGCCGTCTGCAGCTTTCATTTTCAAACCGTGACAATTTGTCACGGTTTCGTTTCCTTCTCGCTTTAGTCTTTGTTTTAACTTGCGCCAATAGGCATTTGGATCAACGCTATCTGTCAATACCCTGATTGTATCAACTATAGAGAAATACCATTTTTCCTCTTTCTCATCCCATACTGTTCTGACTTTTTTTTCTTCAAACAATTGCAATGTATGCTTCTTTGTCATAGTGAAATTTTGAATAGGGTCTAAAGTCACAATTTTTTTACATATAATTTTCGGATACAAATTTACAAATTATTTTGAATTTTGGGAAATTCTTATTCACTGATTCATAGAGTCCATTTCATATCCGGAATCGGATATGAAAATCAAAGCTGTCCGGATCAGAATTTCATTTCCGGATAATTTTTGCTAATTTTGCAGTATGAGGCGGGGGTGCATCCTCCGTGTCTGTGAATATAGCGAACTATGAATCTAAAGAAGGAAAAAATTCTCGGTTTCATCTGGCAACATTTTCTGTTGCTTCTCTCAATGTATTTCATGACTCTTGGTGTCGCTCTGTGCGTTCGCTCAAACCTTGGGAGCGGAGTGATATCCTCAATCCCGATGGCGTTCTCACTCGCAGGTGAGGCCGGACTCGCACCGGGGTGGACAATCGGAGGATACACAAATGTGATGAACGTCATTCTCGTCGCGGCACAGGTGTTGATTCTGCGCCGCAGATTTGAACCGGTTCAGCTTTTTCAACTCGTTATAGGCTTTATATTCGGCGCGTTGCTCGACGTCAACATGTGGCTGACCTCTGTCTTCTCTTATGAAGCTATTTACAGTCAGATCGTAGCTCAGTTTTTCGGGGCGACCATATTGGGATGCGCCGTGGCTATGGAGATCCGCTGCGGTTCGGTGACGATGCCGGGCGAGGGGATTCAGGTGGCGATTGCCCGAGTGACGGGTCTCCCCTTTCCGACAGTCAAGATCATTGTCGACACGACGCTGGTTATATTGGCCGTGATCTCAGGCTTCTGCTTCTTCGGATCGTGGCCATGGACCGTGGTGGGCGTGGGCACGCTGTTCGCCATGTTCTATGTCGGTTATGTCGTCAAACTGGTCAATCCTCATCTCGGCTGGTTTGACCGTCTTTTGGCATCCCGGCCCGGATTCCGCCGATATATCATTGGCCTGGCCCGCTTCATCTATCCTAAACGCCAGGGGTAGAGAAAATCGCATTGGCATAGCGTACGCTCCGTTCCGAAAGAATGATGGGACAGCCCTCCGGAACGCCGATAGGTGTTCCGAATGATAGATTGCACATCATTTCTCCCCTAAACTTGTACATTAGAATTAGTTTGACTATCTTTGCGTTATCATAGATATAAATGGTTATTATATACAACTAAGCTTCCAATGAATTAGCAATGGACGACACGTTAAAATATCCCATTGATATACAATCTTTCTCCGTGCTTAGGAACGAAGGATATCTGTATATAGACAAGACAGAATTGCTTTATCACCTTGTCAATAATAATTATTATGTATTCCTTAGTCGGCCCAGAAGATTCGGCAAAACATTGCTGATGTCAACAATAGAAGCTTATTTCAAAGGGGAGAAGAACCTGTTCAAAGGGTTAGCAATCGAAAAATTAGAAAAAGTATGGGAGCCGTTTCCGGTCTTGCGTTTTGACCTAAGCGGTGAAAACTACAAAGACCTCTCTCGTGTGGTCGGTCATATTGAATGGCTTCTGGCCCGCATGGAAAGAAGGTATGATTATTCAGGATCCGGTACAATTTCCCAAAGGCTAAGCGACTTAATTGAAACCGTTCACGACCGGACAGGTAAAAAAGTGGTAGTCTTGGTGGATGAATATGACAAACCTATACTCGATTCCCTCCATGAAAAGGACTCACAAGAAGATATTAAAAATGAATTGCGTGCCTTTTATTCAGTCTTGAAAGCAAGTTATGAATATGTACGCTTTGTTATGCTCACAGGTGTAACCAAATTTGGGAAAGTATCTATATTTAGCGGTCTCAATAATCTTACAGATATCTCAATGGTGGAGGAATATGAAAGCATATGCGGCATAACCCAGCAAGAGTTTGACATATACTTCCATTCCTCAGTTGAGAATTTTGCTAAGACCAATGAGATGAATTCCAATGAGGTTGCAGAAATATTTAAACGTTATTACGATGGTTATCATTTCACTATCCCGGGGAAGGATATATATAACCCATACAGCGTCCTTTACGCTTTCCGTTTTAGAACTATAGATCAATATTGGTTCTCTACCGGTTCCTCATCATTCCTTGTAAACCTCATCCGTAGACACCCTTTCCGACTAAACGATATTGAATCGGCTCGACGCTCGCGTGCCGAACTAAGTGATATTACGGATTTCTCAGCAGACATAATACCCCTGCTTTATCAAAGCGGCTATCTTACTCTCAAAGAATTCGACAAAGAAACCCAAGAATACACTTTAGGCTTCCCCAACCGAGAAGTATATAAAGCTTTTTGGTCCACCTTGGCTAAACATATCTTTTCCACTCCCGATTCTATAAATGGCATCGGCACGAGAGAGATGACAGAAGACCTTATGAAAGGAGACCCCAATGGCTTCCTCTATATAATTAAAGGTCTGTTTGGGGCTTTGAGTTCGGAGAGTGAACCACAAAAGGAAATCCATTTTCAAAATACTATGGCCGTGATTGCACGTATGTTAGGTTTTACAGTCAGAACAGAAGTGCACAGTTCGGCCGGGAGGTGTGATATGACAATTCTTACCCCCTCTTATGTGTACATTTTTGAATTCAAAGTGGATAAATCTCCGGAAGAAGCACTGAAACAAATTTATGACAGAGAATACTATCTGCCTTATATCGCTGACAAAAGAGAGATTTTCTTAATCGGAGTTAATTTTTCTTCCCATAATAGAGCCCTTGACAAATGGATTATCGAATCCTACAAACCATTCTCCAAGTGACGGTAAAACCATTTTAGTTTATGGGGACATCTCTAACTTTTCCTTTCATCAAATGAAGGTTTATCAATATGAGCAATTCAAATACCAGCCGGCAAATGCAGCTAATAGAGAGCAGTATCTCCAAATGCTGAGAGACGGCATTGTAGGAGAAAATACTGCTATGACACTTGAACAATACAACTATGAGATTGAAGATCACTTGATTTTTCAGGGACTGGGTTTCGTAGTTTATAAATGGTACGGAAATGAGTTCTTTATATCATCGAACCTTGATGAAACAGGTGAATATGCTTTTTATCTTCGGGATATAGAAAATACTAAAGTCAATGTCACAACGAACGGCATAGTACAAGTATCATGGGACAAAAATTCTACATGGCCAAAACTTCTTGATTATATTGAGAAAGACGGTTTTCCCGTAACTTTTAAAGTATTTAAAGATTATGGGAGGGAATTGAGGTTGGTGGGAACTCCCACAAGGAACCGCGACAGAACGAGAAAAGAAATATCAATGTTCACAGCAGTTCTGGCATAGCCATAGTAAACTCCACCCGGATCTCACATTCCTTTCTCTCTGATACCTCTCGCCACCGCCAATCCAAGTTTTAGAGTTCATTTCATAAATGATTTTGCAAATCGGATGTCAGTTTTGGAGGTTTTTGCGGATGTATTCGTCAATGAAGGCTTTGAGCTCGGGAGCATCGAGGATTTTTATATGGTCCGCCAGCCCGATGATGAAGCGGGCCGGGGCTTCGAGGCCCGCAAGCCGGCCGCTGTAATACCAGACATTATCATCGTTGGCGTCACGGCTGATCTCATGCTCCGTGCGCGGATATTGTTCGATGAGAAGATTTTTGGCGTAAAGGTCGAGACGCAGTGAAACGCTATATTTCGGCTCGCCGGACATGCGGAACGAATCGATCTGCATCTTCTTGTGATTGGTCTGATGACGCCAGACTTTGTCGGTAAATTCAACATATTTCATTCTCGAAATGCTGAAAAATTTGCAAGTGTTGTCGTCACAGTCATAACAGGCGGCCAACCCGTCTTCGGGCAAAATGTCATAGACTTCCACTTCACGGTCGCTTATCGTTCCGCCCTTTGAAGAGGCATAGTCATGGAGAATCACGCGATACCGGCTGAATTTCGCCTGCTGAAGATTCATCAGGTTGTCGGCGTGGTTGCGGTCGCGAAGAAGTTTCTCGTGAGTGATCTGAGCCTTCACGCGGTCGGTCATCTTTCGGGTCTCGCGGTCCACACGGACGTATGCCACACCGTCGAACTCGACAACACCGAAGGGGAAGGGATCGACTTTGATAATAGCCACCTTGCCGCCGAATCCGGAGTCAATATGAATATATGTCATCACCTCCTTGCCGCATTGCCGGATCAGCGGGTCCATGATATAGACTCTGGCGTATGTGTCAAAATTCTGGCACTTAAGATATTTCATATCCTGAGCGAGCCCGGTGACATAGCCTTGATCATTAACGCCGATATAGAGCGTTCCGCCGATCGACGAGTTTAGGAACCCGCATATTGCCTTATATATATTGGCAGATTGCAACTGGAGATTGGGCTGCATATTATTGTCCGGGGGGAAGACAAGCGAGGTCTTGAACTCCACGGTCTGGCTCTCGGTTCCAAGATATTGGCGGGTTTCGGCGTCGATCTCCACATCCTCCTCGGTTTCAATAGAGAGGGTTTTGACGATCTCGCGCTTGAGGGTGTTGAGCGTGGCCGCCGAAAGCGTCTCACGGATTGAATTGGCGGCCTGAATGAGCCGCGCGAGCTTTGAGAGCAAGGGCTTTTCGCCGGGATTCAGGGTTATGGCGTCGGCCAACTTTTCCGAATATTCCGACTTTCCATATTCTTTGAGCAGCTCCAGGATCTCACATCTGAACTTGACCGCCTCGGTGTCGGCAAACTCACCGACGTCGGGCAGCTCGATATCATTGATGTTGTCTTTCGAGGCGAATTCCACGATTGCGCGAAGATAAGACATCGAAAACTGAAGGAATCTGACGCTGGCCATGTCTTCCATGAAGAAAGCGAGCGACATCGCGTTGGCGAGAAATCTCAATCTCTCGACCGGATTCGGAAGGTGACGCTGGTGATTATAAAAAATCCTGACAATCAATGGTATGATGTCGGCTGACATACGGGTGCGCTCAATCTCCCGCGAATCATTCTTCGGCCGCGGAGTGTCGGCGATAAAGTCGCGGATCGTGTCGTGGCGGATTCTGAGGCTGCTGAATTCCTCGCCATATTCCTCCTCGACATCCTCCTGAGTGACCTTGCGCTCAATGACCGCATTGATCTTGCCATAGTTCTTTCCGTGCTCATACATCGTGATGCGCAGTTTGGCAAGATCGTGCGGCTTGAAATCATCATTAGAGAACGTGCTTATGGTCGCACCGTTCTCACCGAGCCAGTTGAAATATCTTGAAACTTTGTTTATGAGCATCGCATACATAGGGGTCTCAAGGCCATAATCGGAACGGGTTTCCTCGACAAGAAAGGCTTTCAATTCATTTTCAAACGAGAAAGTCCCCTTCTCGGGATCAACAACCCGCACGCGGACATAATCCCCTTTGTTGAAATATTTTGGGAGCAGGTCCGGAACATAGACACCCAGCATGACACCGGTGAAAACGATTTTTCCTCTGATATAGAAATAATCCGGATCCGTGGTCTCGGCGGTCAGTTCCCACTTTATTTCGGAAGAATCGGAATAATTCGGAGTCTTGTCGACAATCCGGACAACAAGACTGTCATTGGCCGAATAGCGAATTTTCTTCATATCTTTCGTCTTGACGAAAGGGAGTTCCTGCAATTTGAGGAAATTTGTGATGAATTCCGCCATTTTCGGGAACACGGAGGACTCGGAGGTCTTTAGCTGCGAGCCCTTGAAAGACCCTATGCGGCAACCGCTGAGCGTGTCGAGCGAATAGGCCAGGGATTCAACCGGCTCTTCCCGGTCGCGCTCTCCCGGAGCCGTAATTGTCAGACCTTCGGAAGTCTGCCAGACGCGGCCGCGTCCGTTGATGAATTTCGGGGCCGAAATCGGAGTTGCAAATTTCGATTCTTCACAGACCTTATACGTGAAAATCTCTTTCTGAAATTTTATTATGTCATTATATGAGACTCCAACCTTGATCAATCTTTCATTCTTCAGGCATTTTCCGACAATTCCAATCAATTCGTCGCCATATTTCGGCACCAATGTCCTTAGATTCTGAACCATCGCCAACATGACAACCATTAAATTTTCCGCCTCCGGAAACGTGAGCAGATAACAGGCAAGAAGCCGGATGTTGAATATCAGATCCTCTTCCGGCAAATCATCGGCATGAATCGGGCGTTCAGAGATCACAGCGATCAGATCATCAACTCTTTTCTTTACTAAATTCAGTGTGATATTATAAAAAGGATCAGATTTCGAATCGCGGTTTAAACTGACATTATTGTGGATATAATTGAGCAGAGCCTCGAAATTATCATCTACATATTCTTTTTTTAGATTAAGCCATATCGGCGTTTGATTTTCGGTCAAGGTCATAAGTTGATTTTTTAATAATGGATGGATAGTTAATTTTATAGTGGTTGTTTTATTGCGGTTGGCATTAAAGTGGCTGTAATTAATATACTATAGGAGAGAGTGTCGTTTATGGTTTTTCATATTCGGAATGACTATTCCTCGAGACGCCTCCGGGCTTCCTCGAACTTTGCGCGCATTGTCGGATTTCCATGCGTCAGTTTCTTGATTGTGAAATCATTCTCAAGCTTTTCTCCGGCCCGGCGCAACTTGTCATTGCTCGTGTCGAAAAGCCGCTTGATTTTCTCGAGTTTGTCAATCTGCTTTCTGGCGTCCTCGATTGCTTTGTCGATAGCGATGATTGCCTCGTCGTGCTTCTCGGCATGAGCCTTGACTAATTTCAGGAACCCTTCGGCAAACTTGTCCCGGCGCTCCTCGAATTTGGTGACATCCACGCTCTGGGCTTTCGCAACTGTCAGCTCCCTTCTCAGATTGATGATCGTCACCGCCTCGCGCTTCGAGGCCTGAGAGAGAAGTGAGATTATAGGAATGAAGAATTGCGGCCGTATGACATACATTTTCGGGAAGCGGAACGAAACGTCTACAATCCCTTGATTATACAATTCATTTTCAGCTTCAAGCATGCTGACCAAAACGGCATACTCACAATTCTTCTCCCGGCGGTCCTTGTCAAGTTTAGCGAAGAAGTCCTCGTTCTTATGTTTTGTGGCCGTGCGGTCGTCCTCATTCTTCATCTCGAACATGATCGAGATGCATTCCTCGCCGTCGATATAGTCGCGGAAGATATAATCCCCTTTTGTCCCGCCGCTTATATCGTTGTCCTTTTCAAAATAAGCGGTCAGGAACAATCCCATGTTTCTGAAATTATTGAACGTGTTCTCGCAATGCTGTTCGAGAGTTTCGCCGATCATCTTGGTCGACAACCGGCTTTTCATATCCTTAAGCCGGTCGATTTCCTCATCCTTTGCCTTAAGCAGAGCCTTGTTCCTCTCCTTGAGCTCAAGTTCCTGTTTCTCGGCCGAAAGGCGCTGGGCCTCCAATTTTGAATTCAGTTCGGTGATCTCCTGCTCACGGCGATGAATCTCCTCCTTCTGGCTGTTGCGCTCATTGGTAAGGTCAAGTTTATGAGCGGTTTCAAGATTGCTGAGTCTGTTTTTCAAATCCGCAATCTCGTTGTCCTTCCCGGCCACAGCCTCCAGATAGGCTTTATCCTTCTCGCTTCCGAGTTTGGTCAATTCCGACTGCTTCCGAGCGTCAAACGAATTCAGCTCCCCCTTCAGCTCCTCGATCCGGGTTCTCGATTCGGCAAGCAGCTGATCTTTGGCGGCCAGCTGACGGTCATAACTTTTCTCCACTTCGAGCCGGGCCGTCGCCTCCTTAGCCTCATATTGCTGCTTTATCTCCTCGGCCCTGCGGTCAATCTCGGCGTTAAACTCCTTTCCGCGCACCTGGGCCAGAATCGTGGCGTAGACACTGTCGTCTACCTGAAAAGTCGTGTTGCAATTCGGACAAGTCAATTCTTTCATATAAGATTAACGGATTCCCTTTCAACAATATTAGACCCCGTTTAATAAAAATTTTACTCCTTTATAATCTATGAGCCAATAAGAGCATATTTCTTAGACTACATTTCAAAAAATTTTCAAAAGAGATACTTATGACCCCGAAAAAAACGAATCAATACGATCCTCAACCTGCGACCCTCTTCAGCTTCATGGAAAGCATAATTTCCTTTTTAAGCCTGAACGGAAAAATAAGAACCGCAGAAACATACACCGCCACACTCCGCAGCTTCCGCCGTTTCCGCCGCAATGAAGACTTGAAACTCGACGCCATCAATTCCGAGACAATCGAAGCATACGAAGCCTGGCTTCAACGCCGGGGCGCCGTCCCCAACACCACCTCCTTCTATAACCGTATCCTCCGGGCCGTCTATAACCGGGCCGTCGACCGCGGATTCATAAAAAACCGTTCTCCATTCCGCCACGTTTACACGGGCGTCGACCGAACGGTCAAAAGGGCGCTGCCTATCGCCACGATAAAAAAGATAAAGACATTAGACTTGAAGGCACTTCCCTCTTTGGATTTTGCGAGGGATATGTTTATGCTCAGCTTCATGCTCCGCGGAATGAGCTTCATCGACATGGCCTATATGAAGAAAACCGACCTGAACCAAGGCTATATCACATATCGCCGGCGAAAAACCGGACAGCGGCTGACAATCCGCTGGACAGCGGAAATGCAGGAAATACTTGACAAATATCCGCCGAACGACACCGACTTCCTGTTGCCCATAATAACGCGCCGCGCCCGAAGCGAGCGGAACTCATACCACAATGCCGCCTACAACATCAACCGCAGCCTTAAGATCATCGCCCGGCATATCGGCATCCCCGACCGCCTCACACTCTATGTCGCGCGCCACAGCTGGGCTTCCGCCGCCCAAGCCAAAGGCATCCCCGTCAGCGTCATCAGCCAAGGTATGGGCCACGACAGCGAAGCCACCACCCGCATCTATCTGGCCGACCTCGAAACCGCAGCCACCGTCGACCGCGCCAACGACCTCATCCTCCAAAGCCTCTGACCGCTCGCATTACAATTTTCCTAAATGTGAGGATTGCAGACCATGGGAGACGACTGTAATTTTGCAGATAAGAAATCAAACAAAATATAATAACACATGCAGTCAAAGTCTTTATCTTCAATTCTTTTTCTCACCGCCGTACTCAAAAATCTCGCACGCCTACGCACCTTGGGCTACGAACCGCTACTGCCCAAGCGCGGCCTGGCCGAACTCCCCGCTATCCGCCGGATATACACCGACCGCGTCCTCACCCTCCTTCAGATAAATGAATTGAAATAATATAAATGATTTGTAATAATATCTTTGTGCCCATGCAAGCCGGAATCTAATCTTCCGGCTTGTATTATTTTACGCTGCAAGGACCATCTCAGAAAAAGATAATTTGGAAACATAGTCATTACTATGAATTTATGTAAACTTTACATATTTTAATACAATGTTTCCAAAATAATACCTATCTTTGTATGTAATTCGAAGCTTCCATCGTATAAAAACAGTTAAATAATAAATTCTTATCATTTTATACGGTTATAAACTACAACTCACATGCATAGACCAATTTTAACGAGGAAAATGTCATACAATGGTATACTGGCTTTGGGTCTATCATCACAAATATTTAAATCGTTATCTTTAAAAATTGTTTCAAACATACTGATAGCAGTTTTTGTAGCGATTAATTCTTTTAATGTGGTGGCTGGTCAGAAACGAGCACTGTTGATCGGTATATCTGATTATCCATCTGTTAAGAAACATTCTGAACTTGAATGGTGTGATATTCATGGAGCAAATGATGTATTAATCCTTAGTCCCACGTTGAAAAAGCAAGGTTTTAAAACAATATCCCTAACCAACTCGAAAGCAACGGCAGCCAATATCCGCCGGGCATTACGCCAATTAGAAGCAAATGCATCTGCCGGAGATTTGATTTATATCCACTTTTCCGGTCATGGGCAGGCAGTCGAGGACAAAAATGGAGACGAAGCGGACGGTTGGGACGAAGCCATTATCCCTTATGATGCACGAATCAAGTATCTAAAAGGTATATATGAGGGAGAAAATCATATTCTTGATGATGAACTCGAAAAATATTTCACAGCCATTCGGAATAAAATAGGAAAGGCCGGCTATCTTTATGTAGTTCTCGATGCATGTCACATGGGAGGCGCAAGTCGCGGCGAGGTGGACGAAGAGGATGAATTGTTCATCCGGGGGACTGATAGGGGATTCTCCCCATCCGGCAAACGGTATATTCCAAAGATAGACCGGAGGGGAAATATGAGAGTTTCATCAAGTAGAACCGATCTTTCCGGAATATGTATTCTTGAGGCTTGTCGGGCTTACCAAACTAATGCTGAAATTAAGCAGAATGGACAATATTATGGCCCGTTGTCATATTATATCAATCAATATCTTTCGCGCCAGACTCTGACTTCAAATAAATCATGGACTGAATCCGTTAGAACATTAATGAACAAAGATAAGCGATTGATAAAACAAAACATGGTAATTGAAAGTAACCAATGAGAGCCGTCACAGATAAATATTCCGAACGTGGATTGAATGCCTTTGCCACTAAGGAATGGCCAAAGGTGCTCAATTATCTTAAAAATAGGTTCGGAATATCCGAAGAGGATTGTAAAGATATATTTCAAGAGTCCTTTATTATTCTTTATGGCAACATTCAAAATGACAAGTTGCATAATATGACAGCCTCTTTATCTACATACTTTATCTCTATATGCAAGAATAAAGCGTTGGAATTTCTCCGAGGCACTGCTCGGTCTGTTAACATTGACAATGAAATGTCATTAAGTGTGATGAGCGGAGAGATTAAAAACGAGAAGATTGACGCTCTGCTGGCACTTGACGAGTGTAACTCAGAACTGGAAGCGCAAAAAGAGGAACTTGTCCAATCGATTGTAAAAGATTTGCCCTCGCCATGCAACGAATTGCTTTGGGGATTCTATCGCGACAATTTTTCAATGAAGGTTTTGGCGGAAATGTTTAACTATAAGAGTGAAAACTCTGTGAAAGTCACGAAGCACCGTTGTTGTGAGAAATTCCGAGTCAGATATACTGAATTATGCGATAACCTTTTTTGAACTCATATAAGTTCGTTCTATGGAATCAAAAGAAAACACTACCGCAATCCAATTTGAGGATCAACTCAACCGTTTCCTGAAAGGAGAGATGGCTTCTGCGGAAGAACAGGAGTTTAAAGAATTTTTGGAATTGCATCCCGAACAGAAACGGAAGGCCATAACCATTGCCCGTCTCACAAAAGCTATGCAGCAGGTCGGAGAATCCAGTGATAGTGCCGTGATCGCTGATTTCAAGGCGGTAACAAGACCCGAGGTTGCTAAAGTCGCGGCAACGGCCTGTGGTAAAAAATCGGGATCTGGAGTCTTTAAATTCCGTCGCATTGTCGTCTCACTCGCCGCGGTCGCTTCTATATTGCTTTGCGTTTTCGGTGGATATAAGTATTATACGTACGAACAAGTGACTTCTCTTGGACAGGAATATCTCGCATACTTCCAAGCTACAAAGTATTCAAGAGGAGAGGAAGATAATGTTTCCAACAAGATTGAGACGTTATATACCAATATCTCCAACAAGAAAGATTTGGACACGACCATTGAAGAGTTGATCCGGATGTGGAATGAGTCAAGGAGTGAGACATACAACGACTATACAGAGTATATGCCCGAACTTGGTTGGATGCTTGCTAATGCCTACCTTCGTGATAATGAGAAGGGAAAGGCTATTGAAGTGCTCGATCAACTTATCAAAGATTGCCACGAAGATACGACAATGGGAGAGAAATCTCGCGAGTTAAAACAAAAAATAGAAAAACTGTAAAATTTCACCGAGAACCCGATAACCTTTCATTATAGGTCGGCATAAAGGTAAACACATTAAAATACTGACAAAAATGAAAACGTTACTCAAAGTTCTCGGCTGGATTTTCGTATTTATAGCAGTAATAGGAGGTCCAAAAGCCATAATTCGTAACAACTTCCATTGGATATCATTCATAGCATGGGGATGCTATTTGGCACTTGCATGGCTTTGTTTCTGGGGTGCCAAACGACTAAAAAAATCAAAAGATGTGGAATAGCCTATTACATAAATTTTATTGTCTAATCCTTGGACTGTTATTACCGGTTCAGGGATTTGCGTATACTCATACGCCTAGTTGGGATGAGTTGAGGCAAGGCCTCAATGAGGGTAAAAGAGAAAGTTTAAATTACCTCATGAAGCTGAAATCTCATTTTGAAGATATTGATGAGTGGGATGAGACAGCAAAAGGAACTTATCAATCAGCGATACGACTATTGTCTGACTTCGCATCTAAAAATGGACTCTATGATTTTCAAGAAGAGTTATTATTTGACGCGTTAAATTCCTTTGAAAAAAGAGATTCTTCTAATAATAGTTTTAGTAGGGATGTACTTGTATCAATGACAGTCTTATATAATAATAAAAAAGATTACGATAAAGTTTTAAAATACGGCATAGAAGCAATCGAAAAATTCCAAGCAGCACAGGATTTTGGCTTCGGCTATATTACTTTGATGCATAACCTCTCAAATGGTGCAATAGCGGTTGATGATTATGAGTCTGCTAATCGGTTTGTTCAAGAGGGTTTAGGTAAATTATCTGCCATTGATTTGGCGGAATCCATTCACATTAATAGATTACAATGTTATCTTTGGAATGATTATGGACGAATTGCCTTCCGACAGGGGAATTTGACATTAGCAGAAGATTATTATACCAAATGTATTGAAGATGCCCAAAAGTTTGACTTGCAATCTATTCTTCGTTTGGCAAGAAACAACCTTGCTGTGCTATGTATAAAACAAGATAAATTCGATCAAGCACTTATGATATTGGAAGAGTGTAATAATGAACAAGCAAGTTGCGAGAGCTTGTTAAATCTATTACACCTAAGATGTAGATTACACCCCAAAGAAGATTCTATAGTAAATAAAAATTTAAGTCAATATAACAATCTACGTTATTCACAATCATTCCATGTTATCAACTCCTCCGGAGAATTTGAGAGGATGTCGTTTATTAATGCTATTACTAAGGAGATGATATGGAATAATAATCTAATTGCGTCGCATTTCCCAGAAACAACAAAAGAAGCTTTTGATGCAAATCTGTTCGGACGCAATATAAGTATTGGAGTAAATGTAGCGTTACGAAATATCGTTCGTCACCAAGATACAGAGACCAAAGAGTTATTGGCAAATTTAAGAAATCAATTGTTTTCTAAGAATATTTCTCCAGAGGAGTCAGAATATACTTATGAACAAATAGAACAATTAGAAAAACATCTCCTTTCGTCCAGCAATACAGCTTTAAATGATGAAATTGACTATGTTGGGAACTGGGATGTGATTAAAGAGTCTCTCTTGGCAGATGATGTCGTTCTAATGTTCTGTTACATTCCAACCATTGATAATAAAAATTCTGACTATGGTGTTTACATCGGGTCGCGGGAAATGGAGTCTCCTCTTCTTTTATCATTATATAATGCCGACACCCTTGAAGATATTATTTTAAGTATTTCGAATGATCCTATCTCTATTTCAGAGTTTTACCAAAATACTTCTAGTCAAATAATAGATAAGATATGGGATAAAATTCTTCCTTACATAAAAGGGAAGAGTCGAATATATTATACGCCCATTGGTGCTTTGTCACTAATCAATATGGAATCTGAGACACTTAATGATGGAGGTAGATTAGATGAGTGTTTTGAATTGATAATGTGCTCTTCTCCAACCAGAATAATAGATATTTGCCATAGGGACGTTCCCATATCCAATATAAGTCTTTTCGGTGCCCCCAATTTTAATCTTGGAATCAGTGAAATGGAAGATTTATCTAAAAAATTCAAAAACTATTCCGGCTTAGAAATCAACGACCATCTTAGTATATTAAACACTGACTTCAGATCCGGCTGGGGAGAATTACCCGGCACAGTTTATGAAATTTCAACATTATCATCTTTAACCTCTGAGGCGAATATAAAAACATTGTCGTATATTGGAAATGAAGCAACAGAGGAGCAATTTAAGGCATTATCGGGTTCCTCTCCTGATATTATTCACGTTGCATCTCATGGATTCTCGTATTCTCAGATAAATGAAAACGATAGTTCCAATTCTGATTTAACGGATAGTATGAATGGAATCCATAATGTGTTGCAGTTATGTGCCCTAGTACTTACAGGAGGAAATAATGTATGGCAAGGTAAGGAGATTCCCTATGGAGTTGAGGATGGGATATTAACAGCTGAAGAAATAGCTATATTAGATTTATCAAATACCGATTTAGTTGTCTTGTCAGCTTGTGATACCGGGCTTGGAATGATTGATCCAGTCGATGGGGTGTGGGGGTTGCAGAGAGCATTTAAGCAAGCTGGTGTGGGTAGTATTTTGATGACTTTGTGGAAAATTCCAGATACTACAACAACTATGTTTATGACTGAATTTTATTCCCAATTATTATCTGGTAAATCGAAACGTCAATCTCTTAAGAGTGCCCAAAATTATCTAATAGAGAATGGCGCATCAGATCCCTATTATTGGGCTTCTTTCATTCTTATTGACTAATATGTATTTTATTAAATTCATTATAGTAGGATTGTGCATCATATCATATTCAATAGCATCAGCACTTAGCCCATGGGAAAAGAATGAACACCGATTCAAGGAGATATCCGAATATTTAGAACAGCAGGATTGTGCCACTGCCATTGCGGTGTTAGACACTCTGACCTACGACAATAATACTGCTCCTTATTATTATTTCAAGGGAGTTGCCGAGGATATGTGTGGAGACAAATATTTGGCAAAATCCTATTTGGAGAAATGTCTTGACGAATTAGATAAATACGACTATAAAGATGAAGTATATCTAGATGCTTCATTGAGACTCATAGATTTCTACCGAAGCAATGACAATAGCAGTCAGCGCATGGCAGAATTGGCAAGGAATGCACTTTCAGCACCAAAGAAAGTATTGGACGGCTATGCTAACACTTATGCCATTTATGAATGTTATGTTCAGGCATTAAACGACCTCTGGAAAACTTCTGATGTCGAAAACGTCGTGAAAGAGGGATTGCCTTATGTTGAGAAAAGTCTTGACCCAACAAATCAGGAATATTATCATCTGCGATTCATGGAGATTATTGCCTTGACCCTAATGAATCGTTGGGAAAGAGCCGAATCAAGGTTGGCCGAAATGGATAAGATTAACTGTGAGCTTGGCAATCATATCATGGATGAGGAGGTAGCGCGCTTGTCTGAAACTATTAGCCAGCATAAAGAGACGATGGATTGGCGAAAGAATGCCGACCAACATATCGATTGGGCATACAATGCTGCTACGACAATGGCGATTTTAAATCCCGCAAATACTGAAGAAGGTGCAGAAAATTGGAAGAAACTTTTCAATGTCTTAATAGATGACATGGAATTGAATCATTACGACATATCCAGCCCTCAAGATGAGAAATATTGGAGTCGCTTGCTTGCATGTGCAATTGTATATTTCGGGAGTTGCTGTCAAGATATGCCCGGACGAGAGCAGGTGGCATATGACCTGATTTTATTGCGAAAGAATTTTTTGGACTATCACACCGGCCGTCTTCATAAGGTTCCGAAACGTTGGCAAGATGTACGGGAATCTCTTTTAGAAGGAGAACTTGCAGTTGAAATAACAATGTCTCCGGATGAGATTTTGATTTTAGGCAAGGACTTCTATAAGCCCATTTCGATACCAATTCCCGAAGAATTATCAGAAAGAATTTCATGGTATTTTTCGACCGATGCAATAATAGTGAATCAATACTACTCAGACGAAAGTCCTTTATCAAAATTAATTGAGTTGATTTTACCATATCTTGATGAGGTCAACACGCTCTATCTTTCTCCAACAAACCAATATGCACAATTCAATTATGCCGCGATTCCATTAAAGGGTGGCAGATTGGATGATATTGTTAATGTTGTGCAAATGACGACTACAGCAGATATTCCCCATGTAAAGAAAACTAGGGGAATACATCCCTCATCTGATTCTTCGGTTCTAATCGGAGGGGTGGATTATGATGCTGATTTTAAGTTGATTCCGAAGATTGACAACGTCCGGACTTCTCATCTTCCCGAAGATTTGAGAAGCGGCTTCGGTTACCTGCCATATTCATTGACTGAAGTCGAAAACATTTCCACAATTCTCGGTAAAGAGAACTGCGTTTTGTTATTGGGGCAACATGCAACTGAAGAATCTTTTCGCAATCTCTCAGGCACAAGAGGACCAATCCTTCATATCGCAACACATGGCTACAATATTCCCAAACGACATGATTCAGTGAGTGATACGATCTCCAATATCAGCTCAGTTTTGACACGTACAGGCTTGCTATTGGCTGGAGCCAATAAGAATCTGCATGTAAGTTCAACATTGGAATACGATGGGATTCTCACTTCTGAAGAGATTACAAAAATGAATCTTAGTCATATCCAGCTGGCCGTTCTATCATTTTGCTCCAGCGGTCTCGGAGATTTGACCAACACGACGGGCATTGTATATGGCGTTGCAAATGCAATGAAAACAAGTGGTGTGAACGAGCTCCTCATCTCTTTATGGGACATCCCTGATGAGCCGACTTCTGAGGCCATGACATCCTTTTACAAACATTTAATGACAGGTCTATCTACTCGTGAAGCATTGACATTAATGCGTAAGGATATGATTGCCAATGGATATTCTGATCCATATTATTGGGCTTCGTTTATTGTAATAGGCTGATGTAGATTTTAAAGAACCCGTTTAAAAATTTTTTCAAGGTGTTGTTAACCTTTCTCATTGAAGTTCCATTAAGGCTAAAAGAAACTTCAATATGGAAACAGGAAACAAAAAAATCAACGAAGATTACCTCTTGATAACAGAACTCTCAGAAGATGGTCTTCTCTTCAATCAGGAGGTAAAAATCCACCACCACAACGCCCGTATTCTATCTAAGTTGGAAACAATGCTCCAAAATCCAAATCGGAATGTATTGGAAATGCAAGATGCGTTTAATACAGGCGTGTTTTCAAATAAGACACATAACATATGCTTGTTCAATCAATATAATGAAGCATATGTAGAAGAAGCGAAATTCCCGGAGATGTTGACATTGACTGAATATAAAAAATGTATCTCTGATGAGGAACTTCGTGAGAAATTTCAATTTGGCAAAGAAGCCGTTCTTCTTCAAACCGAGGAAGTCAAGGATGCGATGCAATCGTTCCTACAATCCTTGAAAAGCGACTTCTTCAAGGTTGCTAAACGATATATTGCTGCCGAGGATTATATAAAGGCATGCAACACTATTACAACTTTAAAAGATTTGAAGATACTATCAACTGAGAGTATCGGATGGTCTACCTTTGAGCATCGCGTAGGGAGTGATATAACTTTTAAAATACACACCAATTTCGGATATGGCCGCTCTGCATATTTCCGAATGACAATGACATATAAAGGGGTTGACATTCTCCCTTATTCTCATGTGGTGACATATCCGTTTGCAAATATGCAAGACCTGGTCAGGGCAACCAGAAGTTACCGACCGGTTCGTGAAAATTGGCCTTTGGCTATGGATTTCATCGTTTACACGGCTAATCTTGCGCAAAAGGATGAAGAGGAATTTCTGAAAGTTTGGCTCAAAAATGAAGTGGAAGAAATGATGGCCGGACTTCGTATCATCTGTGCGGACCCGGAAACAATGATAAAAAAATATGAAAACTCAACCGGAAAAGAGACTAACTATTTGGCTGTCCGTAACTTCACAGCTGTAGATGTACAAAAGTTTTTGGCTTGCCCCTCGGAAATGGAGACATCATTAAAATCCACCAAGATGAGCGGAGCCTTGATGTTTCTTGATAATCTCCAATCCATCGCCCATGTTTTCGGATATATTGATAAGGCGTTGTATGAAATGAAGGATTTGGCTCTTTCAATTATACCGGAAATTGAGGTTTTAGAGAAAAGACTCATTGACCAAATCCACCATCTTGAAAAAGACTTGAAAGTTGCCAGAAACATGCTTAAAGTGATTGAGCGAAATTTGGCACCTTTACAGAAGAAACTGGATAAGATCATTGAGGACTCAAACAAGGGGTTAATAACCATTGAGGGAATCAAACGTGATTTCTTGCTCAAACATCCCCAATACATGAAACTTAGCAAAACCCTTCGGAAGCAACAAGAAATTGTTTGGGAGCTAGAAAAAAAACTTCGAGGAAGAAAAAGGTTCTATGACACCCTTACGGACCAGCACGAAACAATCCTTACGCAAACGAGCAGAATTGATTAGGAGTAGCTCTAAAGTTACATGCCAATGAAAACTAAAAAAAATTTTTCAATGACTTGTTAACCTCTTTCCCGATCCCATCATAAAGGTCAAAGAAATCAAAATAGCAAATTGGCAAAAAATTTGCAGGATAACAGACTCCCACGTTTGGTTATGTCGGAGAAAAGTGCTATATTTGCATTATCACAAGAGAGTGACCATTTTTTAGCAACTTCTCCGGAAGCGTTTCGCAAAAGCTTGAGATAGAAAACGTAGGAAATTTTCTTTTGACGCAAGCAAAGCAGAAAGGCTCCCCATGTCGTATATACGTGGGCTGTTATCCTGCATTCTTTCGTCAATAGGTTTCCTACGACCATCTATCAAAAGAATGTGCGATCTCAGTCCGCGCTTCTTTTTGTTAATCCGGTTGGAATGGACTGACTAACCATCTAAAATTATTACTTATGAAGAAACTATTATTCTTTCTTATCGTTCTGTGCTCATGTTTTATGACGGCTAATGCCGATCCCGGGACAAAACTTGGCGAATCCTTTTCGGAAGTGCAATCAGAAGTGTCTGGACTTCGTCACTTAAATAATTGGGCCTCGAGAGGTGATGAGTATATCGTGTATCATGACACTAATGCTTCCACTTCCTATTATTTCAAAAACAATCGGGTGGTCTTGGAAGAGTTTACATACCGAGGAAGTGAGTCAAACGCAGAATACTATTTCGACAGATTTGTTTCAGATTTTGCCGATCAGAATTATATTAATGCTCATAAAGGTTCAAATAGCGTGACGTTCTACTTCTCTCGCATAAAAGTGACCGTATCTCTCTCTCATTTTAGTGGCAGTGATTACCTCTGCAAAGTCTCTTATACTTCTCGATAGATATTTATGACAGACCTGAATTTTAATGTAATTAATAGGTTATCAAAAGTTTAACTTTTTACCACAGTTGAGAATTCTACGAAATTAAATATGAGAAAAATACTGATACTAATACTTTTGGTAATGAGTGGATTAAATGTTTACTCATTCAACCTTGTCATAAACAGCAGATTTAGACCCTTAAGTTATGAAGAGCTGTATGTGTCAGCGATGATGAAGGCTGAATATGAACGACAACAGAAAGAACGCTTTGAGTATTACAAGCAAAAGGCATATGAATATTATAATCGTCAATATTGGTATAGCTTTCTAACCTATTCCAAGTATGCATTGGATTGCGGATGGTATACTGCTAAATTATATTATGATCGTGGTGTTGCGTATGAAAAAATATGCGACTTCAAACACGCCAAAAAAGAGTATAAGAAGGCAAAGAAAAAGGGGTATGTCTATGCCGAAGCTGCCCTTCAATCCCTAAAAATTACTGAAAAGGAGTATAAATGCAGACAAAAACAAAAGTTAACCCATTAGTGGACACTAATGAAACGGTGTTAATAATTATCTATATCCGCTTGTGTTAAAACCAACTTATCTCATAACATAAAATGAAATATATAAATTATCTTGCAATTTTATTTGGTTGTTTCTTATCTTTTCTGCCATTTGACTCACAGGCTCAAACCAAAGAGTTGGACGACTTAATAATGGATTTTCCCGACTATCTTATAGAGGAGGGTGTGAAAGAATATGAGGCAAAGAATATTACAGAAGCACTTAAAGTGTTCCAAGATGTAATATCTATGGATCCATTCAATGAAAAGGCCAACGTATACATTGGGAATATCAGAAAAAACAATCAAGAATATGGTTTGGCTCTCACTGCTTTGAACCGGGTTATTAGTAGTGAAAATACTAAGAGAACTCCGGGTGCAATGTGGTACGCATATGATATGCGAAGTGATATATATTTGTTAATGGGAGATACAATTAATGCTATAAATGATTTGACGCAAGGCATAAATACCATACCTGATAACATCATGCCTCATTCAATTATGCTTTATAAAAGGGCACAACTTAATTTTGAACTGAAGAATTATGAACAATCAGATGCAGATTATCAAAAACTGAAAGCGTATGATGAAGGCGTTATAACCGGGTATGTGGGTATGGGACGTAATGCGTATGCGCAAGGTCGATTTGAGGATGCTCTCAATCAGTATAATCTTGCAATTAAACTGGCTCCGAATGATGCTGAACCTTATCGTTTCAGAGCACAAACCTTTCTTGCTCTAAAAAAATATAATGAGGCCTCTGATGATATTATTAAATCTCTGGCCATTGATAAGGACAATGACTTTGCACATTACTTAATGATTAATTCGGATAAATCACTATATCCCTTTTTGAAGGTCAAACTCCAAGTAAAGGCTAATAAAGATAAAAATGATTCTGATTGGTATTTCTATCTCGGGCAACTCTCAGAAGAGAATAACCAATATAAAGAAGCGATAGATTATTATAAGAAATCATATAATATAGAAAATACTTCGGTGTGTCTTAAAAATATTTCAGATTGTTATTATATTCTCGGCAATTATGATGAGGCGCTTAAGTTCATTGACAAAGCAATATCTATTGCGCCTGATGACGATTATTTGATAGAAGAAAAGGGGAATATCTTAAACGAAATGGGACGCCGTGATGAAGCGATTAAGATGCTTGATGCATTTATTGATAAAAATCCTGATTATGCATATGGCTATTATCTACGAGGTTGGGTAAAGGATGAAAAGGGTGATAATAGAGGTGCAATAGATGATTACACATATTCTATTGTTCTGGATCCGGAATATACTTATGCTTATATTGGACGGGGCCAAAATTATGAAAAACTTGGAGAAATAGAATTGGCAAAGGCAGATTATTACAAAGTAATTGAACTCGAACCCGAACCGGTTGAAAACTCGTGTGCTCAATATGCCTATCTTTTTCTTGGAGAGAAGGATAAAGCCATAGATTTTATGAATCGGTATCTGGAAAAAGATGATGGGGGTGAGTATGATGCGGCATGCTTTTATTCCCTGATGGGTGATAGTAAAAAAGCATTGTTTTATCTTGAACAAGCATTTGAACACGGATTTAGAAGATTTGCCCATATTGCAGTTGATTCGGATTTGGATAACGTACGGGAGTTGCCAAAATTTAAAGAATTAATAGCAAAGTATAAAAAAATCGCTGAATTAGAAAGATAAGTCTCATGGATAAGGATAACCTCGGGAGTTTTTTGGAGGTGCAAAACCGGGTTTATACAATAGTATTGAGAGAGTGACAAGCGGGTTGGAAACGGTCTCATTGGATGTGGTTTATCTTCCCATAATTGAGAAATTAGATTTTTTAATGATTTTTAGATGAAGAAAATTTTTGTATGTTTATTTATGGCTTTGCTGAGCATGGGGCTTTTGCAAGCCAAAAAGATTTATTCGTGCTTTTTGTCACAGGATATGGATATGGAGACGTTTGAAGTTTCCAATCAGATCACGAATAACAGCCTTATTGATATCGTTCTGGATGGCTCGACTTTGAGACTTGGCGATCAAAAAGTTTACAGTTTGTTCAATAAGCAAATCAGCAATAATGGGTTTGTGCAAATTACTCATTTTGACGCAATAGACCAACATAACCAGCGTTGTAAAATAAAACTCATTACGGATAGTTCAGCTGATTGGACAACTCGGAACGCAATCGTAATATGGTATAACGAAATATCTTCTAAAGCAAAATGGTATCAAGCAAGAGATCCTCAGGAACGATGAAGAAACTATTCCTTATTGTTGTGTTGTGCTTGTGTGGTTTATCTGTCTATGCAGAGGAATCAGTCGAAAGTTATGCCTATCATTCCTTTACTGTTAATGATAGGGATTTTAATGTCCAAGAGGATTATAATGGCGATGGAAAACCATTAGGCTTGATTATTAACGCCGAAATTGACGGCACGAAAATGATCGGCATCACACTCGGAGAAGAGACTGTATATGAAGTTCAGGTGGTCAACATTGAAGAAGAATACGATTCTCAGAATGGCCAAAAGTGGATCATGTATCAAGGAGGTATGAAATTTAACGATGAAATAGTTGTGTTAAACGTTATATTTGTCTATGACATGGCAAAGAATACAAATATTCCCGAAACTGTCTTGGTTGATGTGCATAATTCTCCAACTATAATGGAGTTATCCGGACTTGTCCAATTAAACAGGAACTAAGAGCGCGTCTTTGATCGGATTCTTCGCAACAGGTTGTTAACCTTATACACTAAATGGCAATAAAGGATAAAATAAAGATCTGGACATGATGAAAAATTTATTTTATGCAATGATGTGTGTGATTGTCTTTGCTTCGTGTGGCAATCAGGAGTCCTTGAGTGAAGTGTGTGACACTTTGAGTTCCACTGCTTCATATTCCTACAGTCCGGAAGAGACTATTGATGAGGAATTACCGGTTTACTCTTATTACTATGACGAGGATGAGGACGAAGATGAGGAAGTCGATTTGACTGCCAATATAACTTATTATACTCCGGAAGGAAATTATATCTATATCAATCGTGACCGGTATGGCAATATATCGGGGTATGACATGAACGGTAATTACTATGGAGGGTATTCAGATGAGTATGGAAATACGACTGTCCACGATTACAATGGAAATTACACATATTCACACACAGACGAGTATGGCTATACGACAGGTCATGATTTGAACGGGAATTACTACTCGGGATATACGGATGATTTTGGAAACACGACTATAACTGCTTACTAAGGTCGCGGCATATAAAGTTTTATAAGATCTGTCAGGATAACAATGATGAAAAAACTGTTTCTTATTTTGTTCGCTATTTTTTGCGTCGCGATTGGTGTTTTGGCTCAGTCGTCAACTCAGAAGTGGAACGACCTCTATAAGCGTACGGAGTTCTTTGACTCTCAAGGACGCATGACGGGCTATGCAAAATACAATGAACTCTATGACCGCATGGAGTATTTCGATGCTAAAGGTAAACTTCAAAAAACAGAGAAGCAGAACGACCTTTATAACAGAACTGAGACAAAGGATCGGAATGGCAAGATCGAATCGACAAGGAGCTATAACAGCCTGTATGATCGTGAAGAGATAAAGGATGCGCATGGGAAAGTGATCGGATATGAAAAATGGAACGACCTCTATAAGCGCTATGATGTCTATGACTCCAACAACAGATTAGAGGGATATTACAAGTGGAACGATCTTTACAAGCGCTGGGAGTATTACGAAAAGTGAACTTAAACATTTTAGACAGGAAGAAACAAAAGCAACAAAAGATTTTGAGAAGAGGCGATACACCTTATGTCCCTTATGGGCTTATGTCTTATATTTTTAGACAGAAGAAACAGAAGACACAAAAGATTTTGAGAAAAGGCGATAATCCCTTATGTCCCTTATGGGCTTATGTCTCATATTTTTAGACAGAAGAAACAAAAGCAACAAAAGATTTTGAGAAGAGGCGATACACCTTATGTCCCTTATGGGCTTATGTCTTATATTTTTAGACAGAAGAAACAGAAGCCACATAAGATTTTGAGAAAAGACCATAACACCTTATGTGCCTTATGTCCCTTATGGGCTTATGTCTCATATTTTAGCCCCTTGCATTAACTTTTTTTGTGGAAAGGGGTCTTAAAAGAACAATTTTTTTAAAATTATTGGTTTACATTTTTGCGAATCATGCATTATATATTAGACAATATGATTATCCCCTAACGATTAGCAAATTTTTTTACACTATGAGTTTATTTGAAAAGATGAAAGAGAGAAGAAGAGAAGAGAAGAATGTGACGCCGGCCGGCAATCAGCGTGAAGAGAGAAAATTCGCCGATGTGGCGCCGTCGGATATCGGCAAACTGGATATGGTGATCGCTTTCGACACGACGGGATCGATGGCCCAATACATCGGCGCGGTCAGGAAGGAAGTAATGGATCTGATTCCACAACTGTTCCGCGAGAATGAGGATCTACGTCTCGGGATCGTGGCCTTCGGCGACTATTGCGACATGAAGAATTCTCAGGAGTTTGGCGACGCATATCAGGTTGTCGCGCCGACCAACAATGTCAACGAGCTTGTCGGCTTTGTTGTCACTTCGAAAGACACGTTTGGAGGTGACGGCCCGGAATTCTATGAATTGGTGCTCAAGAAGATCGTTGAAGAAACCCCGTGGAGGGAAGGATCAACACGGTCGATACTGCTGATTGCCGATTCCGAACCCCATGAGTTAGGATATTCGTGTGAGAATTTCGTGAAAGACAATAAGATAGACTGGCGCGAAGAGGCTCGGAAGGCTTCCCGAAAGAGGATAAAGATTGACACCGTCACAATCACTGATTTGCCATGGTTCAAGGAACTTTCGGCGATGACCAATGGCGTCAGTGTGCCGTTCCACACCGGATACAAGACGGCAGAACTCGTGAGAGCGTCAACAATGGCGAGAGGTTCAATCAAAGCACGCGAGTGTTTTGACGCCATGGCGGCAAAATTTGAAGACAGCAACGACGAAGAGATGAAAGCCGTCTACCGCTCATACTCTAAAGCGCGCAACGAGTTCGACCATTCGGACGCCGACTGATATTTCCTGACCCCAAATGATATTTTAAGAGGGTGTGTCTAAATAAAGAATTTTTCGTTTTGTAGGGACATGGCGTGCCATGTCAGCTTGACAATCAGATTGTTGAAGTTGCTG
>CAYQQG010000015.1:0-23728 GCA_964419535.1 uncultured Sangeribacter sp.
ACAATCCGTTTATAGAGGTTTTAATTCCAAACCAACCATAAATTAGAACGAAAGTATTTACCGCTCCTATACAAATAGATTCCCACAATATTCTCATTGAATCAGATATGGGATTTGCACTGAAAGAATTAAAATTTGGAACCCCCAAAGCTACAAAATTTGCATGCAATCCTAAAATCATAAACATTAAGATTATTCTTAAAAGTTCGATATTGGATTCTCTGAGATGATTATGTAGTTTTGTCAAAGCCATAAAGGCAGTAAGAATGTATTTTGTTATGGAATTATTTTATAAATGTGCAGATTATAAACACAATGTTTTATCTTCCTATGATTTTTTTAATCGTTTCAATCCCCTTTTGTCCAACGGCTTTCCGAATCTTGTTTTCAATAACATTCTTTCCGTCCGTTTTTAGATTTCTGATGATATGTAATGCATCGGTTTCCAATTTGGAGTCTGTGAAGCATTCCAAAATCAAAGGAGAAGAACAAGCGTCAGCAGACATGAACTTGTTGGAGAGATCGATAAGCTCATCTTTATTAGTAGCTGAGAGATATTTGAATCCTAAGTCTTCAGTGAAATGTTTAACGAGATGTTTAGACTTAGAACCATAGTGGCCTGCTGCCGCCATATATGTGTTTGCGTCTTCTCCAAATGCATAAGCCGGATGATTGTAATTGGTAAATTCTGTTCCTCTACCATTGTTAATCAGTAAAATCCTCAGGTTAGAAGGAAGATGCCGGTTGCCTAAGGAATTTAAATCGTAGAAGAATGCAAGATCTCCGACTGCTATAAAGTGAAGTCTATCAGGTTGAGCCAAAGCACCTCCAATCACTGTTGATAGAGGTCCGTCTATTCCGAAACCTCCAACATTGCAATATGAATTTACACTCAATGGAATTTCAAAGAAATTCCATGATCGCAAAGAGTTTAATATGCCGAAATGCATTACCGCATTGTCGGGCATTAGTTTGGAAAGTTCTTTAGCGATCCAAATATTTGAGAATGGTAAACTTTCAGGAATCAGGGAATAAATCTCTTCATACTCTTTTTTGCATTCCTTAAGATAATTTGGACGACTATCAACTTTTAAATCCGCATATTTTTTGAAGAAGTCAATCTCCCTCATTTCGAAAACGGAGTCAGGCAAACCATAAACACTGCGTATTATTCCGTCTTCGTTTACTCTCCACAGATTTTTCCCATTAGGTTGAGTATATGCTCCACTGACAGATCCAATATGAATCATCAGTGATAATTTTTTGAGCGTTGAGGTCCAATTATCTTGGGAAAAAATCAATGGATATTGAATTCTGAAGGGGCCTTTGTAATTGCTTGTATGATCGCAGAATACAACTGCACCATATTTCTCGCAAAAATCATTTATGGCCTTTGTGAGTTCCGGATTTATAGCAGAGTGTGCTCCTATGAAAATACCAACTCTACCTTCGGGAATTGAAGGTAGATTATCAAAAATTCTGAAATAATTGATTTTTTTAAATACTGGTAGCTCTTTTACTGAAAAATCTTTGGAGTATGTAGTTTCCAAATTGATATGAATCGGTCCTCCACCCATTTTTTTGATATGATGAAGAGCTTCGTTCACTTTTAAAACGGCAAAAGTTTTATCAGTTTGATCTTTAACAGTCGGAATGTGGACAGAATAATTAGCAACATCATTAGGCAATGAGCTGCGGTCTATCACCTGAGGTACATACTGCCCGACACTGCTTTTTATTTGAGTTGCTGTAATAGCAAGGACCGGAAGTTTACGATAAAATGCTTCTGTAAGCCCCGGGAGATAATTTCGGGAAGCTGTCGCCCCGGTGCAAGTGATGACTACAGGTTCCCCGGTTTCTTCCGCCATACCGACTGCCATATATGCTGCCGAGCGTTCCTCCGGTGCGGAATAAATCTTAAAGAACGGATCATGCTGAAGACTCGCTACGAAAGTGAGATTAGTAGTGCCGGGAGAGGCGATTACTCTTTTAATCCCGTATGCTTTAAGCAATGAAACTACAATCTGCACATTCTCTTCCGATGTATAATATTTTTGAGCCATAAAGAATTCTTATTTCCAGCGAGCATTAACTGTTTGCGCATTATTGCAAGTTATAATTTGCCCCGATATACAATTTGAAACCGGCGATAACAGAAATGTGGCGACTTCAGCAATCTCTTCAGGGAGATAAAATCTTCCTTCACCGTAGGTCCCGGCATAAAAATTTCCATCCTTTCCCAGTCCAGTCATATCAGACGCAGTTATACCGGGAGCTATTGCATTAATCCTTATTCCGTCTAATTTATATAGATTTGCCAAACCTCTAACCATACTGTTTATAGCCGCCTTTGTGAAGCCGTATGGTCGCATATCGCATGTTTCGCCAGTCTCAGACGAAATGAACAAAATGTTTCCCCGTTGTTTTTTATCTTTAAGGTATTTGATAAAGGCTTTAGTCAGGAAGAAGGGACCTTTAAGATTTGTGTTAAATTGGAGATCCCAAGTTTCAGGCGTTACTTCATCAAGATTTCTTTCGTGAAGAGAAATTCCGGCATTGTTTACAAGACAGTCAATTCCTCCTAATAATTCTTCGCTACGCTTTATTAAGATCTCTAAAGCATTAATGTCCGATATATCGGCTTGTAAATAAAGACACCCAATTTCGTCAGCCGCTTTTTCCAAGGATTCTTTTGACCTTCCGGTAATCAATACTTTTGCTCCCTCGGATTTAAACTTTTTTGCCATTTCAAATCCCAACCCTCGGCTTCCTCCGGTTACAATGATCTTTTTGTCTTCTAGAAGATTTGAAGGATCAAGAGTCGCAATAGAGGTGTGAATTGTGGTATCAGTTAGACTTTTGAATAAAAATCTAATTGCACGTTTTAGCATTTTACCTGACATTAAATACTCTGCTGATTCTTGAAATTACTCGAGATGGGAAAAGATAGCACCATGCTATAAATCTTGATGGCATTTTGATACCATGAGCTTTTGCGTAGTTGTAGTTTTCTGTTGCATAAGCTCCTTTTTTATTTTCTAAACTAATTCTGCATTTATTTTTGAATGCAATCTTTTTGTATTTATCTAAATTGAAAACATCCTTAAAATCTTCTAGTTTGTTTAATGACTCAAGAATTATTAATGTCCGAGTACATTTATGGCAAACAGAGCAATTTTTGTCAGTTTGAATGTTTATAGTATTATTCACACAAACATTTAAATTTCTTTGTACATAACCGTACCCTATTATGTTTTCTATTTTTTTACTTCTGTAGTATTGATTGCCATCAAGTATAATGGTTAAGTTCTCAGGGCTTAGCATATAGTAGATAAAGCCATCAGTCACATCGTCAATATGTTTGTCAATGGATGAATTCTGTTGGATATAATGATTGGATCCAGACACGTAATATCTACGCAATGCAGCTTGAAACACCAATATACATGAGGCTCTGCAGAAAGGTCCTGCATCATATTCCCAATCTGGTAAATAAAAATCAAACAAATTGGTGTTTAAAAAAACAAAGGGAATATTGAGCTCATTTGCTAATGGTTCTGAATTGTGATAGAATTCTAATGCCTTATCAATGTTTGGTATTCCTTTTGTATTTTGGTATTGTCCAACATTGAAAAAAAACAAGCAATTAATTTTATAATCAACATCTGATTCCTTTTCATATCTATCTATAATAGTACTAAAGGAATCAACTCCTCCAGAAAATCCAGTACCAATTATTTTATTGTCAATTTTTTTAGCATTATTGAATCCATCAACTATTATGGATATTACCTTAAAGGTTGGACGTAGTGATTTTATTGTAGGAATAATGTAATCAATGAGATTCCTATAAATATTTTTATTTACGTTGCCCCTAATCACTATATCTTCACCATAGTACATGGCGTAATATACGGAAGCTACTAAGAAAGCGTCGTAAACATCCGCTGACAACCAATCTTTATATTGTAAGTCAGTAGAGAACCAAAGTTCCGTAGACTTAGAATGGTTACTTATAACATCAACTACTAAATAGATTTTAGAATCACGTATTTCTTTTCTAATGTTCGATATTTCCATTTAGTCAGTAATATTAACTTATAAGATTTACTATATCTTTTACGTTAAGCCCATTCCATCCTAGCTTTTCTGTAGTGCGAGCTATATCTAAAAGGTCTTTGTTCGTTAACAAGATTGCAAGATGAGTAAGCGCATCTGCGGTAGGAGTGGGAATATTCGCCAATTTACCTAGGGAACTTAACAAGCAAAGTCCATTTGGCACATCCTCATAAATATATCTATTGTGGATACTTTCAGGACCTTTTGGACTCCCATTTTCGGAATAATTTAAGAATACTTCCCATGAATCTACTTCTAATGATTCTTCATTCCTAAATTTGCAGCAATCTAGATATTTTTCAGGTATTCCTCCATACGCTTGAATAACTTTCATTTTTTCGTTATCAAGCGCTTCTACGATATTCCATATGCTGGGAGTGAACCCTTCTTTATACATCCAAAAATCCCCTTTGGATTTCTCTATTCGGGCTGCTGACATAATAGATCCAATTGTATGAACAATAAGATTGGGATTATGTAGTGCAGTTTCAATAACATTGGTTCTTATATTAGTATAATTAGGTATTATTTCAGAAAATAAAGCGAATCCCTTTTTTGATGAAGAAGAAGGATTAAAGGAAATAGCATTTCGAACATTTTTAAAAAGGATTCTAACTGTGCCTGGCTTTTCAATTCGTGCATCGATAATCGTAGATTCTCCTTCGGCGATAATGACTTTATCGGGAAGTCGCGAGCGAAAGAAAACACTACCAAGATTGCCGGGTACGATTAGCAAACCTTTTACATGTTGAATATAAGGTGATATTTTTCTTGCGATTGATTCATGTTGTAAGGATTGAGTAAGAACTAATACAAAATCTGCTCCAATGAAAGCATGTTTTATATCACGTGTTATGTTTTTTATAGAATTAAAATGCGTTATTTCTTTACCATTTACATCCTTATATATACAGTTTATTCCTCCTGTATTTTTAATAGTGTCATAATTATCATCGTGCATTGAATTTGATGTTTTCAAAAGCGTTACATTATGACCAAGAGATGTCAATACATAAGCGTGTGCGCAACCTGAATTTCCAGCTCCAACAATTGTAATATTTGCCATACTACTTAGTTCTAATTATACTATTTTTTATATACTCTATAATTTTAGCCTTTTCTTGCTTTGTTAATCCTATAACCCATATGCATATGCCACAAAGGACCAAATATAGAATACTTGAACCAACTGTATCGAGTATATGCGTAGCTCTAATTTTTAGGGCCCAACAAATAAGAAAAGAAACTCCAGCTACAAATATGCATGGAATTAAGATATGAATAAATGCGCCTTTTACTGCACCGGGGTAAATTCTGTGTAAGAAGAGTATTCTTACTCCCACAATAAAGAATTGGAAAATTATACTAATTATGAAGACCCATTCCGGGGCGTAGCCGTTTTTAAGGAAAATATAGGCTACAGGCAACGATAGCATTCCGAATAAGCCTATTAAAAATTGATATAAGCTGATTTTTCCGGTTGCCTGATTTGCATTTGCTAATGGCATTGAAATTGAATCTATTAAAGCTTCAATTAAAAGTAACTTACAAAATGCTGTCATGTGGTCTGAATGATCCCCTATCCATAGTTGGAGAATCATATCCATATTTATTACTAATGGAACGACAACTAACAGCATTAAGTAAAAAGTCATTTTACTTCCTCGGTGAAGTAAGGTTGAAAGTGTGACGTGGTCACCTTTGGCATAGTTTTTAACGATCTGAGGACTTAATGATTGGCTAAATCCATTAGAAAATGTGCTTGAATAGGTGCGCACAGTGTTTGCTACTCCCTGAGCTGCATTAACTACGGGTCCAAAAAATAAATTAAGTACAATCGCCGAACCTTGGGTTTTAACAACCCATGACAAAGATCCAAAGAGATTCCAGCCACTAAATGATAGTATTTCTTTAGCTTTTGCTTTATCTAAATGAGTTGTAATTTTACATTCTGCATACCTCTTCTTTGCGTAGGAAAAATATATTGATTGGACCAATAGGGTTGTGACAAGAAGTAAAAAACCGTAAGTTATTAGTTTATCCCAAGGCGAAATAATCAAAAGTAGACAGATTGATATTTTAAAAATTGCATCCAGAACGGCCATTTTACCGAATATCCCCATGTCCTCATGTGCCATAATCGCAGTTGAGAAAGGATTAATTATTAGGGTAAAAGCAGTACTGATTATAACAAATTGGAAAATTACGTTAGTGGCAAATATTCGTTCCGGAGGAATATTTAAGTGAGTATTTATAAACCAAATACCAATTATTTCACCAAACACTACTATTATTGAAGCTAAAATAAGATAGATAGTAAATGTCACTCCAAATATCTTCTTTAAATTTTCCGTATTTCCTTTCCCCATTTCGAAGGAAAAGAAACGTTGGCTTCCGGTATTCAACGCCCCGCTTATAAATGTGAGAAAAGCAAGAATTCCTCCAACAAGTGCATAAATGCCATAATCTTGTTCGCCTAATGTTTTTAGGATTATTCTAACTGTAAACAATCCTATAAACATACTTACCAGACTACGAGTGTAGAGTGCAAGCGTATTTTTGGCTATTCGCTTATTATTTGAAGATATGGTTTCCAAAGAGAGTCGTCCAAAATGTAGACTAAAATATTGAGAGACAGGAGAATTGTGATATTATTTTAGAGGCCTTTTCTATGATGCAATGATAAAAGACTTTTATATCTTTGAATTGTAAATGAGGGTTAGAGGTTGAGGGTGGCGAGGAGGGCGAGGGTTTTGGGGTTGGTGACGGCTGGGCGGCGTTTGGCGAAGCGGTCGAGGAGGGGGCGGAGGGTGGCGTCGTCGGCGCCGAGGAGGCGCTTGGCGGTGATGAGGAGGGCGAGGAATTTGGCTTCGATTTTGTGGTTGTCAAGGCGGACGGCTTCCATGCGGCGGGTGAAGAGCAGAAGGTCGCTGAGCTGCCGCTGGCTGAGGGGGCGTCCGGCTTTGGCCGTGTTCAGGGCGTCTTGCAGTCTTGGGATGAAGGCGTCGATGATGTCGTATGGACGTTTTGAGCCGGGTGCAAATTCAAGGATGCGTATGTGTTTGGCCTTGATGTCGAAAACGACGCTGGCGAAACCGCTCTCGGCTCTGATAATGACGTTGCCTTTGGCCGTGCGGGGGCGTGGGAGATAGGTCCCTGTGAGTCCGGCGAATTCGCCGTCGACGATCTCTATTTTGTCTCCTTCGCTGAGGTCTATTTCGTCGATTGTGAAGAAGGGGAGGGTGTTGCCGTAGCGTGTGGCAATGGCGCGGAAGGCGGCCATTTCAGAGTCGCTGACGATGGCGTGGCGCTGAGCGGCGTTGCGGTTTATTACGAAGGAGAATCCGTTGTCGGGAAGGGCGCAGAGCTGTTTGGCTTCGGTTTCGGCGGCGCGAAGGAAGACGTAGTGGAATGTCAGGGGTTTTTCGATTATTTCTTCAATTCCGTTTTTGATTCGCGTCTGGCGTATGGTGGGCGCGAAGAGTTCGAGGTCTGTTCCGTTTTGTCGGTTGAAGGTTTCGACGGCGCGCCGTGCCTGCTGCAGTCCTTTGTTGGGAGATGTCGGTATATGGTTGAGAACGAACCAGGACATGGATTTTTTTGATTCAGGGCGTTGTTTTATTTGGTCTGATTTTTGATAATTCGCTTTAAATTAAGGAGTTGCGAAATTCAATAATCAAACTGCCGAAAAGTTCTTGTTTGCCTGAATTTTGATTCTCGTTCATTTCTTCTTGGAAGCAATGGAGAATTTGGTTGCAAAGTTAATAATTTTTGCCGAATTGTGCAAATTTTTTGATTGGCCTGTCCGCCATGTACCTACGATTCTATGATTTTACCATTTTGACACGCTCTCATAGCTTCCCAGACTTTATTAAAATTTTTATGAAGTGGGCTCTTGGTAAACGTTCCCCTGAAAATTAAGATTTCTTGTTGGTCGGAACGGATAGGAGGGCGCGCAGACGGCGTTTGGTCTCTGAGTTGCGGGCTTCTATTATTTCGCCGTTGACGGATCTTCCGGGGATGCTGCGGCTCAGGGATATAATTCCGTCGGCCATGGACTCGGGGGTCCGCGGAGTGAGTCTGCATGAGCTCAAATCGCCGGCAACTTCTCTCATCGAGGGGATGTCAGAGACCACCATGTCCTTATTCAGCAGGGCGGCTTCTTTGATCACTATACATTCTGATTCAATCTTCGATGGGTGAACATAGATATCGCAGTTCGCGATATATGGATAGGGATTTACAAGCTCTCCTGTGAATGTGCATTTTTCAAGTATGTCGTCTTCTATCTGAAGGCTGTCTATCAGCCCTTTGTCGGTTTCGCTGCCTAAAAAATACCACCTGAAATCCACTCCACGCCTTTTCAGCTCGCGGGCGGTTTCAATTGCAAGGTCCGTCCCTTTTTCTATCGAGAGGCGACCGACCGTGCAGAGTTTCAGGATGTCTTTATATTTTGTCATGTCCTCTTTCAGGGAGTCAGGAATTTCAGTTGCGAGATGCCGTATCCCTTCGATATCTATGAGGTTATTGATGACTTCGATTTTTCCTCTGAGTCCGGGGAATTTTTCAATCAGCATATCACGGTTGCTGCCGCTCACGGTCACGACCTTGTCATAGGCCGGGAAATATTTTTCATCCTGAGAGGTTTCCTTTAGATTCCGGTCGTAAATTCCATGATGAAAGAATTGAATCTTTTTCCGAGCCTCGACATTATCAATCACGCAATATCGGGAATAGTCGTTGTCGCTGAAACTCACCGCGATATCATATTTCTTCGGCAACAGCCGGCCTATGGCCCTGCTCCACAATTTGTATGAACCCGTCCGAACGGTCGAAAGTCTGTAGATTACGAAAGGAAGGAATGTCTTCGGGGTGCATTCCTTGATCGACTGAGGGAATTTCCCGGGCGAAAGGACATTGACTTCTTTCGGGATATTTCCGAACAGTTTTCCGGGCAAAGTCCACAAATAAAGGTCTACCTCATGCCTCTCCTCGACCAGAAAACGGAGGAATTGCATAAGGCTTTTCTCGACTCCTCCGATATAGGAGCCTCTCGCCATCACAAGAATCTTTGCCATGATTTCCCTAAGCAGCTCTTTTTGTTAACCTGCACGGGGTCTCTGTTAATACAACCTATGCGGGTTCTCAATTAATAAACGCGCGTTTGATGTTCCTATTGTCCTGATTCTTGTCCTGAGTTGCGCCCCCCTTCAGCGACCGATTGATAAATCCGGAGGTGACGGCCGACCACTTTCCGCAAATCATAGTCGCGTTCCGCTATCATGCGGGATCTCTGTCCGAAGGCCCGGCATTTTTCATCGTCCCTCAGCAATTCGTCTATCCTGCGGGCGAGTTCTTCGGGATTCTTTGGATTGACCAGATATCCGTTTCCGTCGATCGTGTCGCGGCATCCGACGCTATCACATGTGATTATCGGCAGGCCGGCCGCCGAAGCCTCTATAAGAGCCAAGGGGACACCTTCGCGGTAATAGCTGGGGAAAACCATTATGCGGCCGGACGCGAGAATTTCGGCCATGTCTTTCCTGTGGCCTGCCCATACGATATATATGCCGTCGCATAGCCGCCGGATCTCGTCTTCAGTCAGCGAGTCCGGATTGTGGTGAACTCCTCCGCATATAAGGAATTCCGCTTTATCTCCCCATTCGGGACGTAAAATTTCCGCCGCTTTCACAAGGTCTTCCACCCCTTTGCTCCGGAGCAGTCTCCCGCTGAATATAATGCGATAGCGTCCGCCGGTCCGGACGGATCCGGGGTGAGAAATATGAAATCGGCCGAGGTCGACGCCCGAACCTTTGATATACTCAATTTCGTCTCGCGTTATAATCTTATTGTCAAGGAGCAGTTTTTCATCATCGTGATTCTGAACAATAGTCTTGATTTTTCGCGAACCGTTTTCCCTTTGCCATACGAATCTCAAGATTTTTAGCATCAATCTTGCCTTAAGGGTGTCGGGCCGCTGAAACATGCTTCCCAATCCGCTGACGGCATTCACAATACCTTTGTAACGTCTTGTCAATCCAGCCGCCAGATTCCCGACGGGCAGCATTGACATTCCAACGATATGAAGGATCGCGCCCGGATTTCGATTCAGAAGTCTTGTGAGAGTGATCAAAGCCTTAAGCTGAAATCCAAGGACCGAACTTTCCGCTACGGGCGCGATAGGAATATATTTCATCCCGGCGTCGAGAATCTCACGTTCGGCGCCGTTCCGTCCGGCGACGACCGTAACATCCCAACCGTCTTCGACGGCAGCCTTCCCGACCGCGAGACGATGAGAAACGAAATATTTATCGTCTGCAACTGCGATAATCAATTTTCTATTTTCTCCGGTTTCGCTCATTTTCGGTAAGTTCCAATAGGTATGATGTCGGCCACAGAGTCTGTGCCCTGAATTCTGATGCGTTCTTTCTCCATTGAAGAGTGAGTGACGCGTGGCCAAATCACGGAAGGTATCTCTTTCTCTCCGGCATGAAGAGCGAACCCGAAATCATAAACGGGCTCTTGCTCACGGCCGAAATCATAATTGTAATAGTTGAACGCCAGCCATTCCCTGTGATAATTCACGCCTCGGGTCAGATAGGAGGAATAGGGGACATACATTTCGGCCACATATCTCTCACCTGTGTGCCTGACGGGGGCGGTATAGCCATAAAGCGCCACCCCGCCAGCGGTCAAGATCAATGCGGCCATAGCCAATCTTGTCCCTTTTTTCCGCAAATAAGAGAAGGTCATTACAAATCCGCTGCATGCCGGTGGCCAAAAATACATTGACAGGCGGGTGAAAGCATTGACATGGATTGACATTATCCCCACCAGGCTCAGAATGAAACACATCATGCCGAAAATTAATGGCGCCGGGAGATTCATTTTTCCGGAGGTGACGCCCTCTTTTGCTTTGCCTTTCATTTTGATGACGCCGGGATGAAGCATCAGGGTCAGCCCCGCCGTTAAAGGCAATATGATATTTTTCAGCATATATCCGGCATAGCCTTTCCAATTGAATCCGAGAGGGGAGAGCATTTCAACGGCTCGGCCGGAAACAGACGACGATGAAAATCTCTGTGAAGGCAGCCACGGCAAATAGCTCATCGATCCGGCATAGCACAATATCAGATATTTGACAAGGAACGAGATTGCGACCGCGATTGCAATCGCCGCCACAATCCATTTCAACTGACAGAGTTTCGTTCTTATACCTTTCAGAAAAAACAGCGGAAGGATCGCGAGTGCCAGAATCGAAAGATGAAAGAGACATCCGGTTGCGATTTTGCCATAAAAGCTCAATAGATTCCACTTGCGCAGATCGTTGATAGCCCAGATGAATAGTCCCGCAGCGGCTCCCTCAAGCATGGTCTCGAAGTTGAGCATTATGAATGCAAAAACAAGATAGAGAGCCGTCGCACAGAAAAATCTGTTCACATAACGTTTGATGACAATAGCCAAGGGTATGTTCAGGATGCATGCGCACATGGTCTGCCACACCCATAACGGAATTCCCAGCTCTTTGAAAAAGAAGACTAACAAAATATGGCGTGACGGCTTCAGGGTTCCTGTATATACCTCAGAAACAATCGTTTGCAAGGTGTATCTGTAAAACCGTCCCTGGGTCATGATGGTGTCCAGGCCGATTCTGTATCTGAGTCCCGCAAGAAGAATAAGGGAGACGAATATGGCATAATATAGAGCGGTCCAGCCTCTGCGCTCGGTCCGAGACAGCTCATGACCTCGCGGCCGGAAATCATGAAAGATAATCCCGGCCGCGACTGCAAGTCCTATCGCAATATATTGCCACATATTAAGTTAAGATTCTTTTTGAAATCTTCATCGGTCGGCCGCGAGCAAGCATATCTCCACCCGGATTCGATCTTCTCTTGTCTCAATTCGGGATCGGAAAGAATCCGGGTGATGGCCTTGGAAAGCGAGACCGGATCTCTGTCGTCGGCCAAAAGTCCTCTCTCATTCTGCGCTCCTATCACGCTTATCATGCCGGTGTTGCGGAATGCGGCGACAGGTGTCCTCAGAGCCATGGCCTCCACGAGCACTATGCCGTAACCTTCAGCTTCCGAAGGGAGAACCAATGCGGAAGCCCCGGAGATCTGTCGATTTTTTGCTTCGCCAGTCATGAACCCGAGCCATTCGACCTTAAGATTCCGTTCACTGATATATCGTTTGCATTTCAAACCATAGTTCCTGTCAACTATATTCCCCATCACGCGCAGCCCGATCTCAATCCCTTTCCGATTCAAGTCCGACATCGCCTCGAGAAGATAATGCAATCCTTTCCTCGGTTCTATTGTCGCCACATATATTAGATATGGATCTGCCGAATCGGTTTTATATGCAAATTTATGTAAAATTTGCGAGTTATTCTCAATTTTCAATGTGTTTTTATCACATATCGAATTTTTAAAGGGAATCTCAAGCAGTTCCGTCACCGCGCCCTGACGCATGAATTTTTCAGAACTCAGATAATCATACATGAACGGTGACGGCGCAATCCTGATGTCGAGCAATCGTATCATTGTCTCTTCGGCCACCTTGTAGATTCTTCGTTGAAGACCTTTCATTTGCATCCACAGCGGATGGTGTGTGACACCGACGGTTCTTTCTCCTTTAGCTCTCAGGAAGAAAAGCAAAGGGAGGAAATAAAGACATTTGGAGGTGTTGAACATCCAAACCCGCTTTTTCAAGCGAGCCGACGGGTCACTATGCCTTGCGTAAAGTGACATTCCTGTTTTCAATGCATTCAGCGGAGCGAGAGATTTTTGTACTGCCAAACCTTCACGATCCCGACGCGCATAGAGCTCCATTACGGAACCCGGATAGAGCTCATCGAGAAATTCCCTCATCAACTTGTCATAAGAGTTGCCGCCCGTGACAACCTTAGACTCAAATTCCCTGCAAAAAAATATTTTGCCGGTGCTCCTTGACTCCTCATAAAGTTTTTCATAACGGGGAATTATGGCCGAGAGGCTGAATCTGAAATCCGGGACCGTGCCTCCCATCCGTTCTTCGGGCGAAACGTTTTGTTTCTCAATTGCTTCTATCCAATCCGCAAGATTGCGGCCCTTTACCTTTCGCAAAAGACCGATTCCGCAATCCGCCTCTTCCGGAAGGATCTCGCTCCCGATCACAGGCAGACCTGACGCCTGAGCTTCAAGAGCGGCTATTCCCTGACCCTCGAACCGGGAGGGAAACAGAAACACGTCCGCGCCGCATATCCACCGGTCAACGTCATCTCTTTCGCCGACGAACACGACATTTTCCAATCCCTCTTCTTTTTTTCTTTTATATAAATCCTCACGAATCGGGCCGTCGCCGACAAGAACGAAAATAATCCTTCCCCGTTTGATTCCCGATCCATGTTCGTTTTCCGGAACATCTTCTGATGTCCGAATCACTTGCCGGCTGATCTCTCTATGTTTTATTTCATGCGCTATATCCAGAATGAAATGCTGATCTTTCTGATCACACAGGCGCCCGACATTGAGAACTATCTTATCATGCTCTGACAGACACAATCCGGTCTTTTCAGAAATTTCAGCGCGGATTTCTTCCCTTTTTTCTTGCGAAAAACGCCATTCCCCGGGGTCTATACCGTTCTCAATGACACAACCCCTCACCCCGGGGAACGGGAACATCCACCTCAGCGCAGCCCCCGAACATCCGAGAAGCACGGTCGCACCTTTCCGGTGATGATAGAACCGGAGAATCCTCAGCCAACTTTTGATTCCTCCGACATCCTGATGCGCGTTGTGGCAATGAGCTATTCGGACCGGAATTCCGGCTTTGCGTGCCGATCCGTTCACGACCGACATTTCCCTATGGCTGTGGCAATGGACCGCATCATAATGATTTTCCCCGAAGAAAGCTTTCAGGGATTCTCTGTATCTTTTTACATTACCGTCAAAGTGGATCTCATGGATTATGATTCCGGCTTTTTTAAAGCTCTCATCCATAGACCCGGAGCGTTGCACGAGTATCTCATGTTCGAAACGGTCCGGATCCGTGTGTGTGACAATATCCGCAATCACTCTCTCAAGACCTCCGCAATTCATCTGCGGATACACATGCAGCACTTTTATTCGTTTCTCGTCATCCTTTTGACCATAGAAACCTTTCTCTTCATCCCTTGGTTCGCAAGGTGATTTCTGTCCACCGGAATCTGAATGTCCGTTTTTCAATTTATTCGCGAGCCATGACAGCTCGGGCAAGCGGAACAACCACGCCAGCAGCAGATAGACCGTCGCCGACGCGGCGGTTCCCGAAAGCAGATTCAATAAGTATGTGTCGCCGAAATGTGAACAATTATGTCCGGCAAAGCTTGCGCACAATCCGAAGATGAGGATCAGAGCGATGCCTAAAAACTGGCGCGACGCGCCGGCATGGATTCTACGGCCGGCATAGCAAGCCGTGATGACAGCCGAAACCAGTCCGGCGATGGCATAACCGGCGCATATCCAGATGAGTCCGAAGTTGAGTGTCGCGGCAAGTGCCAGCAATCCGATGGCCTTTCGCGTCAGCTCAATCCGGAATAATCCTCCCGGTCTCCCGCCTGCCGGAAGAAGCGCGAGATTAAGTGAATCAAATGGAATCCAGACAGCGCCGAGACAAAGCAGGGACATCAACGGAGCGGCCGGCAACCATTTCTCGCCCAAGACGAGTCCCACAACAGGTTCTGAGAGCGCTGCAAGGGTCAGCATCACCGGAACGCCTATGAACATCACCAGTCTCTGAAGCCGAATGAACTTTTCCCCATTCTTCCGTTCGATGTGAACATCACCAGAAATGTCATCCAAGGAGTCATTATAACGGCATAGCAAGGGATATGTCACCCGGCGGACGACCTCCCCGATGCTGATTGACGGCACGCTTGAAAATTGGCGTGCGCGTGTAAAGAACCCGACATCCGCCGGCGGCATCATAAGGCCAATGGCCATAAGATATGAATTGTTATATGCTATATCTGCCAATCGCGCACCGGTCATCCCGACCCCGAATTTTAACAGGTCTTTCATTCCCGGCAAATCTAACATTCTTACGCTCCGGAGAATGTTGACATATCCGGTTATTATCCCGATCCCTATTAACAGAAACAGCGCCCGTCCGACCTGAAACACCACCAAAGCCCATGCGCCCGCATCATTGCTTGCCGTGATTATGGCCAAAGTGCCAGAAAGAAGAATGGCCGCAAGAGTGACAATCGCCTGAGTCCGGAAATCCATTTGATAAGTCAGGCGGGCTATCCCGACACATGTCAGAGCCCTTAAGGGTATAAGAATTGCCAGAGATTGTGCAAGTACAGTAAGCTGTGGAATCGAATATAGCTCAGCAATTAATGGAGCGGCAAAATAGACAACGGAATAGATTATCAATCCGACAATCCCGTTGAATAGCATCACCGAGACACAATCCGAGGGATTTTTGAAACCGCGCTTTATAAGAGCTTCGGTCAGGCCGCCGGTCGCCAATGCTTCACCGACCTCGACGAATATCAGAAGCATTCCGATCAATCCGAAATCCGAAGGAGTGAGAATGCGGGCTAATATAATAGTGATAATGAAGGTCGCAAATTGGGTAGAGAGGCGTTCGGCAAAACTCCATAACACACCCTTAAAGGCAGTCCGGCTCCGTTCCGGCCTCTCTTGTGAGCCCGGGACGGAGCCGGCTTTTCTTTCCGTTCCTTTATCGTATCTGTTATTTTGACCGAACATCTCCCTCATCAAGATGAAGCAGGAAGTCGGCATAGGCCAGTTTCACACCTTCCGGCAGCTCCGTGCGGTAAGTCCACCCGAGCCGTGCGGCTTTGCTCACATCGAGCAGTTTTCTCGGAGTGCCGTTAGGACGGTTTGTGTCCCACTCAATTTCACCCTCATAGCCCACGGTCTTAGCTACAATCTCTGTCAGATCCTTGATCGATAATTCCTTACCCGTTCCGGCATTGACAGTTTCATTGCCGGAATAATTGTTCATCAGAAACACACAGAGGTTCGCAAGGTCATCAACATAAAGGAACTCGCGCAGCGGGCTCCCGTCGCCCCAGCAGACAACCTTTTCCGCGCCCGAAACTTTGGCTTCGTGAAAACGGCGGATGAGTGCCGGAAGAACATGACTGTTCTGAGGGTGATAGTTATCATTCGGGCCGTAGAGATTCGTCGGCATGACGGATATATAGTCCGTGCCGTATTGCCGGTTGAGGTATTCACAATATTTCAATCCGGATATTTTTGCCAAAGCATATGCTTCGTTAGTCGTCTCCAGTGAAGAGGTCATAAGACATGATTCGGGCATAGGCTGAGGCGCCAGCCGGGGATATATGCATGACGAGCCGAGAAATTCCAGCTTCCTGACACCATTCTTCCATGCCGAATGGATGATGTTCATCTCGAGGGTCATGTTCTGCCACATGAAATCGGCCGGCGCCGCTGAATTCGCTCCGATTCCTCCGACCTTTGCCGCGGCCAGAAAAACATATTCCGGTTTCTCCGCACGGAAAAAATCTTCCACGGCACGCTGATCCGTGAGATCGAGTTCAGCGTGCGTCCGTGTGATTATGTTCCGGTATCCCTGACGTTCGAGTTCCCGGACTATAGCCGAACCGACCATTCCGCGATGGCCGGCCACATATATTTTTGAATTCTTTTCCATTGTCGGTTTGTCGGTTTGTTCAAAGACGGATATCATTCATTTGACAATCCCTTTTTCAAGATATTCGACGAGGTTTGTCCGTGCATGCTCGGAAGCCCTTTCGACGGCCACTTTTTCCATGTCGGCCTTGACCATGATTTTCACGAGATTCTCAAAACTCGTCTTCAAGGGGTTCCACCCTAATTGTTTTCGCGCCTTTGATGGATCGCCGAGAAGATTGACAACGTCGGTCGGCCTGTAGAAATCCGGCGAGACCTCAACAATTACTTTCCCGGTCGCTTTGTCAATTCCTCTTTCATTCTCTCCTTCGCCTTCCCAGCGTAGTTCGATTCCGGCATAATGAAAAGCGAGAGTAGCGAAATCCCTGACGCTATGCTGAACGCCCGTGGCGATCACGTAATCCTCGGGTTCCGGCTGCTGCAGAATCAGCCACATGCATTCGACATAATCCTTTGCATAACCCCAGTCTCGGAGGCTTGAAAGATTGCCTAAATAGAGTTTTTCCTGTTTCCCCTGAGCAATGCGCGCCGCGGCCAATGTGATCTTTCTGGTGACAAATGTCTCGCCCCTTCTTTCCGATTCGTGATTGAACAGGATGCCGGAACAGCAATACATTCCGTAGGCCTCGCGATATTCCTTGATTATCCAGTAACCGTAAAGTTTTGCAACGGCATAGGGGCTATAGGGATGAAACGGCGTGTCCTCATTCTGCGGAACCTCCTCGACTTTGCCATAAAGTTCCGAAGTCGAGGCCTGATATATCCGGCATGTCGATTCGAGTCCGGTCACACGGACAGCCTCGAGAACCCTCAGCACACCGACCGCGTCCGTATTGGCCGTATATTCGGGAACATCGAAGCTCACCTGGACGTGGCTTTGGGCGGCAAGATTGTAAATTTCATCCGGACGGACAGTTCCGACAACCTTCACGAGACTCATCGAATCGGCCATGTCGGCATAATGAAGGTGAAAATTCTTATGCCCTTCCAAATGGGCTATGCGTTCTCTGAAATCTGACGACGAACGGCGAATGACGCCATGAACGTCATATCCCTTTTCAAGAAGGAGTTCGGCGAGATATGAGCCGTCCTGTCCGGTCACTCCTGTGATTAACGCTTTTTTCATATCGATTTTCCTATATTCCCACCCACTCACGCAGGACGCATTTTGACTTTAAATTCTTTCCCGGTTTTCTCTTCTCGGTTTTGTCCTCGGAATTCATTGAACCATTTGACAAAACGTGTCATACCCTCCTTGAGCGACGTCCGGGGTGCGTAGCCATACCTTATCTGAAATTTGGAGGTGTCAGCGAGTGTGGTCAGAACATCTCCGGGCTGCATCGGGAGCATCCTCAGATTTGCTTTCCTGCCTGTCAATTTTTCAAGCAACCGGACAAAATCCCGCATCAGTGTCGGTGACCCGTGACCGATATTCACTATCTCATGATTCTTGGACGTACGGAAAATTTCAACACTGTCCTCGACCAATATATGAATACATTTGACAACATCCTCGATATAAGTGAAATCACGGCTTGAACGGCCACCGTTATATAATGTCACCGTTTCATTTTTAAGAATAGCATCCGTGAATAGATAAGGAGCCATGTCGGGTCGTCCCCATTCTCCATAAACGCTGAAGAACCTCATTCCGGTCATGTGCATTCCGTAGGTGTCGGAATATACTTTTGCAAGCATTTCGTTCGCACGTTTGGAAACGGCATAAACCGAGGCCGGAGAGTCGACGACGTCGGTTTCGCGGAATGCATGAGGCGATTGCTCGCCATAGACCGAACTGCTCGAAGCATACAGAAGTCTGCGGACCCCGACGCTCCGGCATAATTCCAATATTCTCGCGAAGGTCATTATATTCAGATCGAGGCTCTCTTCGGGATGTGACAATGAATATCGGACTCCGGGCTGGGCGGCAAGATGAAGAATGGCGTCCGGGGCGAAATTCATCGCCACTTGCTCAAACCGGGCGTCTTTAATGTCCATGCGAATAAAAGAGAGGCCGGGAATCGTCGTGCTTTCAAGAATGGCTCCTTCCGGCGGAAGCGCGGCGCCGTCGCCGCAATTATTGTTTTCGTCGGCGGAGTGCATGTTCTCCGGACATGGCGCACTAATATGAAAGCCGCCGCGGCGCAGCCGTGCGACCTTCAGTTGCGGGTCATAATAATCATTGAGATTGTCAACCCCCAGAACTTCCATGCCGCTCTCCGCGAGGACCTCGGCGGTCCGGCTCCCTATGAATCCGGCTGCGCCGGTGATCAGTACCTTCATTCCAAAACCGGATTATGGGCCACGCTGAGCAATCTCTCGAGCGAATCGCGGTTTTCCGGAGACATCCCGAGATATTTCTGAGTCGCAGAAAGTCTATGCAAGTCGCTCCCGGTCAAATCTATCATCCGGTTCTTCAAAAGCCACATAGCCTTTTTGCGGGCCGTGTTTCCATACATGCCCACAAGAGACATCATGTTCACCTGCATCAGCACGCCCCTGTTCCTTAATTTTTTATAATCTTCCTCGTCCATATAGCGATAACGTTCAGGATGAGCAAGTACAGGACGATATCCTGAGAACTGAATGTCATCGATGAGATCATCGAAGTTCATCGGAGGCGAGAAATAAGATGTTTCGACCAACAGATGCTTCCCGTCTTTTCCCAATGGCAAGAAGTCTTTTTTCTCAAGACGGTCCTCAAAAAGAGCGTCCAGCATATTCTCTGCCGCCAGATTCAACTCGATATGTCCGTCATATTCAAGACATAATTCAGCGAACCTTTTTTGCAAAAAAGAGGTTTCGTTTGGGAAATCTTCCATGATGTGAGGCGTGAACCATACTCTTCGGACTCCCATTTTTTCGTATGCGTCAAGGACTTCAAGAGATTCCTCAAGGGTCCTGATTCCGTCGTCTACGCCGGGGAGAATATGAGAATGCCAGTCCGTGAAGCCCTCCATGAGGCCGGACTCATGCAATCCCTCTATTCTTTTTCTGAATGGCCAGAATCCCATAGTGTTGATCGTTTTTATTGTTTCTTTTCTCTGACAGATGCTTATTCTTCAAGCGACTGATAGTTGCCGTATGTATAATAACTGCTGTGGCCCTCTTCGGTCGCATTCAGAATGAGACTCATTCTCTTGAGTTTCTTTTCCTTATATAGGAGTTTGAGATCGCTGATTCCCGAGCGGGTGAACAAACCTGCTCTCACGACAAACAATGTTGCGTCCGCGAAACGGTTGATGAGCTGAGTGTCCACAACGACATTTACGGGAGGACAGTCAACGAGTATAATGTCATAATTTTCCTTGACTTCGTCGAGGAACTGACCGAATCTGGGTCCTTCAAGAAGTTCGGCCGGATTCGGCGGGCGTTTCCCGATAGGCACGACATCCACACCTTCGACATCCTTGGCGTGATAAATGATTTTTGAAACATCATCAGTCTTGCCTGAAAGATATGCGGCCAATCCGCGTGTGGGCGAACTTATATAATTTGAAAGAGAGCCATGTCTCAGGTCGGCGTCTATCATAAGAACCTTTTTGTTCTTCAAGGCGAAAGAGACACCAAGGTTATAGGCAATGAATGATTTGCCGGAGCCGGGATTGAACGATGTCACCATGAGCACGCTGTGTTCGGAATAACGCCCGAGCATAAGGTCGATATTGGATCTTACGACGCGGAACGCCTCGTTCGCGACGTCGCGCTTTCCGGCGGCCACAATAGGCTTCGGCGTGTCGATCTCCTTCTGTTTCGCTTTCTTGGACTTCAGCATCTTGGCCAGGACATTCTTCTTTCCGACCTGAGGAATCTCGCCGGTGAACGGAATCGGGAGATTCTCCAGATCCTTACGGCTTCTCACCTTATTGTCTGACATCGTCACGAAGTATACGATGACCATGGGAACAAGAATGCCGAAAATGAACGCGGCGAAACATATCCCTTTTGTCTTCGGTGACTCAGGCATATTTGAGCCGAACGGCGGCGTGATTATACGCGTGTTGTAGGCGTTGAAAGCCTGAGAAAGATCATTTTCCTCGCGCTTCTGCAGAAGGAAAAGATAGAGCTGCTCCTTGATTGCCTGGTCACGCTTGATTGTGCCGAGATATTTCGCCTGGGCCGGCGTCTCGGACAATTCCCTCATTGTTGTTCCCTGAGCGGATTCAAGATTACGGACATTGGCCTCAAGAGTGCCGACGTATGAGTTGACGGAACGGATCAGCGACTCGCGCATTCCGTTTGCCTGGCTCGTATAGGATTCCACTATCGGATTGTCCGCTCCGGAGTTCTGCATCAGGTTGTCGCGGGTCAGCAACAGCGTGTTGTATTCCTTCACGAGCTGTTCCATTCCGGAGTTGCCCACTCCGTTGAGAACGGGGATTACTTTCCCTATGTTAGCGGGATTGTTGACATATTCCTTGATATAGCGGGCCATCGCCAGTTGGTTATTGGCCTCGATTATGCTCTTGCTGACTGCTCCGGATTGATCCAGATACATCTTGGCTGTCGATTCCAGATCAGGAATATGGTTGGCGGCCTGATAATCTGCGATGTCGGTGTCGACTTCACCAAGTTCGCGGACAAGCATCGAAAGTCGGTCGTTTATGAATTCAGAAGTCGCAATTGCCATACGGTTCTTGTCACGGACCCAGAATTCGTTATATACTTCAACGATTGTGTTCAGGATGTCTGTCGCGCGGTCGATATTGTCATCCGTGACTGTCAGGTCAATGACGTCGGCGTCAGAATCGGCCAGGTCAGCCTTCAGCTTGGCCATGTATATTTCAATCGATGAGTGTTCGGACCAAACGGATATTTTATATTCCTCACTTTCGGTCCTTGTGTTGGTATACAAACCATTGGGATTGACGCTGAATGAGGCGAACGGTGTCTTGACGGAAGCTCCCGAGCCTATCTTTCCCTTTATGTTTAAATTGGTTTTCTTTATCCGGTTATCGGCACCCTTGGGTACGGCCGAAATTTCTTTTATGACAAACGTGTCATCCGGATTCAGTTCGATGAGCATTTCGATTCCGCCATATCCGCTGTCGTCTGTTCGCTTGATGTCAAACGGACTTGATTTGCCATAAAGGGCCTTCGGATGTGGAAAATCGACTTGTTTGACGTTGACGGTCAGGTTCAGTCTCTTGACAACTTCCTGCATCACGGCGGGAGATTTCAGACTGATGAGCTCGTTATATACATTTGTGTTGGAGCCGCCAAGACCAAAATCACGGAACGCGTTGGTGACATCCGTCATTCCGCCGGATCCGTTGTCCTGAATGAGCACCTGCATAGTGCGGCTGTAGGTCGGTATCTGCCTGAGTGCATATACCAATCCCAGTCCGACAAATATAATTGCCGAAAAGACAAACCATTTCCAATGTTTCAGGCAGTTTGCCAGAAAAGTTTTCATCGAGAACTCATTGTCATTCTCGAGTGAAGATGAAGATATCGATTCCTTTCTCATCAATTATATGTATGATATAATCGGAATTTCACAATTTTAAGAACCCTACGGTTCACAATGAAGCCGCTCCTTAAAACCATTGGTTTTTCGGATGTTTCATCAGGCAGGATTCTTCCTTAGGCTTATTTCTTCACGAGGTTCACGATAAGCACGGCCGTCGATGTGCAGACAGACACGATCGAAACCCAGAAGCTGGCCGACAGGGTCGTCGTGCCGTTCACGGTCGTCTGGCGTTTGCGCAGATCGTTCGGTTCGACATAAACGATATCGTTCTGCTTGAGATAGAATCCGGGATTGTTGTATACTCCTTTGCCGCTTGTGAGGTCAACTATATAGACCTTCGTCTCGTTCCCTTCTTTACGGAGAACCCTGACATTGTTGCGCTGTCCGTTGATCGTCATGTCTCCGGCCATTGCCAAAGCGTCGAGAACGCTGAGTTCATCACGGTTATATGTATATCGGCCGGGAGTGTTCACTTCACCCAAAACGCTGACTCCGGTATTGAGGAACTCGACTGTGACCGTCGGATCTTTGATGAGGTTGCGGCCCATGATCTCTCCCTTGATGAACCCTGCGAGTTCATTGCGCGACATTCCGGCGACATGAATTTCGCCAAGAACCGGGAAGTCGATGGTGCCTTTAGGAGAAACAGTGAAACTGCTGATCCCCTCCGAAGTCATGTTGTTGCTTCCGAAGGTTGTCGTCGTTCCGTAGGCCGATGCGTTCTGGCCTATACGGTTTGTCACCACCGGCAGATTGAAGAGACTTGCAAGCTGCGGATCTTTTGATGAAACTATGATCTGAAGTTTGTCATCAGGTTGGACCGTGACGTTCTGACGGGCTTGCGCTTCGATAGTCATGGTCTGGTCAAGATCCTGAAAATAAGCAATTTCTGAGGGAGTCTTACAACCTCCTAATAGTAATGTGCCGGCAAGTGAAAGACCGACAATCAATGAAAAATTTTTCGTTTTCATATCTGTCAATGGTTAGACGGCCAAGTTCGGACCGCGGCTTTGAGACGGCGTTCCCGATTCAGCTCCTTCTATTTCTTTTATATTCGTTTTTTATAATTAAGTCAGTATCTTTCTATATTCTAATATCCAAGTTCCATCCTTTTCTCCCGCTCCTTGTCCCTAACGGTCCTATTCGCTAAACGCGAAAAAAACGGGTTTATTGAAATTTCGCCCGATTTCGTAAAACTTTTCGTTCCCTTTCCTCCTCAATTGTAGAGTCTTTTGCCGTTGCGCTTCTCAATCCTCCGTATGCCTGACGTCATAAGAATATTTATTATGATCCACAACGCGAAGTCAATGGCGATAAGCCATGTTATGCCGACCCCGGCTTCAGACAATTTCATATTGAAGACTATCAGCAAAACCGTGGCCGCCAATATGCAAATCAATGTTTTTTTAGCCGACAGACCGAGCATCATCAGCTTGTGGTGGATATGGCACTGATCCGGAAGAAAAGG
>CAYQQG010000016.1:0-22861 GCA_964419535.1 uncultured Sangeribacter sp.
TAAAACAATCTGATTGTCAAGCGGACATGGCACGCCATGTCCCTACAATTATTGGGTGGAGGTATTTTTGACACACCCTCCTCCGCATCACGACCACGCGTAGCGTGGCGGTGACATTAGGCTCTGCAAGCATGACCGCCTGCATAGCAGGCATTTAACATTAGGCCCGTATACGAGCCCGCGTAGCGTGGCGAGGGTGCGGGTATACGATAACAAAACAAAAATAATATATAGAGCCATGCGTCACCTTGGCTTTTAGTTCCCCCCTCGCAAGAATAACAGTCATTTATGGATCATTATTCGGCGGGTATAAGGATCTTAAAGCCAAGCTGACGCATGGCTCCATAAATGGATATTACGATTGTTTGGATACACGCACGACGTCCGGCTACGCAGGCCGTCATACGTGCCTAATGTTAAAGCCCTGCGCTGCAGGGCATTTTATGTTGAGGCCTATACACGCGCCCTCGCCGCGCTACGCAGGCCCTCACCACGCTGCTACGCGGGCCGTCATACGTGCCTAATGTTAAAACCCTGCGCTGCAGGGCTTTTTATGTTGTTCGGATACACGCGCCCTCACCGCGCTATTCGGGCTCGGATATGTGTCTAATGTTAATTACCCGCTATGCGGGCAATCTTTGCGATAATGCTTTGTCTGAGCAATTGTATTTTCCATTTCCTAAGGGGTGTTGGCGATTTATTTAATAATGAATTAGAGGTGCGGAATGTCAGAGATTTTGCTTTTTCAGAAATTTTTTGTAATTTTGGAAATTAATATGGGCTTATTATGTCCAATAGGCTCATTTTTACATGATAACTTATTGATTATTTATGCGTTGCAGAAACTGCGGATGGAATAATCCGGCGGATGCCGTCACTTGTGAGAAGTGCCATTCAAAACTGACAGGTTTTCAGAGCCCGAACCGGCCTCGGGCCGCTCGCCCCGGCGACAGCCGGTCGCTCGGCCAGACACCTACCGTCATGGGACGCCCCGGAATGCCAGACCTCGGATCGGCTAAGCCTTTCGGAACCGGTCAGAGCGCAAGCGCCTCATCATCACCGCGTTCGGCGGGAATGCAGATTGTTGATACAAGCCACCGACCGGGGATGTGTCCGGATTGCGGATATCCCGTCAGTGAAAAGGCTGACTCGTGTCCCAACTGCGGTTACGACTTCTCAAAGTTTGCAAAACCCGAGGAAAAAAAGGAGAAAAAGGAGGAGCCGAAGGCGTATGCCGGAACAGTTCTCAGCAAAAATCCTTTCTCCAATTTCGCTACACTTGAAGGCAATTTCTCACTTCAGCCGGTCGACGAAGAGGGTAATCCATACGACGAGCCTCTGATTTTCAGCGACGGCGACATTATTGTCCTTGGGAACGAGCGATTCCTCTTCTCTTCCAAATAATCCGAATAACGCAACCGTGCCCGATCGTGCCGCGCACAATAAATTATTGAAAAAATGCAAGAATGCATTCCATGTGATTTCAAATCCGGATCTATAATCGATGGAACTTACGTCGTCGACGGTATTCTCGGCGAAGGTTCTTTCGGCATTGTCTACCGTGTCCATAACCTCCGGTCGACAGTGAATATAACATACGCGCTCAAACTCCTAAAATTGTGGACAATCCCGTTCCACGAGCGCGAGAAGGTTCTTCTCCGTTTCGATCAGGAATATGAGACGGGGCGAATCCGGAGCCCATATCTTGTCCAGTCGTTAGACAAAGGGATGGTCAACGGCAATCCGTATATCGTCATGGAGTTTTGTCCCGGCGGCGACCTTCTCGAAGGTGTGAAACGCGGAAAAATTGACCTTCCGAAAGCTGCTTCGGAAATTCTCATGGGACTCAAGGCGCTGCATATCAACGGTAAGGTTCACCGCGACCTGAAGCCGGAGAACGTTCTGATGAAAGAGGACGGAGTGATGGCCCTCACCGACTTCGGCATTGCGGGAGACCGCAACAAGCGCCTGACAGAGCGGGGCGTGAACGGTATTCCGGCTGAGCAAATGGGCACATATGCCTTCATGCCCCCCGAGCAGGTCAATCCGAAGCGCGGTGACGCCACGGTTCTTCCGACGACCGACATGTTCGCTTTCGGCGTGCTGATGTATAGGATGCTGACCGGTAAATATCCGTTCGGTTCGGTCGACACTCAGCCTGAGCTTTACAAATATGTCATGAGGGCCAAAGAGGGTCAATGGGACCGCAATGGACTGCTTGCTGTCGGCGCCAGAGACTGGATGAGGCTGTTGGATGAATGTCTGAAACCTGACTTCAATGAGCGTCTTCAATCGGCCGAGGCCGCGCTGACCTATGTTCCGGAATCGTCGGCCCGCAACAATGCCGCTTCCGAAATGGAACGCGTCTCGGCGGCCGCCGGTGCACCGCCGATTGTCAACGGTGTCGCCTTGCGAATCATGCAGGGCGAAGAATACGGAAAGGTCTATTATCTGACGGATATGATCCGGCAGACCGGAAGACGCATCCTGACAGTCGGGCGTATTGACCCCGAAGTCAAAAACATGATCGCCATCCGCGAGGATCAGAGCAATTATATCTCGCGAATGCACTGCACAATTGAATATTATCCCGAAAGCGATTCGTGGCTTATCCGCGACGGACAATGGGACTCCGGAGCCCCGACCCGGTGGCGCATTTCCATGAATGGCACATACGTTGGATCGTCCGACGTTCCGGTCAGCGGATTGCCGGTCAATCACGGTGACATCATCTCGGTCGGGGACGCTAAGCTCCGTCTTGAAGGCTATTGATTGATCACCGCGACTTAAGAAAACATATAAAGCCCCTTCTTATGAAAGGATTAACCTACAGATTAGTGGCCGTCACAGACGCGGCCGGCAAATACAAGCCCGGCGCGGCACGCGACGGAAATGAAGACCTGATGTATGTCGACCTCGACCTTGCGGGCGAGGCTAACGCTTCGACCGTGCCCGACTCCTTCAATTCGCCCGGGTCGCTCGGCATGCTGATGGTTGTCGCTGACGGCATGGGAGGAATGAATGCCGGCGAGGTGGCCTCTCAGATTGCCATAGACACCGTTAAGGAGGAGTTTCAGAAAGAGAAGCTCTCGGAGATAGATATTGAGAGTCCCGAGGCGAGAGCCGCATATATGGAAGGTGTCATCGCCCGGGCCAACGACAATATACAGAATGACGCAAACCTCAATCCGGCCCGCTCCGGAATGGGATCGACTCTGATCATGGCATGGCTGATGCCGAACGGAGAACTCACAGTCTCATGGATCGGCGACTCACGCGCATACGTCTATAACCGGAAGGGCGGTCTTCATCTTCTGTCGGAAGATCATTCCTTTGTCCAACAGCTTGTAAACAAGGGGATCATCACATACGAGCAGAGTTTTGACCACCCTCAGAACAATGTGGTCATGAAGTCGCTTGGCGATCCGAGTCAGCCCTGTGAGCCGGAATCGCGTCAATATCATGTCGGGAAAGGGGACATCATCATGCTCTGCAGTGACGGCCTGAGCGGAGTTCTCAGAGACAAGCCGGGCAAGAATCCCGAATCCAAGAAGCCGTATCCCGAAGAGAATCTGCAGGATTATTTCAATCAATTCCATGGTTCGATGAAAGAGCTGCAGACCGCTCTTTGGAGAGCTGCGGAAGCCGGAGGTTGGTATGACAACGTGACGGCAATTTTCTGCAGCATAGTCGAAGGTCCGGCAAGTAAGGTCGTTCCGGAAGTGACTAAGCTCGAAAAGGCTCAGGCCGAGGAAATTAAACGGGCGCGCATAGCGCAAGGGTTCGACGACAACGCAGGCAAATCGGGAAAATCAAAAAAATGGATTTATATCGTTGTTCTCCTGATACTCATAATCGCAACCGCGGCATCTTTCTTTATTCTCCGACAGAAAGAGAACGAAAAATCGGCTAAGGCAAACATTGAACAGAAAGGGGGACCGGTAGTTAGTTCCGAGGAGACAAAGAACATTCCGGCCAAATCGGCCACCAAAGAAACTGTGACGCCAAAACAGGACGGCGCTCCGGCTGCGGCTCCTAAAATCACACCGCCTTCCGAAAAATCAGGAAGCACGAAAACTCCTGCTCAGACCAAGCAAAATGATGAAAAGGAAGTTAAGGCTGAACGTCCTATAAAAGAGCTCACGCCTCAGGAAGAGGAGAGGAAGAATGGAGTGTCGCAAAAGCATTTTGGTGATCCGAAAGAGAGAAAAGCTGTAATTAACTCATAACCATCACAGATCTCATATAACTCTTAGATCTCATAGGACTCTCAGATTTCTCAACCCTCTCAACCATAACCTCAACAAAAGAAGAAATTTAAAACAATTTATATAACAATGGCAGACTTAACTCAGGGAACGGTAGTCAACAACCGATATACCCTTCTGGAATATAAAGGCCGCGGCAGCTTTGGCGAGGTGTGGCTCGCCCATGACGACACCCTCGGAATTGACGTCGCTCTCAAAATCTATATTTCGCTTGACCAGCGCGGTGTCGATGAATTCAAGTCAGAGTATACCACGACGCTTGGGCTCTCGCATCCGCAGCTTCTGACAGCCTCTTTCTTTGACGTCTGGGAATCAAGACCTTTCCTCGTGATGAAATATTGCGAAAACGGTTCGTCGAGTGAAATTGTCGGCAAGGCTACGGAACTCGATGTCTGGCAATTCATCCACGACGTCGCCGCCGGCTTAGCCTATCTCCACGGTCAGCCGGAGCCGATTATCCACCAGGACATCAAGCCTGACAATATCCTCGTCAACACCGATAACCGTTTCCTAATCACAGATTTCGGTATCTCGAAACGTGTCCGCTCGACGATGCGCAAGCAGTCAAAGCGTGCAGTCGGTGCCGGTGCGACCGCCTATATGGGTCCGGAGCGCTTCGGTGATGATCCCAATCCCGTTATGGCCTCCGACATCTGGAGTCTCGGCGTGTCCGCATACGAGCTGGCTACAGGCGAACTTCCCTTCTCAGGGCTTGGCGGAGGAATGCAGCGCAACGGCGCGGCCCTCCCCAATCTGCCGCAAGGGTGGAATCCGAATCTTAACGATCTGATCCGCCGGATGATGGCCCTCGAGCCGTGGGATCGTCCGACGGCCCGCCAGATCGCCGATTATACGGAAGCCGTTCTTGATGGCAACGATATATCTTTTGAGCAATGGAGCACTCCCGAACAGGCTCCGGCATCGAAGAAGAAACTCTTTATCGGAATCGCTATCGGCGTGGTTGTCGTTATCGGCATTGCGCTTGCTATTATATTCAGCGCCGGCAAGAAGGTTGATGTTGTTGACAACAACGACGACATCAAGACTGAATATGCCCACTTGATGGATATGTGTGCCAACGACGTCAAGATCGGATCGGCTCAAAATATCGAATCGCTATTGGAAGCTCGCAATCTTCTCGACTCACTCGATCAGATCCAAGACGAATATCCTGAAATTTTCGAAGATGATGAGACTGAGGAATTCTCAACAGAAGGGCTCAAGAAAGATCTTGATTCGAAAATTGATGAGGCTCAGAAAGCTTATCTGGAGCTGGGCGAGGGACAAATGTCGATCAATGAATATGAATATGCAATAGACCCGCTTCAGAAAGCCGCACTTCTGAAACCCTATGAAAAGATCACAGGTTACCTGAATAAAATCTCGAGCTCAACGGGCTGTAAAGCCGCATTGATGGCGATAAAGACTGTTCAGCTTGAAGACGGCAAACTGCTTATAACATACGATGGTCTCAATGAGGATCGGTTGGACGATGTCACATTGAAATACACTGTGAAGGACGGCTCCAAATCTTCTAACGCTCAGGCAACTGTCGCCATTCAGCCCGGCAAGAACCGCACGCTGACAATCGCTCTGCGCGATGACGCGCCGGCCAAGCCAAACGAAATATCAATCTTCAATGGCGGACTGAACTTCTATAACGGAACAATCAAATAAGCAATTCTTTTTAAAGAGCTAATTAACACCTAATTATATATGAAATTCTCAAGAATACTTCTATTGTCAGGTCTCGCTTTGAGTTGTGCCGCCAGTGCGTTGGCAATCAACAACACTCTTCAGCGTGCCAATTCGCTTTTTGCGCAGGGTGAATACAAAAAAGCGCTTAATCAATACAAGATGGCCACAAAGGATCCCGGCTATACCTCTATTGACTCCAAGGCGATCACTAACGGCATCAACAAGTGTAACAAGATGCTGAAAAAGGATACACCAAAACCGGTCGGTAAGGATCCGGGCAAACCCAGACCAGAGGTCAGAACATATCAGGCAACCGTCAACGGCTCGACTACGCCGTCAATCACTCTGGCTCCGGAAGGTGGCTCGAAAATCATCACTGTCGCCAACGCCACAGAATGGTTGGATCTTTCCGGCACTCCCGATTGGCTCGCAGCCGACGTGATTTCCGAAGATCAGATCGAGCTCAACTGGGAATCCAACACGACGCGCAAAAACCGTTCGAATAACTTCCGAATTTTCACCGGTTCAAACAATATTAACGTGAACGTTTCTCAGGCTCCCTATCGCTCTCCGAACCTGATGATCACCGGCATTTCATACCAAAATGTCCTTCACGGACAGGATCTTTCAAAGGGCCGTCCGCTCTATTCAGACGAGATGAGAATGCTTAGCCCCACGCTTCACTATGAAGGAGGACGCTCGGATGTGACAAAGACCGTACAGACCAAGATATTTGAGCCGAACGGCAATCTCCGCCGCAGCCGCACGTCCCCCGAGGGATATAGCACAGCGAAAGAGATCGAATTCTATGAGCGCACGGACGATGAGGAACAACACGCATTTCTGCCGGCTCTCGGCCGCACCGACGTGTCGACTTTCCCCGCCGGTGAATATACGATCGAAGTCTACATTGACGATGACCTCTTGCTCATCGACAAACTCTATATCAACAACGCCGCAGGTGGTGAAACCTCATATCTCAACGTCAATGGCGAGACCTATCAGCAGGAAGCCTTCTTCGACTCAGACGGCGAAACGCTCACATTCAATGTCCGCACAGACGGCGACTGGTCAATGGCTGATGTTCCCAGCTGGTGCCGCGCATACATGAAAGACAACGAACTTGTTGTGACAGCCAAGCCGAACGAGGAACCGTACTCCAAATATGACACGATGTATGTCATCTCCGGAAACTACAAAGTTCCCATCCGTCTCCAGCAAGCCGGCAACTAATCCCGCAAACGATATTTCGACCCTTATCTGTACTTATCCTTACATTATGGATAGGATACCTGCTTCGTTCAATAATGACCCGATTTTCCGAAAATTGGGGAAGGTGGCGCGCTACGGCACGCTGTCGGAATCACAGCGCCGCGCTTATGACCATTCGCTGAAGGTTTACCGCGACAATTACGCCATTGCGCAGACCGAACGCAGCATCGGTCGGGCCGAGGGTCGTGCTGAAGGACTTGCTGAAGGTCGAGCTGAAGGACTTGCCGAAGGTCGAGCTGAAGGGCTCGTGAAAGGTCGGGCAGAAGGCCGTGCAGAAGGTCGTGTTGAAGGTAAGGCAGAAGTAGTTATAAATATGCTCAAGAATGGAGCTGATTTAGAATTTGTTGCCAAGATGTGCAATCTCAGCAAAGATGAAATTGAAAAGATCATAGATTTTTCAAAGAGTTAGGCCAAAGGGGTCTAAAATACACAATATACGAAATTGATAAGAGCTCATTTTATGAAATGGGCTCTTATTTGTTATTTAAACGTTGAAATGGACGCATTTTGTGGTGGAGTGTCCAAATTAACACGCACCAAGATTTGTAGGGACATGGCGTGCCATGTCCGCTTGACAATCAGTATGTCCGCTTGACATTCAGATTGTTGTATATTAGGACATATTCGGACATGGCACGCCATGTCCCTACAATTATATTATGTCATCATTTAGATTATGCGATCATTTTTTGTAGAGGGGGTTCCCAGTCGTGATTCATATGTAGATTGTTTAGATTAATGGAGTGAAAATTGACGAGAAAGCGTAAAAATGTTAAAAATTTGGCAGAAAGTTTTTGATTTTTAAAAATTATGGCTATATTTGCGAATCATTATGCGGACTCCTGAGCATTTTGGAATAATTTAAAGTCAATAAAATTAAATGACTGTCTTCTGAAGATTAACTGTCTGTCTTCTGAAAGTTTACAGTCTTACAAATTGAAGATTTAAAAGATTCTTCATTTGCGGAGAAGTCCGTACGGCGATATAAATTTCTACTGACCTGAATATTTCATTGATTAACAGCATATTGCACATGACAGTCCGTTGCGATTGATTGTCGATTTTTATAGTTAATTGATAAGATATATAGATGTTTAAGTAATCATTGAAAATGGTGGCTCAATTCACTGAGGAACCCTATGGTTGCTGAGTACAGTATTTATTTGAATAGATTTGAAGCGTGTTACAATCGCACTTTAGTCACACATTTTGAATCTCCCGGGCTGCAAAAACACAGACAGATGAAGTGCAGCTTAAATATTAAGGAAGAGCAAAAGCAATTATTAAGAGAATTGCTGCTTTTGCAGATGAAAATAAACAAAAACTTAACATATAACTAACCAATTTATGAACAGAAAACTACTATTGCTGCTCGTTGCGTTAGCCGCCCTGATCTTACCGGACATCGGTTGGGCCGGGGAGAAAAGCGTAACGGTAACAGTCGCTGATTTTTTGGAGTCAAGCGGAAACCCGGAGTATGTAGCTCTGGAGGCATCTTATGCGGATGTGACAACACCCGACGGGCTGTTGCGTTTAAATGCCTATATCGGTAACTCATCTAACGCAATTCGTTGGAATTCCTACAGTTTTATTGCCGTAACGTCAAATCCCTCAAACCTTAAAATTACGAAAGTTGAATTTGATGTTGCGAGTCTTCCATCCAGCAAAGCTGTAACTATAGAATATGGCTTATTCAATGATTCGCCTGAGGGTATTGATTTTACAAGTTCAAGTTATTCGAATTATGGAGGAAGAACAAGCTCACTCAAATCTCTGGTGACACAAAAAGGTTCTAAAGTTCTTAATTTAGGGACTAACGAATTTACAATCGGAGATAGCGGAGAGCAATACTTTCTTTTAGGTTCTTCGACGACTATTGATAAAACCAACATTGATTCAGTAACCATCTATTATGAAGCTTATGGTGGAGAAGAGCCTCCGGTGCCTGACGTGCCCTCGCTGTCAATAAGTTCAAAAGACGGTTCGCCACTCGAATCCATTACGATAAGCGCAGGTGAGTCGTTGGATTATAAGGTTGAGTTAACGAATGGAAACGGTGCGTCGGTTGTTGAAACAATCGAAGGACCTGCAACGACAGGCCTGACATCGAACGACGGTGCCGGAAATTATACGTTCAGTGCCGCCCTTCCAGGTGTATATACAATCAAGTATTCTGCAACAGTCGGAGAAACGACGGTTTCAGAATCATTTACTGTGACCGTTACGAAAGTAGCGGCAAGTCTCAGTGTGTCACTTTCCGAAACAACAATTTTTGAAGGAGAAAGTGCAGACTTTACTGTTGTTGTTTCGCCCGAAGGAACTCCTTTCAGTGTGACGTATGCAGACGGATCGGCTATCGATCCTTCAAACATCACAAAGACAACGTCCGGCTTCACAATCTCCGGACTCGGAGAAGGTACATACGACTTCCAAGTTTCAATACCGGACGGAGAGAATATCGTTTCGACTAAGGTTCAGCTGATTGTTGAAAAGAAGCCTGAAATCAAGGAGGGCCTCGTGATCAACCCGTCCTATGTTGAGGGTAAAGTCAATAATATGATAGAATTTAAGCTATCATTAAGTGTTGGTAGTGGAGAACCGATAGAGCCAGCCTTTAATGAGTATACCGTCACCAATTTGGATGGTTCCCCCTGTGATAGCAAAAAATTATATATAGAAAAGTATAACGGTGAGTTTGATGTCAATCCTAAAGCTGCCGGAACTTACCAGCTGCTTGTGACTTTGAATCATGGAGGAAAGACTTATACCGAAACGGTTACAATCGTAGCAGGAGCTAAGGATCCGGATCCGATTACGTTCAATGACTTTGGGACGTTAGTAATTCCCAATTATTCGGACTATGCCATGGTAACTGTTAATCCTTCGCCCTATCACAGTGATTACGAAATAAGTGCGGTTGACGTTAATGGAAATCCCACAGATCTTATCAAGGCAGTTAAAGGTGATTCAAGTGCCGCCGGTTGGACTGTGACAGCGTATGCTCCAGGTACTTATACAGTGACATTCTCAAATGTTACAAATAAAGGATCATTTACTTTCGACGTAAAGAAAGAGATTGCAATCAGTCCGGTCCCGTTTGAAATTACGATTCCCGCTTTTGAGACGTCTGCAAGCATGACAATTCCCGTTCCGGCAAACATTGCAAATGGCGGGGAATGGACTGTCTTAGATTCTAAAACAAAAGAACCTACAGACGGACTCTCCATTAAAGATCTCGGTAACAATATGTATGAAGTTGTGGCTGAGAAAGAGGGTTCATATACTATAAATTGTTCGAGTGCAGTTTATGTTGCTTCAATCGATGTGAACGTCAATAGAGGCCAAATTCCTGTACTCTTCAAGAATGTAGACGGTGAGGAAATCTCAGCTCTCTCATTCACAATTGGCAAGGCAGGTGCTTTCAATCTTTCTCTTGCTGAAGGTGTGACGCTAAACGCTGAGAATGCCGTTGTTATTGAGCCCGCTGCCGGCCTTGAGCTGACAGCCGGTGAAAATGGCGCATATACAGTTTCAGCCTCTGAGGTGGGGGAATTTACCTTAACATTTAATGGTAAAGATGCTGCGGGCAAAGATGTGTCCGGAGTGCTGAATGTGACGGTAAATGCGCTCCCCCCGGCAAGTCTGGAGTTCATGAAAGATGGGACTGTAGAACCATATGAGAATAACACCGTCGAGGTGGAACTCGATAAAGTGTTCGACATCGCGGTGTATAAAATCGGTGATCCGGAGAATTCGAAAGGCACAATCAAAAATATAAAGATTGAGCCGGTTGAAGGCGTTAAGCAGATTGATAACGGTTATTATAATAACCTGACAATAAAAGTCTCGAAAAAAGGTGTATATAATTTAAATGTAACCGGTGTTTATGCAAACGGCGAAGAACTGTATGGCGTACTGACCGTTGTAGCAGGCATGAAGTCTTACGCCGGGTATAATGTATACTTTAATCACGGCACGACTCCTGCAAATCATGACGCGGTGAAGTCGTGGAACCCGTCGAATGACGACCCGGCCGGTGTGCCAGTGAAGAATATTAATGACGAATGGATCGCAGACAATCAGGAGGAACTGATTCCCATAGGCACGGATTCATTCATCGTGAAGGTGTCAAATGGCAATGATGAGGAATATTATGGTCTGAAATCTTCAAATATTCTTGAAGTGTCAGAAATTCCTACGACAGTGACCTTGACTCAAATTAAAGATTTCACTCTTCAGAACAGTGTGATGAAAGTCAAGGACGCTACCAGTTCTGACGAATTCTATATGTGTTTCAATATCACTACTAATGAATTGACAATTTCTAAAAATGTTGTGTATGAGACATCATATAAGAATCTCCTCATCCAGCTGTATGACGATGAGAAAGGTTTTGCCGAGCCCATCATTATCCCCGTTAAGAATGACAATGCTTCATACGTTTTGAACCTTGGAAACAACAAGTTCGCTGTCGGCTATCAAGATCTTGAAGCCAACAACATCACTTGGTATCGGCTGAATGCCTCGGCAACGAAACAGTTCTATCCACAGAGTATTCAGAAGAATCTTGTGAAGTATTCGAGCGCCGCGTCCTCCTGTGTGACCGGTTCAGCGTTTGCTTATGATCTTGAATCCGGTTCCACGACGACTATTGAAAACAACAAGAAGAAATATGTCGCTCAGGTTGAGGACGGAACGGAGAATGAGAAATTCCAGATCACATTCAATATCTCGGATACGAACAGCCCGGCAATGAAGATAACACCGATCTATACGGATTATAATCTTCATTATGGCAACGGCACGGATGATCATCAAAAGGTGGTCGCTCTCGAATCCAACGGCGGACTGCTGTTCACATACAACACCGGAGCAGACGAAACATCGATGCAGCTCTGGTATGAATGTCCCGGAAATGTCATCAAGACATACGGTTCTTCAGAGGATAACGGAGAATTGGTTGCTGAATTTGATGAGAACGGTTCATTCTTCGGCTATCCCGTTGAGGGAGAGCTTATGATTGTCGATCCGAATATGCCTCGGGAAGTTGTGGAGAATAGTAAGACGATCAAAGGTCTCAAACCGAACACATATTATAATGTCTATGTCAGCTATCCCGAGCAGACGATCAGTATCGAGGAACTTCCCGAGGTGCTCTATCTGCGAGGTATATTGAACGGAACATCAATTGGAAACAATGTTGATGAATGGCAGCTTACAGCTGACCCCGACGGCGGATATTATTCAAAGAGAAATGTGCGTCTGAAGGAGGGTGATATTGTTCAGTTGTTTACATCCAATAATGAAAAATGGGGTCCGAAAGAGGACGTGACGTATCTTATAACAACTGAGATGGATGCCAACGACGGTTTGTCGCAATTCAATTTGCAAAAGTTGGCAAAAGGAGGAAATATATATTCCCGAGATGTTTCCAGAGAGGTTGATATCCTGGTTTACTGGCCTGAAGATGTCAATGAAAGAAAGATCATTATCCGCAACGCCTCCGAGGAGACTCCCGCTGATCCTCAGCACAGCTCGCTGACTATCTTCTATGGAAAGGACAGCGAAACTTCTCACACGACGGACGGGGCGAACTATCTGAACGGTGAATGGCTGACCATAGACACGGGCTACAGTTATCGCGGTTCTTCAACTCAGAATGACGGTCTGGCTTTGGGTTATGACACTTTCTATTTCCGGACGATCGACCAGAACGGTATGCCCAAATACTGGATTGTTGACGAAACCGTCAATGCGATTGTCAAAGAGGAAGGCCTCATGACGGATGCACCTTATAGCCTCAAAGAGGTTTCTGCAAGTGTCGCGAAATCCGACGCAACAAACTTCACGAGAATGTCTCAGAATGCGGCTCTTGTGAACACCCGATATGACGTGACGTTCAACTGGACAAACCATACGGTGACGCTGACCACCAACAAACTGTGGATGGAACAGCCGAACCAGATGTATCTCTATCATCTTGATGTCGATGAGAATGGTAAGGTTGAGAATCTGAGGTATAAATTCACCGAAGGTGACGACGAGGAATACACCGAGCGCACACCGGCCGAAGTGTTGGAACAGGTTCACAAGGCGCTTGCTGAGAAAGCCGATAAGGTCTATATCTATGACCGCACAGACGACGGCGTGTACGAGCATATTTTCCGAAATGATGACAAGAAGGATTTCCCGCAGGGAACACGTTTCTGCATCGTGGGCCGTTCAGGTCAGATCTATAACCTGGCGACTGAGGATTATGCTCCCTACTCACTCGATAATGCTTGGTTCAACGACGAAGATAAGAGCTTCCGTATGGAGCTCACCCGCGACGTCAACCAACAGCCGGCGGTAGTGACATATCTCGGTCTTGAGAATATCGACGCGTTCTCACGAATCCGTGCCAACTTCTCCGGCTCAACAACTGTTGAGAACGAGGATCCGGATGTCGCCAACACCTATACATTCACTCTTGAATTGAAGCAGGAAGCACCTGTGAAATTTGTTCTCGAATCCACAGCCGGAAATATTGAAGTTTCTAAAGACGAGGATAGTGAAACATATTCTGTAGCAGGCCACGCAATGCCCGTTGATGCAACGTATGTTGTCAAGGCAGTCTTTGCGGACAATACTGAGAAGGAATATAAGGTTGTCAGCGGTGACTATACGATTAACGGTAAGGATGACAGCTTCAACCTCCAGAATAAGATCGGTAATGATATCGTAGTTAATACTTCGGCATACAGTGATTATTCTGATATCTCAATTGTCTGGAATAACGGTCGTCCGATTTTGACAGTCCTTCCCGAAACTGTGGAGAAGAGTGTCAAGGTCTACTTCATCGACCGCGCAGGGTGGAACGACGTTTCAGTATTCAACTTCTCAGACTCCAACATTTCAAGAAACTCTGATGATAGTGTAGATCATAGAGAGGCGCAGTCTTGGGAGGAAGTTAAACTTAAGGAAGAGTTTAGAAATGGCGATCGCCCCGGCCAGTCAATGTCACGCAACCTCCAGAGCATTATTTCTGACGGTCTCTCAATGGATCCCGGCACGAAAGTGTTTGAATGTAATCTCACTGTGAAGCAGTTTGCAGATGGAAGCTATAGCCGTCCGAAACTTGTCTTCTCCAAATCTGACAAGTCTAAGAGAACGAATGTGTTATATCTCGTAGACGGCGGCATATATTGCAACGCCGGCAAGGCTACAGATTCAAATGGCAATTCATACGTGAAATATCCCGCAACGGAATTTATTCCGAGAATGTGGTTCAATTACATGAATGACGTGACCGATCAGTCTGTAGAACCTTGGACAGGAACAGAATATAACTCAATCTATGTTGATGTTCCCGAATTCTATGAGTGGGCATCGGATGCAGATGATAGCCATGAGGTTTGTGTTGATATTCAGGTAGTAGACAATAATGGAAACGTCAGTCACTTGACAGGTGTGCCCGGTTCGCGCGCAATGGTTCCGGTGGAAATCGCAGGCAAGAAGCTGCTCCGTGTATCGTTAGCAGCTGATATAATTCCGAACGGGTTGAAGGTGAGCCAGATCAACATCTACCCGACAAACACCAAGATATATGCCAAGACAAGTATTTGGGACTGCCAATTCAACGGCACCTCAGAGAATGTTCTGACTGATGAAGAGGGACACACTCACAATTCCGTCTCTCACAGAACAGACGCAGGTGACAACCACTCGGGATGTTACGGCACTCTGTGCTCGCTCAACTTCAACGGTAAAGATCTGACATTCAAAAACGGATATGTCTATCGCCGTGCAAAGGTTGATGAAGAGACAAAGCAAGATCAGATTGTTCCTTTGACTTCTCTGATCACACCGAAGGCTATCTATCTCGCATCGGTTGACACACCCGCGGCTCTGAATGCTCTTGATGTAGCAACCGGTCTGAGCGTGACGAACGGAACATACAATGGCAAGAAACTCTATCGTCTCGACGCCATGGATGCCGAGGAGCCTGAGAAGATGATCTACTATGTCGACGGAATGCGTCAGCAGGCACAATTCACGATCGTTGCAAGATTCGAGACCGAGGGTGCGGATGAATTGGTTGAATATTCCTGTGTGGAAAATACAGCCATGAAGTCGGGCGACGTGAACACTTACAAGCGCGGCGGTCAGGGCGTATATTCAATCCGTCCCGTAACCGGAGCGACAAACTATAATCTGATCCTGACATGGACAGAAAATGAAGTTGTCATCCGCGCCAATAAGCGTAACGCCGACTTCCTCTTCGGCATCGCCGATCCGAACAACGATAACTTCGTTGCATTCGCCAACAGAGGTGCCGTCGCACTTCCTTCACACAGTGACGATTGCGGTCTTGACGGCGATCACGACCGACACCTCGTTCCGATCTATATTGAATTCGCTCCCGGGTATAACAATGAATCTTATCCGGCCCGTCTGAATAATCTGAAGGTGACTATGGTCCGTGACACGGAATATGACAAGTATTTCCCAGAGAACGGAAAGAACAAACCCATAGACATCATGAAGTTCGAGAACGGCTCCGTATTCAAGGTGCTGAAGCCCAGTACGGACGACGAACGCGGCCACGCCGTGATGTATGTCAAAGGATATACAGCCGGCCTGACTTCGATCCGCATCGAACAGACTGCTGTTGACAATGACTATCACCGCACGACGATTGACATCCCTGTCCGCATCTATCCTTCATTGGACGGCGTCGGATTGACCGTCAATCACAGAGAAATCATGAATGACGGCGGTTATTCGGTTGTGGTCGGTCCGGACGCATTCATCGAACATCCCGACGATCCCAATTCCGTGGAGTTCGGAAAGAGGTTGCATCTCGGCCCGACGAATGCTGAATATAACATCAACGGCGAGAGTGTGTTTGAAATCTATTGGGCATACGCAGATCAGCCGCAGGGAACAGTCGTCAGACGTGCGCCCAGTGTTTCAGGACTTGATTACGGCCACGGTGTCTTCTTGCCGGAAGGTTCCGATACGAATCCGTTCGAGAAAGCAGACGCATCCGGTAATTCATTGAATCTCACCCGATACAGTATCAATAATGCACCGGAGGTTGAGCTTGGCGAGAACCAAAGCAGAAATCTTTATGTCCAGTTCAAGCAGAACGGAATCGATTCGCCGGTCTATGCTCTTAATGTCACCAGAAGCAGTGACATCCCGACGGGTGTTGAGGTGATCGGTGAAGAGAACGGAACGGAAGATACCGAAGCGGTTTATTATAACCTGAACGGTGTGAAGGTCAATGCTGAAAAGCTCGAACCGGGAATATACATCGTTGTCAAGAATGGCAAATCCGAAAAGATTTTCGTCAGATAAATGCCTTGCCTGGCCGACTTATTAAGGCAAGATTCTGAAGAAAACCGATAATTGAAAGCAATCGTCCGGTTGCGCAAAGCTGAGGAAGAGGGGATCCTTTTCCGGCTTTCGCAACCGGACGATCGTTTTTTGCTTGAACCGTAATAAATTGCGTAAAATGGCGTTATTTAAATGGTAAACTATATCTGATTCATAAATCTGCTAAAACTGATGCCGACAAACGATTTGAAAACCGAGACCCCTCAGGGTTTGATGAATCAAGGGATGTCGTCCCGTCCGGACCCGAAAAAAGAGAATCTTAATCCCGATCTGGACCGCCATGAGCGCTCGTTCTGGACTCGCGACAAGATTGTCTGGTCGATCGTCACGATATGTCTGATTGTCGGAATTTTCTGGCTGTTGAAGCGGCTTTCGGACGTGTTGCTGCCCTTCTTTGCGGCTTGTCTGATTGCCTATCTTCTCAATCCGCTTGTGGTCTTCTTTCAAAAGAAAGCGCGGATCCGCAACCGTCTTTTGGCGGTTGTCGTGACGCTTCTGTTGGTTGGAGGGGTTCTGACAGGGATCGGGTGGCTATGCACGCCGATGATAGTCTCGGAGATCGACACGCTGACAACAATGCTCGAGAGATATTCCCAGCATCTGACTTCACTCAAATTCCTCCCGGCGGAGATTGTTGAATATATCCGTCAGATTGATATTTCGGAAGTCAAGAAATTCCTGAATGTCGAGTATATGATGAAGGTCTTTTCGAAGGGAACGGACCTTGTCAGCCGGTCTGTGGAATCGTTGTTTCACCTGTTGGAATGGGCCTTGATGTTCATATACATAGTGTTTGTGCTTATAGATTACAATCAGGTAGTCAACGGTTTTAAGAAAATTTTCCCCAAGTCGATAAGGCCGAAGGCGATGGAGGTCGCATCGGATGTTGAGAAGGCGATGAACAGCTATTTCCGCGGACAGGGGCTGGTTGCATTGTGTGCCTGTGTGATGTATTGCGTGGGTTTCTCACTTGTCGGGCTGCCATTGGCGCTGGTCATGGGCTTATTGGTCGGCGTGCTGTATATGATCCCTTATTTCCAATATGTCACCCTGATCCCCGTTGCCCTTATCTGTTTCATCACGTCTTTGGGAGGGCCGGAAACATTCTGGGGAATGATGGGTAAATGTCTGTTGGTTTATCTGATTGTACAATCCGTATGCGATTATATAATCACACCTCATATCATGGGAAAGGAGATGGGTCTGAATCCGGCGGTCATTCTGTTGGCGCTCTCGATCTGGGGAAGTCTGCTTGGAATCTTGGGCATGATCATCGCGTTGCCGGCGACCGCCCTGATATTGGCCTATTACGAAGAATATATTTCAAACAGAGGGAAATTTTAGGGAGTTTAGAGATTTTAGGGGAGATTAAGGAGTTTAAAGAGTTTAGTGAGGTTAGAGATTTTAGGGAGTTTAAAGAGTTTAGGGAGATGAAAAATTGTTATTAAAAATTAGCTTGGTATATAAAACTAACTTAGCATATAAAACTAACTTAACATATAATGGAGAAGAGAAATTACGGAAAGATCGCTTCGGCGGTTGCGGGCGCCATGCTCTGCGGAGGAGCGGCGTTGGCTCTGCTGTGTGGTGGAGTTGAGGCATTGGCATGTACAAATCTCATAGCCGGGAAGAAGGCTACCGCCGACGGATCGGTGCTTATGACATACGCGGCGGATTCCCATAATCTATATGGAATGTTGACAAATTCGCCGGCGGCCGATCATCCGAAGGGATCGATGCGAAAGGTCGTGGATTGGGACTCGGGCAAACCGTTGGGAGAGATTCCGCAGGTCGCTCACACTTATAATGTCGTTGGAAACATCAATGAACATCAGGTTGCGATCGGAGAATCGACTTGGGGCGGTCATAAGGAGCTACGGGATACGACCGGTCAGGCCCTGATCGATTACGGGTCGCTGATTCAGATCGCTCTCGAGCGCTCAAAGTCGGCTCGCGAGGCTATCGACGTGATGACGGACCTGGTTGACAAATACGGGTATGCGTCATCGGGTGAATCCTTCTCTATAATTGACAAGGATGAGGCGTGGGTTCTTGAACTTATCGGGAAGGGTGCCGAGAAGGGAGCCGTCTGGATTGCTGTCCGGATTCCGGATGATGCAATTTCCGGCCATGCCAACGAACCGCGAATCCGCAAAGTGAATCTCAAGGATAAAAAGAATGTGAAATATTCGAAAGATCTTATCAGCTTTGCCCGTAAGCGCGGATATTTCAACGGCAAAGATGAGGATTTTTCATTTGCAGACGCGTTTGAAAACCACGATGCAGGAACTCGCCGCGGATGTGACGGCCGTGTGTGGTCATATTTCAATCGGTTCAGCCCCGAAGCTGCGAAAGATTATTTCGCATGGGTCGACTATAAGAGCGACGAGCCGATGCCGCTTTATATCATTCCCGAAAAGAAGGTCGATCTGAAGACAATGCAGGCGGCCATGCGCGATGTCTTTCAGGACACACCGTACGACATGACGAAGGATGTCGGCGCCGGCCCGAATCATGTTCCTTACCGTTGGCGCCCTATGGAGTTCAAGGTTGACGGAAAGACCTATTGCCATGAACGTGCGATCGGCACTCAGCAGACCGGCTGGAGTTTCGTCGCCCAGACGCGCAACTGGTTGCCGGATGCCGTCGGTGGAGTCCTGTGGTTCGGAACTGACGACACAAACACCACGGTCTATATGCCGATGTATTGCGGAATGACCGAGGTGCCGCTCCAGCTTCAGCCCGGAGACATCAACACTTTCTCATACGACTCCAATTTCTGGATGAACAACTGGGTTGCCAACCAATGCTATAACCGTTATGACCTTATGATCCCGGACGTTCGGAAGGTTCAGAACAGAATCGAAGACAATCTCCGCGATTCGCGGCCTGAGATCGAAGCGATTTATTCCGAAATGGCCGTTAAGAATCCTGAAGGGCTTGTTGAGAGATTGAATGAGGATGCTGCTGAGATTGCCGGTTACACGACATTGGAATATAAGGAATTAGCTGAATATCTTCTTGTCCGGTTTATGGACGGCAACATGAAGAAGACCGACGAAAATGGCAAATTCATCAAGAACGAATGGGGAATTCCGGTCTATCCTGATTTTCCGGGTTATGACGAAAACTATTACAAACGGATAGTCGACGAGACAGGCGACCATTTCCTCCTCCCGGATTGATGGCTCCGGGAGTTCAGTGAGCTTTGTGCTCGCCGGACTCCGCGGGCTCCTAACCTTATCAACACTCATATAAGATTAAAATAGATAAGAATATAAGAGCCCATTTTTTAGATGGGCTCTTAAAATCAAAACCTAATAACTAAACTTGCGAATGAAAAGATTTTTAAACTTTCGTGCTGCTATGGCGGCTATGGCGGTGGGTATAGTTTCGTTGTCGCTGTCGGCGTTGCCGACTCCGGCTCCGGATGATAACACACAGGCCGACTATAAAATCAGGAGCGTCACTCCTGAAAATTGTTCCGAAGTCACAGAACTCACATCGATCACTATTTTATATGATGTGCCCGAGGGCGGCTGGAGCCCGTCGATCGCGGGCGAATACGCGCCCGACCTCTGGAACCCGGAGATGCCTTACAAGAAACTGGAAGTCAAGCGTAAAGGTAAAACAGTTTCGACTCTGAGCGTGGAGGAATGCTATGTGTCATACGCTCCCACCACTCTTAACCTTAAATTCGCGCTCGACACCCCTCAGAAGTCTGACGGAACCTATGAGATTGTCATCCCGGAGGGATATGTCTTGGACATGGCGGATCTTACGTCCGGGAAGCAGACACTCCGTTACCAAATCGGAGAAGGGGACGGTGAAGAGGATCCTGAACCGGATGACCCTGTGACAGGTGTGTTCCGCATGGATTCCATGACTCCGGAAATTGGAAGCTCGGTCGAGGAATTGAGTTTCATTTCGGCAAAATGGCTCGATTCGAAAGATCAGCCGTGCGTATGGACCGGTCCGTCCACGCTCCTCCTCTCGTCAAAGAGCTCCGAAGGGAAAATGTTTACGGTTGGCAAAGCGAACGTGGATTCAGGCAACGGCGGCATTTTTTTCACACTCAATAACCCGTACAGCGTGTTCGGCACCGTGTATATGACAATCCCGGCCGGCTCAATCCAATCGGCAGACGGGACCGAGAAGAACGAAGAGGATATCGAGGTTTATTATTCCATATATTATCCCAAGGGTGTGAGCATGTCTTTTGCCTATCCGGCCGAATACAGCACTGTTGACGGACAGATGGGACAGTCGATGCAGACCGTGGCCTTGACGTATGGTGTGAATGTCAGTGTCGGAGCGGGCGACAAGCCTTATCTTGTGGACGCTCAGGGCGATATCACCTATTGCGATTCGTTCATAGTTCCTGAGGTTGACCGCACTTCGGCAACGATCATTTTTGACAATGCTGACAGACTGAAGAAGGGGAGATATGCGATTGTCGTTCCGCACAATGCCCTCTCGGGTGTAGCGGGAAGTTGCTTCTATTATGATTGGACGCCGATCCCCGGTCAGGAGATTCCGGACCTTCCGGACGACACGAAGCCGGAGTTCCTCAAATGCACGATTGACGGATATGACCTTCTCGATCCAGACAATGGAATCCCATGTCTCGGTGTCGGTGCATATCTGACGATGTCAACAACTCTCGACTATGCTTCGGATGTTTATTGGTATAAGATTCTTGACGTTACGGATTGCAAGAGTGAAGCGGAATATGACACGGCGCCGGCAATTCATTCGAGCTATTTCGACAAATCCGGCAGCTCCTTCTCGGGTGTCATTCTTTCCCCGGGCGGACTGGTCCGCAATCTGACGAAGGACCGTCTGTATTGCGTTCAGGTTCACGCCTATCTGAATTATTACAACGCCGCGATGCGGAAGGATTGGGGTTATACTTATTCGGCCGTGTTCCGCGGTGGGTCGGATCCATACGAATATCAGGATTGTGACGTGCGCGTTCAGCCGATGCCGGGCATGGAGCTTGGAAAGGGTGAGCCGGTCAAGATGACATTCTCAATCCCGGTGAACTTCGTCGATCTGAATTCAGGTATTCCTCAGGGTCAGGGGGGTACATTGCCCCTGACGGCATCTTCTAATGCAGACAAGACCGAATGGACATTCCTTCTTCCTGAAGGTGCGTTCGAAGACTCAAAGATTGAGGTGCATTTCGGCTTCACAGATGTTGCCACAGGCAAGCGCGTGCGTCCTTCGGCTCATAATGTTCCGGAGACGGAAGTCAACAATTACTCGATCTTCAATTTCGGAACCGAGGGTAACTCCCAGCTTGTCGTGATCTATGGCTCGTATGACGGGAAACCGGAATTCAAGGTGGTTCCCGCCCCTGGCTCAACACTTGACAAACTCGAAGATTTCACATATACTTTCGAAGACGGCGATGAAATCATGCCCTCATGGATGGGTGAGGCTGTGGTCCGTAATGCAGAAGGCACTGTGGTTGCGCGCCTTCTTGCTGACGATCTGGAAGAGAATGGCGGCCATGTGAAGGTGGATTATGACAATCCGAGCTCAGCCTCGGCTAAGTCGGTTGCAGTTCATCTGAAACTCAATATCCCTGTTGTCGAAAAGGGTGTCTATACGGTTGAATATCCATACGGATATTTCAATAAAGGGAGCCAATATGAATCCGACTTCTCGCGTCCCGCTGTCCACGAATATGTTCTGACCGGGAACGGGACTGTTGGAGTCGAAGGGATTTATGCTCCGGCGGAATCTTATACTGTTATTTCGCTGCAAGGCGTGACTCTGGTGCGTGGTGGCTCCTTTGAAGATGTCAAGGCTCTTCCGTCAGGAATGTACATTGTCAACGGCAAGATAACAGTAATCAGATAGAATTGCAGTTATCAGATAAAACTGCATTTATCAGATAAACCTACGGTTATCCGATGAATTTACAGTTATCAGACAAGATGACGGTTATATATAATTAAAGAGAGCCGCTCCGGAAAGGAGCGGCTCTCTTTTGATATCTAAGAGAATCTTAGTTTAAGCGTTGTGGGGGTGAACGTTGATGAATTTACGTCCTTCCTTGCCGGTGGAGAATACAACGACTCCGTCGATGAGAGCGAAGAGTGTATGATCCTTGCCCATGCCCACGTTGAGACCGGGATGATGCTGAGTGCCACGCTGGCGCTTGATGATGTTGCCTGCTTTGCAGTTAGATCCACCGAAGATTTTCACGCCGAGGCGTTTGCTTTCTGATTCGC
>CAYQQG010000017.1:0-22557 GCA_964419535.1 uncultured Sangeribacter sp.
TGGTTTAGAGCGTCTGCCTTACAAGCAGAGGGTCTGCGGTTCGAATCCGTAATCACCCACCCTAAAAATAATTTTTTTCATATTTCTTCAAGGAGACAATTCCCGTAATTGTCTCCTAAATTTTTTTAGCAACTTGCATTGCTATAACGGCAGCCGCAATTTCAAACGGGCAGCTGCAATTTCAAAGAAGCAACTGCAATTTTTTAATAAAGCAACCTATCCTTTTATCATGGGCAAAGATCAGACTGTTTTGTTTCATTCCACGGTCTTCGGGCCGATTCATAGCCGCCGCCTCGGAACTTCATTGGGAATCAATCTCCTCCCCGACGACGGAAAGGTCTGCACGTTCGATTGTGTATATTGCGAGGCCGGTTATAACGCGCAAGGAACCGGCTCGACCGGACTCCCTTCAATCGAACGTCTCGAGAAAGATCTCACCTCCAAACTCTCGGAGATGAAGGAAAAGGGGGAATCTCTCGATGTCATAACCTTCAGCGGAAATGGCGAGCCGACTCTCCACCCGCGGTTCCCGGAAATAGTCGAAATCGTCAACCGTCTCCGTGACCGGTTCTATCCCGATGCGAAAACTTCGGTCCTGACAAATTCCACCCGGATTTTCAACCCCGGAGTCGCTAAGGCGCTGAGGCTTGTCGATAATAATATCCTTAAGCTCGATTCCGCTATCGAATCCACAATGCGGCTGATCGACAATCCGGCAGAAAAGAGTTTCTCGGTCGAGCGTCTGATTCCGGCCCTGAAGGAATTTGCCGGCCAAGGAATAATCCAGACGATGTTTCTGCGTGGGGAGCATAACGGACAGAGAATAGACAATACAACGCCCGATGAGGTGGAAGCTCTCATAAAGGCATACAAGGAGATAAATCCGCGCCAGGTGATGATTTACACCATTGACCGGTCAACTCCCGAAGAGAAACTCGAGAAGGTCGGACGTGACGAACTCGAGCAGATTGCCGACAGGATGAGCAAAGCCGGCATAAACGTAACGTTCTGATAAATATCCTTCTATGAACTCTTTTCAGAAAGTCATGTTGCCCCCGCCTCTCCGCCGTGGGGATAAGATTGCAATTATCGCTCCAGCCACGGAAGTGAAGGAGTTCTGGGTCCGCGGCGCCGCGGACGAACTCCGGCGTCGGGGATACAGGCCTGTCATCTATCCCCATACTCTCGGTCCCCGGAGTGGCACGTATGCCGCCCCCGAGGATGATCGGCTGAGCGATCTCAAGGCGGCCGTCAAAGATCCGGAGGTTGCACTGGTTTTTTGCGCCCGCGGCGGATATGGGTGCATTCATCTCCTGAGTGAAGAAATGCGCCGCCTTGTGCGTGAGAATCCGAAATGGCTTTTGGGATTCAGCGATATCTCGGCGCTGCATGCGCTGTGGCAGTCGGCCGGTGTGGAGTCGCTTCATTGCTCAATGGCGAAACAGCTTGTCCTGTTCGATATCGAAAGCCATTCCGAGGAGATCAGCACGCAGGCGTTGCCGGAAAAGCCTTCCGAAGAGATGCTCCCGCGGCTGCGCGACTGTGTGCGCGACATGTTCGCCATTCTCGAGGAAACGGCCGAAAAAGTTGTCTATGAAGCTGAATCCCCTTGCGGAGCCGTCACGGGGAAGGCCTCGGGAACGATCGTCGGAGGCAATCTCGCGGTTCTCAACGGTCTTGCCGCCACACCTTGGGATATGTTAGACGCAGATTTTCTTCGCGGAAAAATTCTGTTCCTCGAAGATATAGGCGAAAAGATATATCAGGTCGAGAGGATGCTGACGCGTTTGCGGATGGCGGGTGTCTTCGAGGCCGTCTCGGGGGTCATCTTCGGCCAATTCACCGATTACAGGCCCGACCGGAATTTCAGTTCGATGGAAGATATGATAAGGACACGCATCCGGCAATGGGGTGTCCGGTGTCCCGTAGCCCTCTCGTTCCCGATCGGCCACACCTCGTGGAATTGCCCGGTTCCGGAAGGGGCTCCCGCCGTCCTGACCGTCGGTCCCGGCGTCACTCGTCTCGAACTTCAGATTATCTGATTTCCTAACGGGGACTATGAAACGGGGTCTGAATCCGCCTCGGGCCGTTTTGAAAAATCATATTTCCGGAAAGCACCGCGGTGAAATATAACGCTTTAAAGTTTGCCAAATTGAATTTTTATAACTATCTTTGTGGCAAAAGCAGGACTTTCCAATCAAAACTATGGCTTATAACATCGAGACCCTAAACGACAGGCAGATTGTAGAAGCTATCCTCCGCCGTGACGCCGCCGTCACAAAGGAATACCTCTACCGCAGATGCTATCCCCTATTCAAATCGATCCAGGACCGATACTACACCGATTGCTCCTCTTGTTTCGAGTTCATCAATGAAATCTATCTCCTGATCATGATGCCCGGAAAGAACGGCGCCGATTCGAAATTGGCTTCGTTCGGCTACCGATGCTCGCTCACAATGTGGCTGAAAATCGTTGCTCAGAACTATTGCCGGCAGATTTATGCAAAAAAAGGTGAAATTTTTGAAGAATCTTTATCGGACGGTGATAGAAATCTGCAGATCTCACAATCATTAGATGAAACGATGTCTGAACTCACGCGCCGGGATGTGCGGCGGATACTCGACGGAATGCCCAATGAGCGCTATCGTCGGCTGATCATATATCGTTATATTGATGAGAAAACAAACGAAGAAACTGCTTCCATGCTCGGAATGACAATGGCCAATTACTACAACAAGCATAAATTGGCCAAAGCTCAATTCACCGAACAGTTAAGAAAGGAGGGTTTGATATGAAAAATTATTCTGAAATATTCAATCGTCTTGAAGAACTCCCCGTTTCTGAAGAAACGCTCGGAGCATACATAGAGGGCAATCTCCCTGCCGCCGAAGAGGTCTATATGTCGGAATTGATTGATTCCGATCCGGATCTTTACATGATATATGATCTCGCCGAGAATGACGGTTCACCGGTTGGCTTGGAGGAGATCGATTTCCCGGAACAGGATTTCGAATTGCTCGAACTGCCGGATACGGAGTCATCCTATGGCCCGGAGCCTTCCGCTCCGTCCATGTGGATGAGTGAGGGGCACACCTCGGCCTCTTTTTTCGATGACGGAAATTTCAGCTCCGGATATGAGCGGGATGGATTGGCTGACCGGTCAGACGATGTGAGCGCGGATTGGGACCACTCTCACTATATGAATGTTGAGCAGGGTGATGAGCCCTATGATCACCGCGAGGATCATGATGTCCATTATGATGAGGAGAACACCGACGCCGAAGATTCTTTCGGAATCGGATCTCATGATGATTTCACGGCCGACTGCTGAAAATCGGTCCTATTCATATCTTATGGCTTCGATCGGGTCGAGATTGGAAGCCTTTGCCGCCGGATAGAAACCGAATATAATGCCGATGACGGTGCATACAAGGAATGAAAGCACGACAGAACTCGGATCGATCTGAACCGGCCAATGCGCGAACATCTTGATCATCCATGTCGCCAATGCGCCTAAAAGGATTCCCAACAGTCCGCCGGTGACTGAGATTATGATGGCTTCGATCAGGAACTGCATCATTATGTCGCGTCCTGTCGCGCCGATGCTCATCCGAAGGCCGATTTCGCGTGTGCGTTCAGTGACGCTGACAATCATTATATTCATGATTCCGATGCCGCCGACCAACAGCGAAATGCCCGCCACGGCCGCGAGCAGAACCGTCATCATCGACGACGTCGAGGATATCATCTCGGAAAGTTCCTGCATGGAGCGTATTGAGAAGTTATTTTCCTCCCCCTCGCGAAGTTTATGCTGAGTGCGGAGGATGTCGCTGAGCTCCAGCATCAGTTCGTCGGACCGGTCCTCATTCTGAGCTGAAAGCGTAATCCCCTGAAGATAGTCTATTGCCAACATACGCTTCATTACGGTCGTGTATGGAACCAGAGCGAGATCATCCTGGTCCTGACCCATGGTGTTATATCCCTTTTCGTCCAGCACGCCGATGACCGTCAGCGGGATGCGGCCGAACCTGACGACCTTCCCGATCGGGTCGGTTCCGTCCGGGAAAAGATTGTCGACTAACGTCTTGCCGAGTACACAAACCTTTGCGGCCGACTTCACGTCAGCTTCCGTAAACATTTCCCCTTGAGCCACTTTCCTCTGCCGGATATCGAGAAACTGAGGATTGACCCCCTGGGCCTGTGAAGGATAATTGTTATTTCCGTTGATCCATTGGCCTTGAGACGACACGGTCGGGGTGCTATAGGCGATTCCGGAAGCCTGATTGACGATGGCTTCATAATCTTCCGGCTTGAGCGTCTGCATGTCGTCACTGCTCTGGCGGACGCCGCCGCGACGTTCAGCTCCGGGCATGATCATGATCATATTGCTTCCCATTTCCGAGATTTGCTCCTTTATCGAATTCTTGGAGCCTTGGCCTATAGCCAGCATCGCGATGACGGCGCCGACGCCGATGATAACGCCGAGCATCGTCAGAAAACAACGCATCTTGTTGTTCCCCAAAGCCTTTATCGCTATCTTGAATAAATTCTGTATATTCATCTCTCTAATCTAATTCTCCCTTTTTCCCCTCCCTTTTTCCCTTTTTTCCCTCTGCTTTTTCCTTCTCCTTTTTCCCCCTCCTTTTTTCCTCTCCTTTTCCGTCTGCTTTTTTCGCTCTCCTTTTTTCCTCTCTCCCTATAACTTATCCCTTCTCCCCCTGCGCGCAGCCGGTTTGTCGCCAGGTGAAATCCCTAATCATTATCCACCGGGAGGTTTCTATAGACCTCCTCGGCCGATTGAATATCGTTGTTATATTCGTCGCTGACGATGCGCCCGTCGCGGAGGGTGATATTGCGCGAGGAATAGAGCGAGAGCTCCGGGTTGTGGGTGACAAAGATAATTGTCTTCCCTTCGCGGTGCAGGCGTTGGAAGAGTGTCAGAATCGAGAACGAAGTGCGCGTGTCGAGATTGCCCGTCGCCTCGTCAGCGAGGATGATTACGGGATCGTTCACCAGAGCGCGCGCGATCGCAACGCGCTGTTGCTGACCGCCCGACATCTGATTGCTCTTATGATATAGCCTCTCTCCCAATCCCACTTCACGCAGACAGCGTTCCGCCCTTTCGGCTCTCTCTTTGGCGCTCACGGATGAATTGTATAGCAGCGGCAGTTCGACGTTCTCCAGCGCTGTGGTTTTGGGGAGCAGATTATAGTTCTGGAAAATGAAACCTATTTTCCGGTTCCTTATCTTTGCCCGTTCGTTCTTCCCCATCCCTTTGACGGCGATTCCGTCAAGATAATATTCTCCCGAAGTCGGTGTGTCCAGACATCCGAGAGTGTTCAGAAGGGTGGATTTGCCAGATCCGGAAGTGCCCATAATGGTCACGAACTCACCTTCATGAATGGTGAACGAAACCCCGCGCAGGGCCTTGACGATCTCATCGCCGACCTTAAAATATCGCTTGAGCTTCTCTATTTTTATAATTTCTTTTGACATTCTTTCTCAACCACTAAAAAGCATCCTTTTTGCCCTTATCCCCTTTTTTCGAGCCCGGCGGTTTAGGCATGAAAGGATTTTGTTCCCCTTTCGATGATTTACGGGCACTCTCGGATTCCGTATATTGAAGCGCGATTTGGTCACCGTTCTTCAGGCCGCCGGTGATCTGCTGATAGATATTATTGGCCAATCCGAGTTGGACCGGAGTCTCGATGAGTTTGCCGTCGCGCAGAATCCAGACGGAATTCTTACAGACCGAATCCAGCGGAACCGGCTTCGGCAACCCCTTTTCATCCTTATCATCATCCTCTGCAAGTTCCGGGTTGAACTTGAGCGCCTTGAGAGGAACGGCCGTGATATTGTCAAGTTCGAGAGTATATATCGAAAGGTTGGCGGTCATTCCCGGAAGCAGTTTGTGGTCGGGGTTCTCTGTGCTGACGATGACTTCGTATGTGACAACATTATTGGTTGTCGTCGGCGAGATTCTGACTTGTGAGACGGTCCCGGAGAAAGTGTCTTCCGGATATGCGTCCACCGTGAAGGAGACGTGCTGGCCGGCCATTACCTGGCCTATGTCAGCCTCATCGACATTGCCGACAACCTGCATGTGATCGAGGTCGGCGATGACGAACAGATTGGCGACATTCATGCTCGAGACGACAGTCTGGCCAACCTCCACCTCGCGCGAGACGACAATGCCGTCCATAGGCGCGTATATCTGCGCATAACTGAGGTTCGTCGAGGCTTTCACACGGTCTGCCTGCATCTTCTCATAGCTCATTTTCGCGACTTCATAATCCTTCTGAGTTGTCTGGAATTCATAGTCGGAGATGAGATTTTCGCGATGAAGCGCCAGATCGCGGTCATAGTTCGACTTGGCATACTCAAACTGTGCCTTCGCGCTTTCGAGCGAGGCGTTGGCGCTTTCAAGCTCACTTGCAAGCACCGTCTTGTCGATCTCCGCAATCAATTGGCCCTTGGTGACGCTGTCATTGAAATCGACATACAGTTTGTCGATGATGCCGGTGACCTGGGTGCCGACATCGACAGAGGTGACCGATTCCATAGTGCCCGTGGCCGTCACAATCTCGGACATTGAGGTCGGCGCGACGGTATAAGTCTCGACCTCCAGTTTCGTTTTGTCGGAGCATCCGGCCGCCATGATCATCAGCCCTCCGACCATAATTATATTCGTTATTTTTGACATATCTTGGTTGTTTTTTCATCTCGAAAATCCCGAAAATCCCGAAGGTCTCGGGTTTCTCGAAATCAGCGCGCTTCGGTCCTCGCGAAGCTGTCCCGTTCAAAAGCGGAGCTTTTGCCCTTTTCTCTGAGTCTAAGGCATGGAGATTTCGCCGTCAAGATAATAGCCGATTGTCTTCGACGCTAAAATGGCCATATATTTGCTTCTGAGCAATTCCAGACGCGCATTCAGATAGTTGTTATGAGCGGTCAGCAGTTCCAAAGGATTGACCGAGCCGAGTTCAAACTGGCGCGAGGTCAGTTCATTCGTCAGCGCGGCGGCTTCGAGACGCGATTGTCCCGATATGAATCCGGCCCGGGCGTTGGAAGCGTCGATATACAGGCTCTCGATCGTCTGGGACAGATCGTCGAGCAAAGATTTTCTGTCAAGAACATAGTTAAGTTCAGCCAACTTCGCTTTCGCGACCGCTCGGCGAGTCGAGTTGCCGTCATAGATCGGCACATTCAGTGTCAATCCGATTTTCTCATTCAGATTATGCCCCATCTGATATCCCCAGCCGCTGCCGCCTGTGGAATAGCCCGTGCCGACGTTGCCGTTGAGTTCAATCGAAGGGAGATTGCCGCTCTTGGCGATCTTGACATCATTGGCATATATCTCTTTGTTTATCTCATTGTTTTTGAACACAGGAAGCCATGCGGCGGCCGATTCGAAGACCGTCATCTTGTCCGGCAGCGGCGCCGTGACTTCTGAATCCGGGAAGGTCACTTCCGCAAAATTCATATTATACATCAATCCGATTTCGATGATCTTCTTCATCGCGAGCTTCGAATCGTCAAAATTTCCTTCGGCCTGGACAAGACTGTAGGCGTCCTGGGCGCGCTGGCTTTCGATCTGGGCGTAATCTACCTTTGAGATTTTCCCTGCCTCCATGAGTTTGAGGGCACGCTGAGCCTGGGCTTCGCTGACTTCAAGAGTCTGGCGTGCGATCACGACTGCCTCGCGGGAATAAAGGATATTCATATAAGCCTGCAAGAGGCCGATTTTAAGCGTATGGGCAATGTTCTCCCCTTCCAGACGCTGTTGGGCAAGCGCCAGACGCGAAGATTCGAGTCGGAATTTCCGCAGATTGCCGTCCCATACGGTCCACCCGGCATTGACCCCATAGGAACTGGCGTATATATTGCCCGAGGTTTCCGGCACAGGATAATTCTGGAAAGACTGGTTGGTTGAGAAGGAAACGGCCGGGAGCCACGCGTCTTTTGCCGAAAGGACATCCTGTTTGGCCTGAAGGATATTGAGAAGGTTGCGTCTGACATCAACTGTGTGCTCCAAAGCCCAGTCAAGACAATCGCTGAAGGTCCACTCGTCCGGCATCACGCTCTGGAATCCCGCGACCACATCGTCGGGTGTGATTTCAGGCTTCCCTCTCTATATATTCAGCCTCTTCTTCGAACGCCGGAGTGTCGGCGGGAGCCGTGCCGAAGGCGCCGAACGCACTCGTGGCGGTCAGTCCAAATATGGCCGGAATTATTATATTCTTGATCATTTTTTAGTCTAACTTCTTCAATTCTAAGCGTCAAAGGTAATAAAAATTTATTTGACGTCCAAATCTTTTGAGAGGATATTGCGGGCGTTGCGGTTCAGACCCGCGAGCTTGGTCCTCTTGATCGCAGAACCTTTGAAGAGTGTGGAGAATTCGGTCTGGGTCATTGTCGAGGCTTGTTCGGCGGTCAGCGCGAGTATGTCGGGACGGGCGTTGAATTCCGGGATGTCAGTCGGAGGAACCGTCCGGTTTATGGGGGCGTTCAGCGGACAGACATCCTGACAGATGTCACATCCGAAAAGAATCCGTCGTCCGGCCTCTGTCCTCATCGCCTTCTCCCCTGTTTCGTCCCAATCTCCGCGATGCTCGATTGTCAGATAGCTCAGGCATTTTCGCGCGTCGACCGTTGAATCCGCGCGGAGCGCTCCGGCCGGACATGCTTTCAGGCACGCTCCGCATTTCAGACAGCTTCCGGGGCTGACAGACGCCGTGAGCGGAGTCTTTCTCCCCCTCTCGGCCGGAATTTCAGCTGTCGATAGGATTTCGGCAAGAAATACCCTTGTTCCATAGCCGGGCACGGATATGAGACCGTTGTCACAACGCTCCCCCACTCCGCATTTTTGCGCCCAGTAACGTTCAAAAATCGGCGCGGAATCGATGCAGATTCTATATTCCCCTCCGAAAATATCCCTCAGACGCTCTGCCGCGCCCGTCAGGCGCCTTCTCAGCACGTCGTGGTAATCATCCCCATAGGCGTAGGTCGCGACCGCTGAAAGGCTTCTTTCGCGTCTCGCGGCCGGTGAATAAGGGAAGGCCAAAGAGATAATGGATTTCGAGCCCTCGAGCAACAGTGCGGGCTCTTGCCGGATGTGAAGGTGGTTGTGGAGATAAAGCATTCCGGCGGCGTGTCCCTCTGACAGCCATTCTTCATATTTCAGGACATCTTCAGGCGGCATCGCGCCGATTCTGCCGACGCCGTAGGCGCAGGCTCCGGTTTCAGAATCAAGCAGGAACGAAAGCTTCATCATATCACTTTTTCCGGCCGAAATCAGCCGGGATTTCCCCCCAGCGCGGTGTGTCCCATTTCATCACCGGTGTTTTCCATGAATGGGTGTTCAGCCAATGAATCGCGCGTCGGAGAAGGTTGAAGAGCGGCGCGTTGGCCGGTGACTCCTTGAGTGTGGTTTTGATCACGCGGTTTCTCACCCAGGCCATGCCCGAGACCGAATCGGAATAGATCGGGTGGCTGACTCCCATTTTCTCCTGAAGGGCAAGCGCATGGACAATCGCCAGAAATTCTCCCAAGTTATTCGTCCCTTCACGGAATGGCCCCACATGGAACAATTCTTTGCCCGACATCAGCTCGACGCCGCGATATTCCATGAGGCCGGGATTGCCGGCACATGCGGCGTCGACTGCCCAGGCCGTGAGATCAACTTCCGGGTTGTCCATGTAATCCGGATGTTGGATTCCCGCGGTCTTTTTCTTTTTCTTGGAGCGGGCTTCGCCGGCATTGTTCAGAAGTCTTGTGAGTTCCGCCGAGTCCTCATCCGCCAGTCCAAGCCTGTAGGCTTCGGCCGCAACGGCAGCCGAAGTGAAAGCCTTATATTTCGCACCGGGAAAATTTTTCACCTGTTCCAGACAATCATCCCAATTGTCATACACTCCGGGATGATGACCGGCCCAAACCACATAGAACTTTTGCATCTTGGAACCCATTTCATAAAATTGTTAACATTTTCAGACGGCTATGGTCGGCTGATTTCTTCTCGAAGGGGATAGAAATCCCTGAGATTTTCAAAATCGCGGGGTGTCTCGCGCATCTTTTTGTCATCGGCCCAGATGTCGTAGGAGCTTCTTATTGTTTGGATGTCAAGCGTCTTCGGAGGGACGTATGGGCCTGTCAGACCGGATTTGTCGAGTTCAACGCCGAAATGCCGTTCGAGGCCGTCGAGAATGGCGAATGTCGCGCGCTCTTTCCCCTGACGGGAATAGCCGGCAATATGGAAAGTGGCGATATCGGCCGCTTTTAGAGATTCAAGATTGAAATTCGGTTCCCCTTCCCATGTGTCGATCGCTGTTTTAAGATTTTTCCCGGCCTTGATCCCGGCGAGTGCGTTTTCGTCTACCACTCCCCCACGGGCCGCATTGACGAGAATCGAGCCGTCGCGCAGCCTCCCCAATGCTTCCGCGTCGGCAAGGTGATAGGTCGGGAAAGCGGTTTGAGGCGTCTCCCCTTTCTGACGGATAAGCGGAGTGTGGAACGTCACGGCGTCCGATCTCTCCATAAGTTCATGGAGCGGTAAATAATCCTCGTCCTTCAGTCCGGCTACGGCGCGCGGCGGGTCACAGACAATGACTTTTGCCCCCAACCGCCGTCCCCAGTCGGCGACAACAGAACCCACGTTCCCTTTCCCGACGACTCCGAGAGTGTGGCGTGAAGGGTCAAAACCCAATTCAAGAAGCGCCCGCCATGTGTATTGCGCCACGGCCGGAGCATTGCATCCCGGTGCGTTCTGCCAATGGATTCCGCGCGAATTGAGATATGGAATGTCGAAATGGTCGAGACCGATCGTGCCGGTCGCCACGAACTCGACCTTTGAGTTGTCAAGAAGCGAGGCGTCACATCTCGTGCGGGTCCTGACCAGCAGGCCGCGTGCGTCGGCAACTGCCGCCGGTGTGATCTCGTCCGGAGAAAGGATTCTGCAATCGAAATGTTCCTCCAGTCTTCCCTCGAGATAGGGAATGGCGTTGTCAATTATCAGTATGGGTTTCATTGCGTCAGTATGGTTTTGAGAGTCCGTTCCATAAAAATGGCTCTGAGCCCGTAAATGAATCAGAGCGCAAGCATGAAGATTAATGACAAGGAGACAATGATGAGCTGGAAGAGCCAGAAAAGGAGGGCGCCGCGGCGAAGTTCGCGCAATGTGAAGAGGTTGGCGCACTGGATTGACAGCCAGATATTGAAAACCCCGATATATGAGTTGATATTGGTGATGTCAAACAGCATGGCGGTCACGGCGGTGATTCCGAACGTATTCATCGACAGGATTGACCTTCTGACTCTCGAATTTCCGGCATACAGGATCATTCCGTTATATAGCGAGAGAAGAGTGGCGCACAGGGCGAGGACGCCGGTGATGACCGCGAGGATGAAAAGCTCAGGGTCAAGGCCGCCTGAGAAAATCATGTGCGGGTGGGGGAGACGCAGCTCGAAAGGGGAGACCAGTCCCAAACCGAGTGCGACCCAATAGGGGGCGATCAGCCCGAGTCCCATGGCGAAGAACCCCTTGACCTTCATCGATTCCATAAAGAAAGAGCAGATGAAAGCGGCGATTCCGAACGGGATGAAGGCATAATCGAACATTGAGCCTACGGACACGCATGTGGCTACGAAGAACAGTGAGCGCGTGGCGTTGCGTTGGCGATAGGTCGTGAAAAGCGTCCCTAACATCACCATGACCAGTAATGTCACGACCGGAGTTGCGGACCACCGTCCTCCGACCGGCAGCAATGCGAACGTAAGCGGGAGGAAAAAGGCGGCGCCCAAGGGCTGGCCGGTGCGGATAAGACTGAATTGCTTGTTGATGAAAAAGAGCGTTCCGGCGCAAATCCCGAGAAGGAGGACGTTGAGACATTCACCGGCTCCGGTTGTGAGCGGCCAGTTGGCGGGAGAGGGGAGAGCGATCCCGAAATCAGCCGGCGGAGTTTCCGCAAAAGGCATGCGGCTGCCGAGAATGGCGAGGATAATGGATATAAGAATGATCCCGACCATTCCGGCCGGATATAGAATCCGTCTGTTCATCCTTTGGGTTTTCTTGAGCGCATATATACGGGATTGGACAGGGCAGTGCTCTCTTTCCCGAGCCTCGGACCGCGGTCATGGACACCCTTGGCCGGTGCCGACGCGCTCCCTGAGAAATTCTCTTCCCTGCGCGGCTTACCCTTGAAATCAGGCTTACCTTTGAAATCAGATTTGCGGTCAAACTTGGGCTTTCTGTCAAAATCAGAATTGCGGCCGAAGTCAGATTTTCTGTCGAAATCAGGCCTTCTGTCGAAATCGGGTTTGCGATCAAACTTGGGCTTGCGTTCCGGTTTGCTGAAGGATCGGAAGTTGTCTTCGCCGGAATATTCCTTGTCGTGGCGGGAGTTCGTGAACCTTTTCTTGTATTGACGGGTCTCTTTCTCCCATTCGCGCTCTGATTTGAAGTTGTTCTGTTTGCGTCCTCTGTTTTCACGATCTTTATTCTTGACCGTTCCTCCGTCTGTGAGGAAGTCTTTATACGACCCGTTGAAAAGCACATATTCTCTCAGCGAGCATTCCAGTGAGCCGTTGAGCAAGGGATATTTCACCGACGGTTTCAGGCCTATCGACGCGAAATGTTCATCCTTATATCCTAAAATCCATGCGTTCCACCCTTGGAAATGGAATTTCAGTGTTTCGCCGAGCTGGTGATATAGAGTTTCCATATCGGCCGGACGGATGCGTTCGCCGTATGGGGGATTGGTGACGAGGATTCCGCCGGGATTTTCATTTTCATCCCATTCCTGGAAGGGACAGCAGCGGATAGAGATATTCTGGTCGAGATGAGCCGCGCGGATGTTCCTGCGGGCGATTCGGACGGCTTCGGGATCTTTGTCGCCACAAAGGATTCTGCATGTGATGTCGCGTTCTTCTGAATCATCGTTATAAATGGATTCGAAAAGCTCGCTGTCAAAATCCGGCCATTTCTCGAATGCGAAGCTATCGCGATAGATTCCCGGATTGATATTTCCGGCTATGAGGGCGGCCTCGATCGGGAAAGTTCCGGAGCCGCACATGGGGTCGGCGAAATCGGTTTCGCCATGCCACCCGGTGAGCATTATGATTCCGGCGGCGAGAACTTCATTTATCGGTGCCTCGGTCTGCTCCACTCTATATCCGCGGCGGTTCAGCGGCGCGCCGCTGGAATCCAATGAGATTGTCACCCGCGTGTCGGCGATATGGACATTGAGTGAGATGTCGGCGTTTTCGAGGCGTATCGACGGGCGCTGGCCGCACAGATCACGGAAATGATCGGCGATCGCGTCCTTGACCCTGTAGGTCACATATTTTGAATGGGGGAATCCCGGACTGTTGACCGTCGAGTCGATGCAGAACGTCGTCTTCGGAGTCATGTAGTCCTCCCATTTGAAATCGCGGACGATGTCATACAGCTCGTCGGGATCGGAGGCTGAGAACTTGGCGATCGGCTTCAGGATGCGCAACGCCGTGCGGCAGCACAGGTTGGCCTTATACATCACTTCGAGATTGCCCTCGAATGACACCATGCGTGTGCCGGATTCGACATTTTCCGCTCCCAGGCCAATGAGTTCGTCGCGGAGAACATCCTCAAGACCCTGAAAGGTCTTGGCCACCATCTGAAAAGATTTTTCCATATTTTAAGATCTGAGTGACAGGAAATGCAGTCAGAAGAATTTTTTAAGACCCCCCGTATTGACTTTTTTGGGAAAGGGGTCTGACGCAGACAGAATGATAAAGATTCGGTCAGAATGATATTTTGTTGCCGTTGAATCCGGCCGGTTTTTCGTCGTGGGCGCCCGTGGCGTTTTCACGCGGCGTGTGTCGGACCGTAGTTTCCGAAGCGTGGCTCAGTTGCTCGTTGAAGCCCTGATCGCGGTTATACGTCGGCGTCCTCTCGAGCATCGTGATGACTTCATGATCGTCAAACTGTGACGGCTTCAGAATGGCATATTTGATTCTCGCCATGTCGCGGCTCTGCTTTGTCAGCGTGCCGACGCCATAGATTTCCTCTATCTGGGCCTTGGTCGCGGTTGTCGTCTGAGTCTTCTGGGTGTTGGTGTCATTGTCCACACGGAATGTTATCGGACCCTTCTCGGCGTCCTTTTCGCGCAGAGTGACATCGAAGCCCGAGGCGAGAATAGTAACCTTCACACGGTTCCCCATTTCTGGATTGTCGCCGATGCCCCACTTGACATCGATGCTTGACGGGAGGTTGGCCGTGAACTGGTGGATCTCTTTGATTTCATCGGCGCGCAGCGGCTGTTCCGCGTCCCGGGCGCAGACAAATTTGAAGAGAAGTCTCTTCGACGTGTTGATGTCGTGCTTTTTCAGCAAAGGCGAATGGAGCGCGTTGTGGATCGCTTGCGAGATTCGGCGTTCCCCCTCGCCATAAGCCGTGGAGATGATTGCCGTGCCGGAATCCTTGAGGATAGTCTTCACATCCTGGAAATCGACGTTGATATAGCAATTCTCAGAGATGATTTCCGATATGGACCGGGCCGCGTTGGCCAACGTGTCGTCGGCGCGCTCAAAGGCATTGAAGAAGTTGAGGTCCTTATAGAGCTCAATAAGGTTTTCGTTGTTTATGACGAGAAGCGCGTCGACATGTTTCTTCATCTCGGCCGCTCCGTCGAGAGCTTTGAGAATCTTCTTCTCGCCTTCGAAAAGGAACGGAACGGTCACGATTCCGATTGTCAGCAGTCCGGCCTCCTTCGCCAGACGTGCCACGACGGGACCCGCGCCGGTGCCTGTCCCGCCTCCCATGCCGGCCGTTATGAAGACCATTTCCGTGTTGTCGTCAAAAAGTTGTTTGATTTCTTCTGCGGACGCTTCGGCACATTCGCGCCCGACTTCCGGCAGATTGCCGGCTCCGCGTCCGTGAGTGATCTCCGGACCCAGAATGAGCTTGTTGGGCACCGGTGACTTGCGCAGAGCCTGCTCATCGGTGTTGCAGACAACGAAGTTGACGTTCGGAATGTTCTGTTTGAACATATAGTTGACGGCATTTCCGCCGCCGCCGCCGACTCCTATGACCTTTATGATGTCCTGGTTTGAATCCCCGAGAAAACCGGAGGCATCGTTTATATCGAAATTGTTATCCATTTTTATTTTATATCGAGAGTTATTCCAATGTGTCGGAGTCTTCGTCTTCCGGATTTTCGAAGAGGCGTGAAAGCTTGCTCTTGATCTTGGTCACAAAGCTGCTCGGACGCGGACCCTGTTCGCGCAGGCCCTGGTTCCCGGAACGGTCGGCCGGATCCGGTTCCGGAGCTTCGCCGGTCACGGGAATATCGGTTTTTTCGGGCTCTTCGAGACATTCGACGTTTGTCAGTGTGGCGCCGGCATAAAGGACACTCGCAACTTCGACAATCTCCGAACTTGGCCCTTTCGGGTCGTCGAGATGAACATATCCCGGAAGTCGCCCCTGTTTGACGGCGATCCCTCCGAGCTGGCGCGAGATCAGTTCCGACATTCCGTTAAGTTTGGAGCCGCCGCCGATGCAGATGATTCCGCCGGGAAGGTCTTTATCCGTCAGCCCGGCGTATGCAATCTGTTCGATAATATTGGCAACGATCTCTTCCGAGCGGGCGACGACGAGGTTGCTGACATCGGAATATTTGATTCCGTTTATATTCGTGTTTGAAGGATTTTCGGGCGCTATGGCGTTCCCGGAGGTGCGCTTGATGTCTTCAGCGCGCTCCTCGAGCATTGAGAGAGAGGTTATGTCGCGTGTGATGTTGCGTCCGCCGAGCGGGAGAGTGGCGAAATAATTGAGCGAACCGTTGCGATAGATCGTGACGGCCGTCGTTTCGGCGCCTATGTCCACGAGCATACAGCCGAGGCGTTTCTCTTCGCCTGAGAGGATGAGGTGGCCCGTGGCGAGGGGAGTGACAACGAAGCCTGCGGGTTCGATTCCGAGTTTGTCGCGCACAACGCGCAAAAGGTTGCGCTTGACTTCCGGACGGCAGACAATGATGTCATAATCGGCCTGAATGCTGTTGCCGGTCGCTCCGCGCGGTGACGAGGTCTCGAGTTTGTCGACACGATATTTGCGGGCAACGACATCAACGATCTCAAGCGACGAATCGATTGCGACGCCCAGGGCGTCTTTGCGCAGGCGCTGAAGAATCTCATCCGTGATTTCCGTGTCGTCCGGAAGCTGGAGTTTGACCGTCGTCGGTATGCTTCTCAGAGAACGGGCGTTCAGACCGATGAAGAAAGTCTTTATCTTCCGCGGCGAGATGCTCGCTTTGCGCTCGAGTCTTTCGAGAATACGGGCGAGACGCAAAGAGGTTTCCTCCAGATTGTGGATGATGCCGTATCTCACGCTTTCGACGCATTTTTCCTGCTCGACGGCTATGATATCGACCTGGCCGCCCTCTTTGACGCGGCCGACGACTCCGATTATTTTAGAGCTGCTTATCTCTATCGCAGCGACATATCGTTCCATTTTATTCTTTATATAGTTGCGGGTTTGTTGGTTTTTGGCTGCCTGACTTCGCGGATCGAATCCGTCGGGAGGGCAGATTCCTCCGGGTCGATTTCCTCTTCGTATGTCTCGATCGGGAAACGCGGTGTCTTGTCGCGGCGTGTCGCCACTATCTGGCCGCGGAACTTGACCGAAATCGTGTCATATTCCTCCCAACCTTTATACGGAATTATCTTTTCGTAGAAGGACAGCAGCGCGCGCCGTTTCTCCTTGAGGTTGGCCGTGTCACCGAAGTTGATCACATGGCCCGCGATCCGGGGGACGAGGATTATGTCCCGTGGTCCCTTCGCCTCATACATCCCGATGAGTTCTTTCAGATCGGGGTCTGAGTTTATGAATCTGACGACGGGCAGAATCATCTCGGGCCGGAATTTATTGTCGAACCGTCCGCTGACAATGGGCACGTCGGCATAGAACTCAGCGTTCGAGTTTATCTTTTTCCCCATTTTGTTGACATAATAGGATTTCGAGCCGTCAAAGACACGAATCTCGGGAATCATAGGGGAGATGCTGATATTCAGATATCCGTTAGAGGAAACGAAACATTTCACATCCTCAAAATTATTCAGCTTCATCAGATATTGCTCGATCTTGAGGGTGTTGACCATATAAGCCGGTGTTCCGACGATTTTCTCGGGAAATTTCAAAAGCGACGCCTTCACTCCGCGCGCGGTGATCGTGTCCGAAAGCCCCCCTTGTTCCATTGTGATCGTTATCCCTTTTATCAGATGACGGTCCGCCTCCATACGTGCCCACACAGTGATGCCCGCCACATACATGAGCAGCAGGCCGAGAATTGTCCATTTAAGTATTTTTTTCACTGCGGGCGTCATAGCCATGAGGTTATTTGCTGAGAATTTCCTTGATGTCAGGGAGCATCACGTCGATGTCTGCGGCCCCGAGAGTCATCAAAATCTCAAAGTTAGCATTTTTTATGAGATTCAGCAAATCTTTTCGCTCACAATAGCATTTTTTTTGACTTGTGACATCTTTGAGAATCAAATTGCTGTCAACTCCGGGAATCGGGAGCTCGCGTGCAGGATAGATTTCCGGCATTATCACTTCGTCTGCCGCTGAGAGCGCCTTCGCAAATTCGGATGCGAAATCCCGCGTGCGCGAATAGAGGTGAGGCTGGAAAATGACGCTGAGTCTGCGTCCCGGAAAGAGCTTGCGGACCGATTCAATCGAGGCCCTGACCTCATTGGGGCTGTGGGCGTAATCGTCGATCAGGACCGGACCGCCGTCCTTGCCGTCAAGGTGGATGTCAAACCTTCGTCTGGCGCCCTTGAAGTCACTCAGACCGCTCTTTACTTCCTCCGGGCTCGCGCCTGCAAGGATTGAGGCCGCGGCGGCGGCGACGGCGTTGTCAATGTTTATCTCGACCGGTACGCCGAGGCTTATATCCTCGATTCTGAGACCGTCAGGACCTGCGAGAGTGAATGACAGAGTGCCGATGCCGTATGTGATGTTCTCCGCGTGCCAATCCCCTTCAGCTCCGCCGGAATAGGTGAAAACCCTCACACCCGGTTTGACGGCCGGTTTCATCTTCAGCCCGGTGTGCATGATCAGTGCGCCCCCTTCGGTGATGAGGGACGTGAAGATGCTGAACGCTTCCAGATAATGCTCCTCATCGCCATATATGTCCAAATGGTCCGGGTCACACGAAGTCACGACCCCGATGAAAGGGGAGAGCTGGTGGAACGATCGGTCATATTCGTCGGCTTCAATCACTGAATATTCCGAGCTCTCAGATATGATGAAATTGGAACCCGTATTGAGCAATATCCCGCCGAGGAACGCATTCACGCTGTCGGGTGTCCGCCTCATGATATTGGCAATCATCGAACATGTCGTTGTTTTCCCGTGCGAGCCGGCGACGCATATCCCTTTAGACCGCTGAGTGATGAGTCCTAACAGTCTGGCGCGCTTGATGACCTCGAACCCGCCGTCGCGGAAAAAGGTGAGAATCCGGTTGTCGTCCCCGACCGCCGGAGTGTATACGACCAAAGTGTCCGCAGGATTGCGATGGCTTTCAGGGATCAGCTCAGGCGAGTCCTCATAGACAATCCGGGCCCCCTCTTTCTCCAGTTCGGCCGTCAGGGCTGTCGCCGTCCGGTCATAGCCCGCAACCCGGGCGCCCTTGCTCAGAAAATACCTCACAAGATTCGCCATGCCGATTCCTCCGGCCCCAACGAAATATATATTTTGAAATTCCACTTCTAAATCACTTAATTTTTAGTTTTTTATAAGCTCCCTAAGCTCCCTCCGGTCCCTAAGGTCCTTAAGGTCTTTAATGTCCTTAACGTCCCTCCGGTCCTCGCGAAGCTGTCCTGTTCAAAAGCGAAGCTTTTGCAACCCTAAGGTCTTTAAGGTCCCTAAGGTCTTTAATGTCCTTAACGTCTCTCCGGTCCTCGCGAAGCTGTCCTGTTCAAAAGCGAAGCTTTTGCAACCCTAACCTCCCTATCTTTCTTCGGCCGTGAGAATCTTGACGACTTCGTCAACGATTTTTTCGTCAGAATCCCTAAGAGCCATTGCTGAAATTGCCTTTTTCATGGAATCCAAGGCCTTGCGGTCGGTCGCCAGACCGAGAAGTGTGTCGACAAGTGTCGTCCTCGCTTCGCCGTCCGGAACCAATATGGCGGCGCCACGGTCGGAAAGGGCTCTGGCGTTCTTTGTCTGATGATCTTCGGCGACGTTGGGCGAAGGCACTAAAACACACGGCTTCCCAAGAACCTCCAGTTCTGAAATCGACCCCGCGCCGGCGCGCGAGGCTACGACCGTCGCCGCCGCGTAAGCCGCCGCCATGTCTGAAATAAACGGAGTCACGACCACCCCCTTCATCCCTTTGGCGGCTTTTTTCGCTCTTTCTGCAAAACTTTTCCCGGTCTGCCAGATGACCTGAAGTCCGGCATCGTTCAATTTGCCCAACCCTTGTTCAAGACTCTCGTTCATCGTCAGGGCGCCTAACGAACCGCCGATCACAAGGATTGTGGGCAACGATGGGTTGAGTCCGAAGCTTTTCCGCGCCTCCTCGGGCGATTTCATCTCCTCGGTCAGATCCTTGCGGATCGGATTCCCCGTCAATATGATCTTATCTTCCGGAAAGAACCGCTCCATGCCTTCGTATGCGACACAGATCTTCTCCGCTTTCTTGGCCAGCAGCTTGTTGGTCACTCCGGCATAGGAATTCTGCTCCTGAAGCAGAGTGGGGACGCCGCGCTTCTGGGCCGCTTTCAGCGTCGGCCCCGAGCAATAACCGCCGACACCGATGGCGATGTCCGGTTTGAACTCATCGACAATTCCGCGGGCCATCGAGAGGCTCTTGCGGAGCTTGAGAAGCACCGAGAAATTCTTCAGCAGATTTCTGCGGTTGAATCCGGCGACGGGCAATCCCTTGATCGGGTATCCGGCTGCCGGAACCCGTTCCATTTCCATTCTGTTGTCGGCGCCGACAAAAAGGATTTCGGCGTTCAGCCGCCGACGCAACGCGTTGGCGATTGACAGGGCCGGGAAGATGTGTCCTCCCGTGCCGCCTCCGGAAATCAATATTCTATATTTTTTCATCAGTCTTAGATGTTAAGCAAAGCGAGATGTCAAAACTCTGTTCCCCAACAATCCGTTCCCTTCCCGAAATAAAAATTTCCATCCTCTGATCGTTGGAAATCCACCGGGCTTTAGCGGCGGCTCCTCCGTCATTGGCTCGAATAGTTTGCCGTCCTCAGATCGTCCGCAAGACGGCTCAATTCCTCTTTGTTCGCTTTCCGGTCTTTCGAGGTGACGGCATATCGGCTGACAGAGAGCATCACCCCGATCGCCATGGACATCACGATGATCGATGTGCCCCCTTTGGAAATGAAGGGGAGCGGCTGACCGCTCACGGGCGCGACGCCGGTGACGATCGCCATGTGGACGATCGCCTGTGAGACTATCAGCACGGCACACCCCATTATCAGGAACGCCGGGAAAGCGCGGTTGCACTTATAGGCCACACGGCCGGCCCGGCCTAAAAGCAGCAGATATAGGATGAGCAGCACGACCCCGCCGAGAAATCCGAGGTCTTCGACGATGATCGAATAGATATAATCCGAGAAGGCGAGCGGCAGACGGGCGTTCTCGCGTGAATGGCCCGGTCCGTTGCCGACGAATCCGCCATTGGCTTGGGCCATGCGTGCGAATATCTCCTGACGGTTATAATCATTGATAGTGTCGTTCGGCTTCACACCGCGCCAATAACGCTGAAAACGTTGGATATGCGTCTCCGTGCGGCCGATCTGGCTCCCGGACGCTTCGTTAGCGCCCGATGCGCCCGCAATCATCTCGGAGTTCTCCCCGACGCTGTCATATTCGGTCGATGTGTGAGAGACCTGTTTTATGAGCATGATGCCGCCGACGCCAAGGGCATATACGATTCCCACGGCGATGAGCTTCTTAATCTGAATGCCGCCGATGAGGAACATCGCGATGCTGACGATCATCATGATGATCATATTCGTCAATCCGTTGATCCACAGCACGGCGCCAAAGACCAACACGATCGCGGCCACCATGATGACAGCCTTTGTCGAGACGCCTCCGGGTCGCTGGTTTCGGCCTAAGATTGTCGCCAAGAGCACGAGAACCGTCAGTTTGACAATCTCCGGAGGCTGGATCGTGAAGCCCCCGATCACGATCGCTCGCGAGGCCCCGTTTATATTGGCGCCGAAAAAGGTCGACATCAATAGCAATATGAAGGAGACGAAGGCCAGTATGAAAGCGAATCGGCTGAAATAGCCGTAATGGAGCCGCTGCAGCCACAGCACACAGACAAAGCCGATCGCAAGGAATATGCAATGGCGGATAAGGGGCGCGAAAATATTTGCGCCTTTCACTTCCGAAGAGGAAGCGCTGTATAGTTCGATAATCGAGATGAAAAGAAGCCCGATATAGATTCCCCAGATGAATTTATCGACCGGAGGCCGCTTCCGGGTGTCTCGTGCGGTCGACGAACGGCTGGTCAGACGGCGGTTGGAGGTGTGGGTCTCCTCTGCCGTGGCGGCCGAAGAATGGCCCGTGAGACGGCGTCCGGAGGCGTATGTCTCCTCTTCCGCCGCGCCGCGTCCGCGCCGTGCCGTGCCCCCGACCGGTTCCCCGTCGAGAGTCTCATTGATTAATATTTCAGAATATTCCGTTTCTTTTCGCATATACGATGTCAGTAGTTTGAAAAGGGTCAATCCCCCGTTATAATTCCTCTGAAGTCCCTAAAGACCTTAAGCACCCTAAGGCCCTTAAAGACTTTAATTTCAATTAAAGTTTAATAACCTCTTCCTTAAAGAGTTTTCCCCGTTCTTCATAGCTGTGGAAAAGGTCGAAACTTGCACAGCAGGGCGAGAGCAGAACCGTGTCCCCTTCGCGTGCAATCTCGGCGCAGGCCTCGACGGCTTCCGAAATGGAATGGGTGTCGCGGATTTCGTCAACCTTCCCCCCGAAGAAGTTGAGGAGTTTGTTGTTGTCGGCGCCCATGCAGACAATCGCCTTTACCTTTTCTTTGACGAGCGGCAGAATCTCTTCATAGTCATTCCCTTTGTCCTTGCCGCCGAGAATGAGGATTGTCGGGCGTGTCATGCTCTCGAGGGCGTACCACGTCGAATTGACGTTTGTCGCCTTCGAGTCGTTGATGTATATGACGCCCTCCTTTTCCCGAACGAATTCAAGGCGGTGTTCGACAGATTCAAAGTCCGAGAGGGCTTCGCGCGTGACGTCATTCCGGATGTCGAGGACCGACGCCGAAAGCCCTGCGGCCATTGAGTTGTAGAGATTGTGGAGGCCTGTCAGCGAGAGTTTTTCGCGTGGAATCTCCCAAACGTCGCGCGGAGTTTCGAAATGGATAATGTCGCTTTCGTCGACCCACGCGGCGCTCTCTTCCTGCCTGTGCTCGCTGAACGGAAGACGCATCGCCTCCGATTGAACGTGGCGCACTTGCTCGGCCACAATCGGGTCATCCATCCAATAAATGAAATAATCCTCCGGTGTCTGGTTCTGGAGAATGCGGAACTTAGCGGCC
>CAYQQG010000018.1:0-21880 GCA_964419535.1 uncultured Sangeribacter sp.
GCGATTGCACAGCCGACAGCCATCACATGGCCCTGACCGAGAGGACCGCTCGAGTTGTCCACACCCCTCTCGACGTCAAGTTCAGGGTGACCCGGCGTGATGCTTCCCCACTGACGGAACTGCTGAAGTTCCTCAATCGTATAACGGCCGGTCATTGCCAAGACACCGTAAAGCATCGGTGACTGGTGGCCCGGATCGAGGAAAAACCGGTCACGGGCAATCCATTCCGGATCGCGCGGATCATAATTGATGACTCTCGAAAAGAGCACGTTCACGAAATCGGCTCCACCCATTGACCCGCCGGGATGACCGGACTTGGCTTTTTCAACCATTTCTGCGATCAAAATGCGGATATTGTCAGCCGCACGATTCATCAAGTTCTTATTCATCAGGTATTAGATATGATATGTAAAGTTAAGTATGTATTTCTAATTTTCAAGAGTAAACTTTTGCAACTGCATGTATTATATAATTTCTCCGTCCGGGGGCAGCCCCGGACGGAGAAAATTTATCAATCAGTCTTCAACAAGAATTTCAGGAGTCTCCTCGACATTCTTTCCGGGACGCGAGAGAAGAACCGCATATAGGAAGATGTAGGCAACGAGGATAAAGTCAAGCCAGAAACTGCCAAGCATAGAACCGGCGGCAAGGAAAGACTGAATCCACGGGAAAATACCGCCTCCGCACACCATGACCATGAAGATACCGGAAGCGACAGCCGTATATTTTCCGAGTCCTGTCACGGAAAGGTTGAATATTGCACCCCACATAATGGAAGCGAAGAATCCGCAGAGAACGAAGAATATCGTATTCATCGGAATCTGAACAATGCCGAATGCCAAATCGGAAGAGCTGAAGCCGACGAATCCTATCATCGTCTGGGGAGCGAAAATGCCGGCGAGAATGAACAGCATCGCGCCACATCCTGCAATCGTCAGCATGGCTCGTGAGGAAACCTTTCCGCCAACGGCACCGCCCAACAGACGTCCGACAAGCATAAGAAGCCAGTAAATGCCGCACACTGTGCCGGCAATCGAAGCACTGGTCGCCGTGTTCAGGGATTGCACCTCCGTATGTTTTTCGAGGAACTGGTAGGTCCAGTTTGCCATGCCCACCTCGAAGCCGACATAACAGAAAATTGCGAGCACGCCGAACGTGAAATTGCGATATTTGAAAGCATTGGCAACTTTCACATTCGCCGACGGTTTTCCGAGATCTTCAGCCTCGGGAAGTTTACTGAAGTAGAGAACGAGGAACGCAACGGCAAAAATCGCCATAGCGAGATAGAACACGGGGTTGGCGGAGGATATTGAACTTGCGGCGCCGCCAAGAAGGCCGCCGACAATCACGGGAGCTAAAGTGGCGCCCAAAGAATTGAAAGATCCGCCGAACTGAACCAACTGGTTACCCTTGTTCGGTGTGGAGCCGAGCGAATTGAGCATAGGATTCACAACGGTGTTGAGAAGACACATCGAGAAACCCGCGACGAACGCTCCGATAAGATAGATTGCGACTGCGGTCGAATCAGACGCTATGAAACCGGAACAATAGGTTATGGCGACACCGACAAAACCGATGGTCACAGCCCACAGCGCAGTCACACGGAAGCCCTTGTTCTGGAGCAATTTGCCGGCAGGGAAACCCATGAACGCATACGCGATGAAGTTTGCGAGCGTGCCGAGCTGGGACATCATCGTATTTCCGGCCGACATCTTTTCAATCACAGAACCCAACGGGTTTTGATAACCGGTCACGAAGGCAATCATAAAGAACAGCGCAAACATGATTATGATCGGAAGCGCATAGCTCTTTTTTTGGCCATTTTTCAATTCTTCTACCATTGATTTATCTTTTAATTTAGTTACATTCCTAACATTTCGACTCTTTCGAGATTTTCGAGTCTCTCGAGCTTTTCGAGCCTCTCGAGCTTTTCTAGTCTCTCGAGCTTTTCGAGCCTCTCGAGATTTTCGAGTCTCTCGAGCTTTTCGAGCCTCTCGAGCTTTTCGAGCTTCTCGAGCTGAAGATTCTAATATTCCCTTTCGCCGAAGATTCGGGTGCCGACTCTTATAAGTGTTGATCCTTCCTCAACAGCTATCCGCCAGTCACCGCTCATCCCCATTGACACCGTGTCAAATCCCCTCAATTCAGGATTTGTCAGCTTGATTTGGTCGAAGACTTCGCGGATCTTTTTGAAATCCTCTTTTATACGGTTACGGTCAGTGGTGTTTGAGGCCATGCCCATAACTCCGCAAATGTGAGTCGCCTTCAGATTCTCAAAACGCTTTTCCTCAAAAAATTTCAACAATTCTTCGGGTGAGAACCCTGTTTTCGTCTCTTCCTGAGCCACATGAAGCTGCATCAGCACTCGAGTCACGACGCCGGCTTTTTCAGCCTCGCGGTCAATCACATCGAGAAGATGTTCGGAATCGACACTCTCGATCAAGGCCGTTTTCCCCGTGATGGATTTCACTTTGTTCGTCTGAAGATGACCTATGAAATGCCATTCGATATCTCCGGGGAGTTCTGGCTGCTTTTTCAATAATTCCTGAACACGGCTTTCCCCGAAGCGTCTCTGACCGGCATCGTATGCCGCTTTCAACGCCTCAACAGGATGAAATTTAGAAACAGCGACAAGCTCCACGCCATCGGGAATTTCTTCCTTCAGCTCGATGATATTCTTTTTTATATCTGACAGTGACATTTGCAATTTTCTTAACAGTTATCTTCCGGCGATTGAGAGAAATGATGTTTGTGATTATTCGGCTTCTTTCTTTATTTCAAGATTCAGAGGATAGACATCCATCACCGCTGTTTCGGCAATCGATGCGATTTCAAAGTCTGCGAGAGTCCCTTTCATATTCTCGGAGAAGTTGGCGAGGGCCATCTCAAAATCAGCGGCCTGCACCAAAGTCAGAACCGAAGCCTTCTTTTCCACACCGGTTTTTTCATCAAGAGTGATGATATTATATTTCACCTGATAATATTTGTCTCCGGTCTCGTCGAAGAATATTTCGGCAATTTTGGTTTTTTTCACCGCGGAAATAGAGAATTCGCCCGATATGAAAGGTTTCATCTCCTCTATGATTCTCGATTCAGCTTCTGTAAAGCTCAACGCATCAACAATATAGGGTTCGTTTACGCGTTTAATTGCGCCATTCTCCTGCATTTTGTCATAGCGCACCTTGCACTCAAACCAAAGGGCCATATCTAAAGTCTGTAATTTCAGTTATAACGTTAAACACTCTGCCCCTGAACCATAAAAATACAATTTCAAGGGGCGGTCCATGCTCCGCCGAATTAACCGTGAGCCATATTATTGTGAACGGCCGTCTCAATAATATAAGGCTCCGGAATGTACGGCCAGAGGCATAAACATTATTGTTGACAAAGATACGAACTTTTTATTTGTCCTCAAAATTATTCGCCAATAAGTTTAAATTGTGATCGACTTTATATAAAAAAGAGGTGCAATTTTAATGATTTTTTGATTTTTTCCGCTAATTTTGTTTATATTTGCACATAAATATATATTAGAGCCTAATGAAACTAAGAGAAATTGCTGATATGTATCGAGATGGATTCCGGCAGATGACTATCGGACGCACATTGTGGGCTCTGATACTCATCAAGCTGTTCATTCTCTTTTTCGTTGTGAAGCTCTTCTTTTTCCCCAATATACTCGAAAGAGACTATTCAAACGACGCTCAAAGAGCAGAAGCTGTCAGACACAATCTGACTTCACCGTGAGAAAACAGACAAACCGGCGGCTGAATACACATTCATCTGTCCGTTCTGTATATGTCAATATAATAACCTAATATATCTAACGCCCATGAATGATCTGATAACTGTAGTCGACTGGTCGCGCTGGCAATTTGCACTTACAGCCATTTATCACTGGCTGTTCGTTCCGCTCACGCTGGGACTTTCCGTGATTGTAGCGGTCATGGAGTCGATTTATCTGAAGACCGATGACAAACGCTGGCTTCAGACAACAAAATTCTGGATGACTCTTCTTGCAATCAACTTCGCGATCGGAGTCGCCACAGGCATTATCCTTGAATTTGAATTCGGCACAAACTGGAGCAATTACTCCTGGTTTGTGGGAGACATATTCGGCGCGCCGCTTGCAATCGAAGGCATCCTGGCATTCTTTATGGAAGCGACCTTCGGCGCCGTCATGTTCTTCGGCTGGGGCAAAGTCAGCCCTCGGTTTCATCTTCTCTCGACCTGGCTGACAGCCATCGGTGCTTCAATTTCCGCTCTGTGGATTCTTGTGGCAAATGCCTGGATGCAGTATCCCGTAGGAATGGAATTTGATCCGGTCCAGATGCGCAATGTAATGGATAATTTCTGGGCGCTTTTCTCCGGAGTGGCAATCAATAAATTCTTCCATGCCGTGCTCAGCGGCTGGGCCCTGTCGGGTGTTTTCGTCATTGGAGTTTCCTGCTTCTTCCTCTTCCGCAAAAGCAATTATGATTTCGCAATCCGCTCGATAAAGACAGGAGGATGGATCGGCCTGATCGGCCTGCTGCTCTGTATGTACACCGGCGACGGCTCCGCAGTTGAGGTCACGAAGACTCAGCCGATGAAATTGGCCGCCATGGAAGGTCTATACAATGGCACGGAGGGACAAAGTCTTGTCGGAATCGGCATGATCAATCCGGATAAGCGATGGGATAATGAAGAGGACCCGTATCTTTTTGACATTTCTTTGCCCAAGGGTCTTTCGATACTCGCCCGCCACGATATGAATGCATTTGTTCCCGGAATTAACGACATCATCAATGGCATCGACATCGTTGACGGCGACACGATCAACACAGTTCCGTATACGGAACGAATCGAACGAGGAAAACTGGCTCAGGCTGCAATCCGGGACTATGGTGACGCAATCAGGGACGGAGATTCCCAACTCATGGAATCAGCCCAGAAGTCACTGACCGAAAATTATCGGTTCTTCGGCTATGGATATTTCTCCTCTCCGGATGATGCCATTCCCCCCGTGGCCGTCACTTTCTATTCTTTCAGGGTGATGGTTATCCTCGGAAGTTACTTTTTGCTTTTCTACGTTCTTATGCTTCTGTTCGCATATAAGATTCCGGCATGGTTAGGCAAAAAATGGGTTCTTGTAATCGGAATGATTTCTGTTCCTTTGATGTATGTCTGCTCGGAAGCCGGATGGTGTGTGGCCGAAGTCGGCCGCCAGCCCTGGACCGTACAGGATCTTCTCCCCGTCGGAGCCGCTATTTCCGATATCCCCGCCTCGTCGGTCATCACCACTTTCTGGATATTCGCCGTCATATTCACTGTTCTTCTTTGTGCCGAAGTCGGCATCATGGTGAAATGGGTGACGGGAGCCACTAAAAAAGATATCGATAATCCAACCAAAAAGTAACACGCCATGACACTTGAAATATTACAGAATTATTGGTGGGTGATTGTCTCCGTGCTTGGTGGCATCCTCGTCTTCCTCCTTTTCGTTCAGGGAGGCCAATCAATGTTATTGAATGCACAGAAACCGGAATGGACGAGCATGATCGTGCGCTCGATTGGCCGCAAATGGGAATTGACCTTCACGACACTCGTGACTTTCGGCGGAGCCGCATTCGCCGCGTTTCCACTCTTCTATTCGACCAGTTTCGGCGGTGCTTACTGGCTTTGGATGCTGATTCTCCTCAGCTTTGTCGTTCAGGCCGTAAGCTATGAATATAGAAACAAGAAAGGGAACCTCTTAGGGAAAAAGACATACGATGTTTTCCTCTTCTTCAACGGACTTGTCGGTTGTGTTCTTCTCGGTGTGGCCGTCGCGATGTTCTTTTTCGGAGGTGATTTTACGATAGACCGTGGTTCCATGTTGGACGGGAGCAGTCCCGTGGTCTCCGTCTGGGGCCCCACGCATGGACTCGAAGCGATTTATTGCTGGAAGAATCTTCTGCTTGGCTTCGCTGTGTTCTTCCTTGCGCGCTGCCTGGGAGCCCTCTATCTCATCAATTCCGTTGACGGAGGCGAAGAGTTCCACAAATGGCTGATCCGCAAATTGTGGATTTCAACAATCCTGTTCCTTGTTTTCTTCCTCGCCTTCATGGCGGTTCTGTTGACATCAACAGGATATAACGTCATTTCGTCCAACGCATTGGCAACCGTTGTCGAGCCTGAGCCATATAAATATTGGCATAACCTCATCGGCTCGCTTCCGATTCTGATCCTTTTCCTTCTGGGAGTTGCCAACGTCCTTTTGGGGATTCTCCGCACACTTCTCACAAAGAATTACAGACAAGGAATATGGTTCGCCGGAATCGGAACCTTCTTCACTGTGGTTGCACTTTTCTGGATGGCAGGTTTCTGTCACACCCCATTCTTCCCGTCGGTGTCCGATCCTGAATCCTCACTTACAATATATAATGCGTCTTCATCGCTATTCACTCTCCGGACAATGGCCTACGTGTCTATTCTCGTTCCGTTCGTCATAGGCTATATATGGTATGTCTGGAAAAAGATAGATGAGCACAAAATCAAACCTTCAGATGAAGAATAACTCTGTCAAACCAATAGAAAGCGGGACCTCCGGAAGAGAGGTCCTGCAACTTTTTCTGTCTTTCTTCAAAATCGGACTCTTCACGTTCGGCGGAGGTTGGGCCATGATTTCCATTATCGAGCGAGAGATAGTCGATAAATATCACTGGATTGAGCGCGAAGATTTTCTTGACCTTCTCGCGATCGCTCAGTCTCTTCCCGGAATCTTAGCTGTGAATATCGCGACGGCCGTAGGCGACAAACTTCACGGAATGAAGGGTTCCGCCACAGCGACTCTCGGATGCATTCTCCCCTCGTTCCTCATAATCCTTTGCATCGCTATTTTCCTGACGCCCGACATGATCAAGAGCAACCATGTCCTCTCGGCTATATTCATGGGTATTCGACCGGCTGTCGTCGCGCTGATCATAGCACCCGTGATCACATCGGCAAAAGCGGCGAAATTAGGTCTCAAGACGATTTGGATTCCTCTTATAGTCGCCCTGATGATCTCCTCTTCCCAACTTTTCGGAATCAATCTCGGATTTGCCTCGAATCCTATCCTCTTCATAATTCTCGGAGGATTCGGAGGGTGGGCTTTCTGGAAATTAAGCCTGCGGTCTTTGAAGAAATCTCAATCAGAAAAATCTTCCGATTAAGACCCCGTCCACAGTCCTTTTCAGAAATTTTTAAGCTTTTTGTGCAATAGACTATCAGACAGTAATATATATTAATAATTCCAGGAGATGAATATATATTTAAAATTAATATGGGCATATCTTAAGATCGGCATTTTCGGGTTTGGAGGCGGCTATGCCATGCTGTCTCTCGTCGAACACTCGGTTGTTGATCCGGGCTGGATCACAGAAACCATGTTCACGGACATAGTCGCCATATCTCAGATGACCCCCGGGCCAATCGGAATCAATTCGGCGACCTATATAGGGTATGTGGCACCGGCTCACGTCAATCCCGCCCTCGCTTCTCCTCTTTGGGGACTCTTAGGGTCAGTTTTGGCCACACTGTCGGTGGTTCTCCCCTCTTTCTTCCTCGTCATTTACAGCTCGCACTTCATTCGCCGCCACCAGCAGAGCGGTGCCATAAAAGGGATTTTTTCAGGTTTGCGGCCTGTCGTTGTCGGACTTATCGCCTCGGCGGCAATCCTTTTGATGAATAATGCCAACTTTAATCCCCAAGGGATTGACTGGCAATTATGGACCAACATCGGGATCTGTGCGGCCGCTTTCTGCCTCGTATATTTCAAATTCCCGTTCAGAGGCAAAAAGATTTCTCTCCACCCTATTCTTGTCATATGTCTCGCCGGCCTGACGGGATTCCTTGTCTACGCATTATAAGCCCCTTGTTTATCAATTTCTAACTTTTTGTGACACAAGGGACTAAAAGTATGCTCAAGCAGAGCTATTTTATAAATTTTCTAATATGACATATAAAGAATCGCTCGATTTCCTCTTTTCTCAATTGCCGATGTTCTCACGCGTGGGAGCCGCCGCCTACAAGCCGGGGCTCGACACCTCAATAAATCTTGACAACTATTTCAGCAATCCTCATAGAAATTTCAAATCGATCCATATCGCCGGAACTAATGGCAAGGGATCCACTTCTCACAGTCTGGCGTCCATTTTACAGGCTCAAGGCTATAAAGTCGGATTATATACCTCGCCGCATCTTGCTGATTTCCGGGAGCGGATGCGCATAAACGGACGTATGATTCCAGAAAAGGATGTTGTTGATTTCGTTGAGAGGTGGCGCGCATCCGGATATGACGGACATCCCTCATTTTTTGAACTGACAATGATGATGGCTTTCGACTGGTTCTCGAAAGAGAAGGTCGATTATGCCGTGATTGAGGTGGGAATGGGAGGGCGCCTCGATTCGACGAATATAATATCACCGATCGGATGTGTCATAACGAATATATCTTTCGACCACACTCAGTTTCTTGGCGACACACTTCCGAAAATTGCTTCGGAAAAAGCCGGAATAATGAAGCCCGGAATCCCCGTTGTCATCGGTCACGCTGAGGGTGATGTCCGCAAGGTGTTTGAAGAAAAAGCCGAGGAAGTCGGTTCTCCCATAATATTTTCTGAAGACACTCCCCTTCTAAACGGGACAACGGTCGATGATGATTTTTCACTTATGTGCAATGTTGAAGGGTTGGGAGAAATCCGTTATCCTCTTTCGGGCGATTATCAAAAGGAGAATCTTAACACTGTTCTCCACGCGGTGGAGATGCTGCGTGGGCGAGGAGTTGACATTTCTGACCGTTCGGTAAAGGATGGTTTGGAGAATGTCGTCAGCAATACGGGACTTGCGGGCCGTTGGATGAAACTTTCCGATTCACCGTTGACAATCTGCGACACCGGACACAACCGTGCCGGACTCGGGTTCACCATGCCACAGCTCAAAACCTTACTCTCTAAACGCAGAGAACAATTTCCGGACGCCACGCTCAGAATTGTTATTGGATTCGTCAATGATAAGGATGTTGAGCATATTGTGGACCTGTTGCCTCGTGATGCTGAATACTTTGTCACGCAGGCCTCTGTTCCTCGAGCGCTTCCCGCGGCCGAACTTCTCCCTATACTTGAGAAAGAGGGTCTCAGATGTCGGCTGATGCCTCAGGGTGTCGGGACGGCATATAGCACTGCACTCGAAGAATCCGATCCTCAAAAAGATATTCTATTCGTCGGGGGGTCAACCTTTATCGTGGCTGACCTTCTCGCTTTCATCTCCTGACTTATAAGTCTTTAATTAATCTCTTAACTATCTATCCTTTAGATGCCTAAGACCCTCGCATTGACATTTTTTTGTGGACAGGAGTCTAAATTGAGACTTAAAAATAGTTTAATAGAATTCTAAACAAAAGATTGCGCTATTACCAAAAATGGACGGCATCATCAATTTGATGCCGTCCATTTTATTTCATTTTTCAGGGGATGACGTTATTCTTTTTTATCTCGATTATTGACGCGGACTCTGTTTTTGGAAATGCTGGAATTTGTGTCGCTCTCCTCTTTGAGATCAATCTCCTTTTTATCGCTGTCTATCACCTTATATTGAAGATAAGCCAACGATTCATCGGCGAGCAGTTTCATTCCGCGGCCGAAACGGCGGCGCCATTTTCCATAGATAGAGAACATCCCTTTCTTAAGGTAGGCCTCGACATATGGATGAACATACATTGTAAATTTCTTGACTTCAAGTGAGTTCACCAGATAATCCAGTTTCTCTTCGAGTTTATCGGTGAATAGAAGTGAGGGCTGCACCTCGCCCTTTCCAAAGCAGGAGGGGCATGTTTCTTCGGTGGTGATGTCGAGAGCGGGCCGGACTCTTTGGCGTGTGATCTGCATCAGTCCGAACTTGCTCAGAGGGAGTATATTGTGACGCGCACGGTCATTTGACATTATCTCCTTCATGTGATCAAACAATTGCTGGCGATGCTCTTGTTTGTTCATATCGATGAAGTCAATGACTATGATTCCTCCCATGTCGCGGAGTCTCAGCTGGCGTGCGATTTCATCCGCGGCCCTGAGATTCACCTCCAGGGCGTTCGTTTCCTGATCTGCCGATGCTTTGCTTCTATTTCCGGAGTTTACGTCAATGACATGGAGCGCCTCGGTGTGTTCGATGATTATATAGGCGCCGCTCTTGAAGCTCACGGTCTTGCCGAAACTGCTCTTTATCTGGCGTGTGATCCCGAATTGGTCGAATATCGGAGCGTCCTTGGTATAGAGCTTGACAATATCATTATTGTCGGGGGCAATGAGCTTAACATAATTTTCAATCTGAGAAAAAGTCTCAGCCTCATTCACATAAATATTTTCAAATGTGGGGCTGAAGATGTCGCGGATAAGGCTGACGGCCCTGCTGTCTTCCTCATATATGAGAGAGGGGGGCGTCGAACGCTGCATCTTGGCAATCGAATCCTCCCAACATTTCAGCAACGTGCGCATCTCGTTGTTGAGTTCGGCGACACGTTTGTTCTCGGCCGAAGTGCGCACGATGACTCCGAAGCCTTTCGGTTTAATGCTGCCGATGAGTTGACGGAGGCGGATTTTTTCTTCAGTTGATTTTATCTTTTGCGAAATAGAAATTTTATCGGAGAATGGAATCAGGACCATGAATCTGCCCGTGAATGTAATCTCGGTTGTCAGTCGCGGGCCCTTGGACGAAATGGGTTCCTTGGCGATCTGGACAAGCAGCTGTTTCCCGGGTTGCAGCAATGTGGTTATGCTGCCGGTCTTCGGAATGTCCGGCTCTCTTTTAATTTTAGAGATGTTTGGCACCCGGCGCGGATCCTTGAAACATTCCTCAAGAAAATCGGAATAAGTTGAGAATTGCGGGCCGAGATCGAGATAGTGAAGAAAAGCGTCTTTTTCATAACCGACGTCGACAAACGCCGCGTTGAGGCCGGGCATGAGTTTTTTCACTTTCGCAAGATATAAATCGCCGACGGCATATGCCTGATTGCGATTTTCTTTCTGAAGTGACACAAGCCTGGAATCCTCAAGCAACGCGATGGAAATCTCTTTTTCCTGAACGTCTACTATCAACTCGCTTTTCATTATTCACTCAAAATTAAGATGATCTTCAAAATAAAAAAGGCAGACAGTGCTCCCAATGGCGGCCTTTAGATCTTCCCCATTGATTGCATTGCCTGTCCTTTTTGCGTTTTGAAGAGTTCCTGAGATTATTTCTTCTTATGACGATTCTTTCTCAGTCTTTTCTTACGCTTGTGTGTAGCCATCTTGTGGCCTTTTCTTTTTTTTCCGCTGGGCATAACTGTAATTGTTAAGTAGTGGGGGTTTATTTATTCTTATTTAACCTGATCAAGGAACACACGAGAGGGCTTGAAAGCCGGAATGTTATGTTCCGGGATGATGATAGATGTGTTCTTGGAGATATTACGGGCAGTTTTCTCTTTGCGTGTCTTGATGATGAAAGAGCCGAAACCGCGGAGGTAAACGTTCTCTCCGTTTGAGAGGGAATCTTTCACCACTTCCATAAATTTCTCCACTGTCTGAAGCACTGCAGCCTTATCGATGTTAGTGCTGCGTGATATTTCATTTACAATATCTGCTTTAGTCATCGCTTTAAATTTATCAGTTTAATATTTTTATATTGATAATCAATTGATTAGAAAGGAGTTCGGCATATTTTTTGACATCCGTTCCCTTTTCGCAATGCAAATATCGTAATTTTTTTTGAATTACGCGCTATTTTTTTCGCATAAATCTCAAATTTTCACATCTTTCCCATATTTTCCTTTAATTTCAGACTTTCAGCTTTGATCTTCAAATGTCAAGGATTTTTATGGATACGCCTTCCGCCGCGCTCATTTTGCCTGTTGTTTCTTCCGCTTTGTCGAGACGGACCGACAGCCGGAGCCTAATGATATTTCCGAACTCACGCTCCTTGACCTCAATTTCATCATCCTCCTTTATCAGTCTCATGACTCTGTCAGATGATATGTAAGGAACTTCGACCTCCATATTGACCATTTCATGCATCTCTTTTTTTCCGGCCGCATCAAGCGCAAGACATGCAGCTTCCTTATAGGCTGTGATCAATCCTGAAGTCCCGAGCTTTATTCCGCCGAAATATCTAACGACTATGACAATGACATCCGTCACGCCGTGGCTACGGATCTGGCCTAATATCGGTTTGCCGGCTGTTCCGGAAGGTTCTCCGTTGTCATTCAATTGATATTCCGTCATGGAAGGTCCGATCATGTATGCCCAACACACATGGCGCGCATCACAAAACCGATTCTGAAACTCTTTCACAATCGCCTTCGCTTCGTCTGCGCTTCCCGCCTTGCGGGCAAAGGAGAGAAAACGGCTCATCTTCTCGCGATATTGGCCTTCCCCTTCTCTTGATATGACGTAATAAGAACTCAAAACAACTTTATTTATTCTATAAGTTAAGCCCGAAGTTATAATCTTCCGGGCTTAACTGTGTTTAACCATTCAGATTAGCCGAAGTTATAATCTATCGGACTCTCGAAATAATAGAGCATTCCGGCACCGACTTCACGAGCGGCCTGATCGCCAAGTGTGCATTTCACAATTTCCAGAGCCCACTTCAAAGAATTGGCGGGTCCGTTGCCGGTTACAAATTTGCCGTCAGTCACAACCGGAGCTTCCTGAGGTTCGGCTCCTTCCATTTTATCCTCGAAACCGGGATAACAGGTTGCCTTGTGACCTTTCAGAAGACCGAGCTGTCCGAGCACGACGGCCGGTGAAGCGCAGATTGCGGCAATCCGGCCCTTTTCGGATTTAACCTGATTTTCGAGAAGTCCGTTGAGTGGCGCGAAGTCATAGAGATTGTCCGCGCCGGGGAGCCCGCCGGGAAGGATCAGCCATTCCGGAGCGTCAAAAAGAGTATTGTCATAAAGCACATCAGCTTTAACCGTGATTCCGTGTGCACCCGTGACCTGGAGAGATTCGGTGATTGAAACAGTTTTCAACGGGATGCCGGCACGTCTGAGGACATCAACAGCAGTCAGGGCCTCGATTTCTTCAAAACCTGCCGCAAGGAATAGATAAGATGTATTCATAATTATTAGAAATTTTTCAAAGCGTAGATCAGGCTACTCAAATTAAAATAAGATATAATTATAATTGCAAATATAATAAAAATCGATCATTTTTACTAATTTTGTAAAAAATCTTGACAAAAATATTCTTTATTTAAACTAATTTTAAAGAGTTACTTATAATCAATTATCACTTTAGTCATTATATGTCTAACGAATTTTCAAATATTTCATTCTTATTGATTCTTATAGCCTGTGTCTTTGCCGTCGGCATTCTTGCCGCTTCATACTTAATGGTGCGCCGTGCGATCCGGTCCATGCGTGACGGATATGAGAGCCGGATCCAGGTTCTTGAGGAAAGACTTCGTCAGCAATCAGCTGATCTTCAGCAATCTTCAGCTCTCAGATTTGAAAATATAGCCGGCAAGACTCTGTCGGAGCAAACCGAAAGGCTCAATCGCCAGAACCAAAGAGATCTCAATCTCATATTGTCTCCGCTGAAGGAAAACCTATCAGATTTCCGAAAAGCGGTCAATGATTCCTATATGAAGGAAAATTCCTCACGCGAGGCTCTTTCGCGTCAGATAGATTCCCTGATTGCTGCCAATTCTGCAATTAGCTCAGAAGCCAGAAAGCTTTCGAACGCTTTGAGAGGTAATATACGGATGCAAGGCGAGTGGGGCGAGACCATACTCAACCGCCTCCTTGAGACCGCCGGTTTTATTCGGGGAGTCCATTATCTTATTCAGCCCATGGAAATTGACGGCAAAAGGCTTGAAGATGACGAAAAGAAGCGCCAGCGTCCTGACATGGTTTTCCTTCTTCCGGACAATGTGAGGCTCGTGGTTGACTCCAAAACCTCGATGACCGCCTACCTTAAATATTGCGACGCGGCCAACGAAGATGAAGAAGAGAACAGTCTGCGTTCTCATGTCGCTTCGGTCAGACGGCATATCGATACTCTGGCACGCGCCCAATATCACAAATATATCCCCGGAGCGATTGAGCACACACTTATGTTCATGCCGAATGACGGCGCCTATATGGCCGCAATCAGACATGATCATGACCTCACGGAATATGCTCTTCGAAACAACATCGTCATCGTTTCGCCGGCTCACCTTCTCTCAGTCATCAGTATGATTGGCCGCCTATGGCGAATTGAGAATCAAAATAAAAACGCCGAGGAGATTGCTCGCCTCGGCGGTCTGATATATGATAAAATCGCCACATTCTTTAACGATTTTGAATCGTTGGAAAAATACATTTCCAATCTCGAATCGGCTTATGACAAGACATTGCGTCATCTGAAAAGCGGACCGACATCCATTGCGGCGAGAGCCGCCAAACTCCGTGACCTCGGCGCCAAGACGACGAAAATCATCAACGGGTGAGTTTCGGTGCGAGCACGAACATGCCGAATGTGATGCCGAAATTCCAGTTCCCGGAGGGCGCGCTCAGATAGTTGGCATAGAGAGAAAGCGAGGCGAAAGGAAATGAATAAACCGCCGCGACTTCACCAATAAATTCGGGTCGGTTCACCCACCCGACATGTTTCACATTTCCCGCCGCGTCGGATCCGATGTTCCTTACCGGCAGAAATCCGTAAAAGTCACCTCTGATCTGAAACTTGTCTGCCGGATTCCAAACCGGCATGAAACCGGCTGCGACATAATTGTCGGCCCTGAAAGAAGGATTGAAATAATTCGCCGTCGAGGGTGTCGGCGAAAAAGCCGGAGCTGAAATCAAAGCCGCCGTGTATGGTCCGGTCAGAGGGCCGCCGGTGAACAATCCCTCACCGAAACCGCCGATGATGAAATTCTTATGGACCCTGTAGTATTCGCGCCATTTCAATTCCGCAGAAGGCCGGATCCGGCGTCTGTATTTTATCATTTCAGACTTGTTCCCTTCCGGCATAAATTCCGAAATTCTCCATTCTCCCGACAGTCCGGCCCGAAACTCCCGGCCGGTCATCGGATAGAGCTGATTGCTCAAGGTGTTGTATTCCCAGTGAAGTTTCAGAACAGCATGACGGCTGCTGAACTCGTCGCGCTTGTGAGTGCTGTAATCAATATCGGCATGGGGATAATATTTGTCTGATCTCCAACCGTAGCCTAATGAGGCTTTTGCAATTGATTTTCTTCCCGTCGCGAGACAATAGATCGCGTTGACAAAACGGCGGTCTTCCGCAATGAACGTCGGGACATTCATCTGATAAAATTTCAATTGAGAGCCATAAAATTTCTGACGGCTCATCACACCTTCAATTTTCATATATGCCGGCAGACGGCTATGGATCGTGAATTTGCCGGCCAACATTCCCGCATAATAGCTCTGTCCTATCCACCCCGAGAGATCGACATCGAGAGAGTTATGACTCAAAGTGTGATAACCAAGGTCGAGATATAGCATCGATTGTGTGTCGGTCGTGATCCACCCGCCGACACCGATATTCCATGGATTCTTTATTTCAGGCTGGAGCACGAGAATATTGTTGGATCTCACACCACCCTCTCCGGACGCAATTCCCAACTTGGGCACAAGCATGAGATTGCTGAGTTTGCCACCGCTGACGGCGCGGTAATATGCGTCCTGAGTCTGATCCATATTGAATGCTCTCTCAGGGAAACCTCTATTGAACAGAAACTTCAGGAATCGTTTCTGAGAAGGAGTGCCGGCGCTGACCTCAAAATCGTTGAACTCTATTTCAGGCGTTGCGGCCGCAAATGCACGGCGCCGTTCGGTCACTTCCGCCAATGACCGGCGCGCCGGAGTCCGGCTTTTGATCGAATCGACCATTTGCAATCCTGTCCGGTATCCTATTTCGTAAATGACATCAGCCTGGTCAAAATCGAGCACACCGAAATTCAGGACCGGGCATTGGATCTTTATTCCATTTTTCGAGGGGACACTATAATCGTTGTTCTGTATAATCATATCCTCAAGCTGGGACATGATGTTCCCCCTCTCCGGCTTGCCGTCGGGTCCTGAAACTGAAACACCGATGATGAAATCAGGATTGAAATCTTCCTGCATGACGTCAACAGGAAAATTATCATAAATACCTCCGTCATAGACCAGAACACCGTCCATTTCAATCGGACGGAACACGAGAGGGAAGCTCATGGAAGCCCTCACGGCCCGACCGAGAAGACCGTCCTTCAAAACAATCTTATGCTTATGGTAAACATCGCTTGTGACACATCGGAAAGGGACCATCAAGCGGTCGAAATCCATTCCGCATTGAGAAGAATATTTTGAGAACAGTTTCAGAAATTCCATATTCATCGGTATCGGATTGATAAGCGATGTCGGAATGATCTGGCTTGCGATGTTGTTGTTCACGCTGTCCCGGAAACTCAGATTTATCGAGGCCCACGTCGGCGTCAATTCCTTTTGAGAAAAGTAATATGTCAGTTCCGGAGAGATCGTGCCGGTCGCGCAATCCTGAAAGATCGGAGACTTTATGAGCTCCATCATCTGTTCGGGCGAATATCCACAGGCATAGAGGCTTCCGACAATGGATCCCATTGACGTGCCCGCAACACAATCGATCGCTATGTCGTTATCTTCAAGGGCCTTGATCACGCCTATATGCGCGATTCCCTTAGCGCCTCCTCCGCTAAGAACAAGCCCGACCTTATAGTTCGCCTCACCCTTTGTTCTGAGATCACGCTGGGGGACTTCAGGAACATTCATAAGAGTGTCGAGAGCATATCCGGTGTCCACAACGACGTGGGTGGCCGAAGGTGTTGAGGATGAAACTGTCTGAACGGCCGTCTCAACCGCAGTTCCGTTCATGTTGTCCACGCTGACACCTCCGGAAAGAGCGGCTCCGCTTGATGTGAAAGCGAAAGTTGGCAAGCCCGCAATCGCGACGCCTGCCAACTTTAATATCATGTTGTTAATTTTCATTATTTATCTTCTTCAGCTGAGATAATCGCGATTTTAGCTTTCAAATCCTTGATGTCGGCTTCGATGCGGTGCATCTTGCGTTCCATCTCCTTAAGCATCGAATTCCCTTGTGAGGATTTGATGTTAAAAAATCCGAGATTGTTCTTATAGGTTTTGAGTTCCTGCTCTTTGGTTTCCAGAACACGCTTAAGCCTGTCCTTCTCGGAACGGAGCTTTCTGTTGTCACCCTTCATCGAACCGAGCTGAGCGTCGAAACTCTGACGCCGTTCCTCATCGCGCCCCGCCTTGAAGGCACCGTAGAGAGTGTCGCATACTTCCCGGTATTCGGCATAAATCTTGTCTTTGAGCTTGAAGGGCACATGGCCGGCTTCATTCCACCTTGCCTGAAGTTCCTTGACCTGACGGATTCCTTCGCGCCGTTCGATGTCTGTCGGAATCTCCTTGAGGGCGGCGATGACCTCTCGCTTGGCGAGCAGGTTGGCATTTTCCTGATTGTGGCGCTCGTTATTGGCCTGACGCTTGCGGTCGAAAACGGTGCGGCACGCCTTGCTGAAACGTTCCCAGATCTCATCGCTGAACTTGCGCGGAACCGTTCCGATTGACTTCCATTCCGTTTGCAGATTCATGGCCTCATCGAGAGCGGACTTCAGGTCCTCGCGGTCCACGAGAGCTTCGGCTTTTTCACACAGTGCGAGCTTCTTTTCATAATTATCCTGAAGGCTGTTGCGGACCTCTGTGATATAATTTGACTTGGCTTCAAAGAAATCGTCACAAGCCTTGCGATAACGCGCGTACAACTCGTTATTCACCTTGCGCGAAGCGAATCCGATCGTGCGCCATTTCGCCTGGAGATCCTTGATCTTTCGGGTTGCTTCTTCCCATGACGCGAAAGTGGAAAGCACACTGCGGTCAATATTCTCAATTTCTTCGCAAATCGCCACTTTCGCATCCTCATTCTTCTTCTCCTCCTCTTTGCGGAGATCGAAAAATTCCTGATGCTTGCGATGAATTACAGCCGACGCCTCCTTGAATTCATTCCATATATCTTCACGAAGTTCCTTGACGACGGGGCCAATCTCACGCCATTCGGCATGGAGCTGCTGGAGTTTGCGTGATGCCTCTATAATTGTTTCTTCGGCCTGAAGTGCGATCGCTTCGGCTATGAGACGGCGCTTCGATTCGAGATTTTTGCGGAAGTCAAGGTCACGCAATTCCTTGTTTATTTTGAGTGTGTCATAAAACTTCTCGCCGGCCTGCTGAAACTCTTTCCAAATCTCGGCCTCGCCGGAAGGTGTGACATCCTTAATCTCACGGAATTCCTTCTGAAGTTCCTGAAAACGTTGGAAATGCTGATTGACATTGTCAGAATCTTCCGCAATCTTCAACATCTCGGCCACGATCTCACGTTTCTTATTCAGATTGGCTTCAAGACGCTTCTCTTCGGCCTCAAGATATTCTGAACGCATCTCTCTGAAAGAGGCGATCAGCCGCTTGCTCTCCTCTTCCAATTCATCGGGAGTGGCAGAGAAGTCAGCTGGATTGTTGCCTTCTTCCACAAATTTATTCATCTCCTCATTGATTTCACGCTGACGGATAGAGAATAAAGCCTGTTTGACGGCAACTACATCCTTATGGGCGTTAACATCTTTTTCTTCTACAATTTTACGCAATCTGTCGATCAATTCCTCTTTGCTGAGGGCATGATAATTCACGCTGGCCGGAACTGTTTCAACCTCGTTCATCTCAACGGTCTCTTCTATTGTCTGAGCCGTTTCGATCTCCTCACGTTTTTCCTCAGCGGGACCTTCGGAGGCTGCGATTGTTTCTTCAGTTCTTTCGATTGTGGATTCAACCGGCGCGTTCTCGGCCGGGGAGATAGCAGAAGTCTCTTCTGTCGAAATCTTCTTGTCGGAGTCAGTCATAATGACGTTATTATTACTTGTAATTCATCAGGCAATCTTTTCATATTGCCCATTAATTTATTAGCTTCAAATTCAGGCCCAATCCCTCCGAAAAATTTTTAGAGTGGCGGGTCTCAGACAAATTCAGAACCTTCGCTTTCGCAATGTTCTTACATTCGCCTGTAAATATTATTCCGTTCGTCTTTTATTTTTTGAGGACTTTGGCCGATATAACTTTAATGTCTTCAACGGGCCGGTCGCTGGAATCCGTAGCCGCATTCTGGATTTTTTCAACCACATCCATGCCTTCAACGACCTCACCGAACACGGTATATTGATTGTCGAGATGCGGAGCACCGCCGACTGTCAGATAGTCCTGTTTCATCTGTTCGGGCATTTCCGGAACCTTCACCTCATTCTCAAGGCGTTCGATGAGCTGAGTCCTGAGTGCCTCGAGAGCTTCTTTGTCACCGGCGGCCATGAGTTCACGGATTTTCTCCATATTCTCTTTCTGGAGTTTCATCCAATATTGTTGTTTCACATCCTGTTCCATTCGTTGCTCAAGATGTTTGAGGCTTGTCTCCGACATCTTCTGGCCGGTGACGATATAAAACTGGCTGCCGGATGAACGGCGCTCGGGATTCACCTGGTCACCCGTTCGGGCCGCCGCGAGCGCACCATATTTATTGTAATGCCTGGGATAAAGAATCTCAGCTTCTATCGTATATCCTGGGTCACCGGAGCCGAGCTGCTGACCCTTTACCGCCGTTTTAGACTCAGGATCACCGGTCTGAACCATGAAATCCTTGATTACACGATGAAAGAGAACACCGTCATAATATCCCTCTTCCACAAGTTTGAGGAAATTGTCGCGATGACGCGGAGTGTCTCCATAAAGTTTTATTTTTATGGGGCCTTCGCTTGTTGTCAATTCGACCAAAGCATCCTCTTCCGAAACCGGCGCAGTCTCAGGGGCGCCGGCTTTTTCTCCGGATTTGTTCGTCTTTTTAATATCAGTCATACTCTTATGATGCGTCTGTTTATTACCGGATTTGTGCGTGCGCGAAAATGCCGGACAAACCCCTAAGCATAAGACAGCCGCTAAGCAAATTAATATGTATATTCTTTTCATTTCTAACTATTGGACAGGCGTCTCTCACGTTTCCTCAAATAAGTCGCCGGAATCTTTTTTCACAGCCCGAAGTCAGTGAGATTACCATTTTATATCGCAAAAATAGTAAAAATTTTTTATGATTCCACCGATTTTCATTAAATTTGTCAAAATTTAATTTGAAGAATGACTCCAAAGGATTTAATAATTGTTGTCGGAAGGCAATTCGGAAGCGGCGGAAGAGGAATCGGCAAAGCCCTTGCCGAAGCATACGGATTGGAGTATTATGATAAGGAAGTTCTTTCCGAAGCCGCGAGAAAATTCGGATATAATCCGGAAATTTTCGCTCGCTATGACGAAAAGCGGCCCTCACCTCTGAGATCCTTTTTGAGCAACGCTTTCGGAGTGGCGGAATCGTATGAAAACTCCATGAGCAGCGAATCCATCTACGAACGGCAGAGCCGTGTAATCCGGGAATTGGCTTCCAGAAAAGGGTGTGTATTCGTCGGAAGATCCGCCGATTATGTCTTGCGCGACCACCCGAATCTTGTCAGCATTTTCCTTCATGCACCAATTGAACACCGCGGACGTGAAATCGTCAGACGCGGTGACGCCGAGACTCTTGAAAAAGGGGTTGAAATCGCTCGCAAACTTGATGAAAAACGCCGTGATTTCTATAACTATTTCACAGGCCGAGCATGGGGGAAGGCGGATAATTACCACCTTTCACTCGACTCGTCGCTGCTTGGCCATGACGGGTCATTGGAAGTCATAAAGGCATATATCGACAATCATTTCAAACAGAGTCCGAAAACTTCTAAGTGAACTGTTTCGGAATTCTGTTAAAAATTCTTACTGAATCAAACACAGGGTTTCAGAGACCTTTTCTCAGATTTCGGAGACCTTTTATCGGATTATAATTCCAACCTTTTCATACAATCCGGTGTTAATAAAAGTAAAAATAAATCTTTAATCTTAAAAAAATTGCTATGAAAGGGAAAAATTATCTGATAACTTACATTTCGGCTTTGATCATCGGCATTCTTCTGCTGATTTATCATGATAAAGCCGCATTATATAATACACTTGTCCTCGCGATCGGGGTTCTGATAGCGGTGCCGAGCCTCGTGCTGATAATTATCGAACTTTGCCGCAGGAAACCGGATGCTGAAGAGAAGAAAACGGAGTCGAGGATGTTGCGGACTCAGGAAGCGGCGACAAATTGGGCGACCGTAATTGCCGGCGTGGCCGGACTTGCATTGGGAATATGGATGCTTTGCTCGCCGGGATTTTTCATCAAGGCGATCATCTATACGCTCGGTGCGATTCTGGTTCTGAGCGGCGGCGTGCAGATCGTAGCGATCTACAGCGCCTCCAAACCCCTCAAGCCGCTGATGCTCTGGTTCATCATTCCGATCCTCACGCTCGTCGCCGGATTGGTTATAATTTTGCTCGGTCCGGATAAAGTTGCTTCAATCGCCGGACTGATCGCGGGCATAGCATTCGTTGTTTATGCCGCTAACGGATTTGCATGCACCGGTCGTGAGGCACAGATCCAAGCCGAAGAAACCAAGAAATTGGAGCAATAAGAGAACAATGAAATAGCGGGCAGAAGCGCCGACGGTCGCTTCACGCCGGGAGCGTGAAGAGGAAAGTCCGGGCAACACAGAGCAGCATATTTTCTAACGGAAAGCCGGGGGTGACCTCGGGGATCAATGTGACAGAAAATAACCGCCCCGAAGATTCAGCGATTATAATCGCCGGACCTTCGGGGTAAGGGTGAAAAGGCGGGGTAAGAGCCCACCGGCTTCCGGGGCGACCCGGAAGGCCGCACATCCTATGCGTTGCAAGGCCAAGTATACCGGCAGATAAGGATTG
>CAYQQG010000019.1:0-21523 GCA_964419535.1 uncultured Sangeribacter sp.
AGGTCGTGGGTTCGAGTCCCACTCGCGGCTCAAAAATAAAGAAGTGAAAATCAATCAGTTACAAAGATTGGTTTTCACTTTGTGTTTTATAACACGCTCGAAATGCTTGCCAATTTGCATTTTTTTGTCCAAATTTGCGACAGAAAACGATACAAAAACGATACAAGACATTTTTAACATTTTTTAATCTTTTAATGGCAACTCTATCGCTTTGTGTGCGGGAATCTCAGAAGAATGCTGACGGAACTTTTACAATTAAGGTTGCCGTGGGTTCTCAGTCGCGCACTACTTTTATCGCTACCCGCTATAAAATCAGTAACATTAAGCAGTGGAAGGATGGCCGGGTCGTTAAGCATCCGGACGCGGAGTATATGAACCGGCAACTTAAGAAGCTTTTGTGGGAGTATGAGAATATTTATGATTCTATGCCTAATCCTGATGTGTCTGCTACTGAAATAAGACGTTATATTTTGTCTCAGCATTGTAAGTCGGATTCTTTGAAAAGTTTTGCGGAAGCATATATTGAGCGCCTGAAGAGGGAGAATCGGGATTCGTATGCTAAGAATATGGGCTACACGCTTAAATATCTGTTGGAGTGTTTTGGGGAAAGTGTGTCTTTGCAGAGCTTCAGTGTTTCTTCTTTAAATTTATTTGAGAAGTATCTTCGTAAGTCGGGCAGTTCGGACACTACGATCAATATCCGGATGACTCATCTTAAGGCTTTGCTTAATGCGGCGGTTAATGAGGGGATGGTGGAGTATAAGGTGTTCCCTTTCCGGACCTACAAGATACCTCAGAAGGCCGTTCGGGAGATATGGATCAGTAAGGATGAGTTCAGGAGGTTGCGTGAGGCTGATTTTAGTGGCATTTCTGAGCGCAGACTGACAATAGCGAGGGATTTGTTTATGCTGTCGTTTTATTTCGCCGGAATCAATCTCACTGATCTTATGGGCGCCCATTTGAATGGAGACACGATTACGTTTGTGCGAAAGAAGACCGCGGGTAAGAAGCGCGGTGAGAAGTGTGTGTCGCTTACGATTCAGCCGGAAGCGAGGGAGATCATCGACCGGTATATCACGCATGAGGGCAAACTTGATTTCGGGTATCGTTATAAGGATTATGAGCAGTTCCGCTCTTTCGTTACGAAGTCGCTGAACAGAATCGGTGCGGATCTGGGATTTGAGAATAAGCTGATGTTCTATTCCGCGAGAAAAACGTTTGTTCAGTTCGGTCAGCAGTTGGGGATTCCTGTTTATGTTCTCGAGTATGCGATCGGGCAATCGATCAAAGAGGCGAGCCAGCGTCCGATTTTCGATTATCTGAGGGTTATGCGGTTTCAGGCGGACCTTGCCATTCGCACGGTCATAGACTACGCTTTTGATGAATCTGAGGATGAGATGCCGATACCTGAATGGGCCAAAAGGAAATAATTGTGCTGTTGTTGTAAGTTTGAGATGAAATAGTTATCTTTGCATAGTTAATTAACCATAAGGGCATATCGCCACAAGCCAAAAGAGCTTATTACGGAGAAATCCGCGATAGGCTCTTTTTATTTTGTCGCGACATGGCTAACTTAGGTTCATTATTCTATTCGGTCTTCCTGAAGGATATGACCGATGCGGATTTCCAGAAAATAAATAGGAAATTTAAGGATCTCGGGTATGACATTAAGTTGACTCCGAAGATTCTCAAAGATGTTACTCAGGCGTCCGTTCCAAAAGGTGTAAAGATTGAGCTTGACCCTCTGATAAAGAACGAGGCTTTGCAGAAGGCGGCTGAGGGAAAGGTGATGAATGTTGCGGTCGCCCCGCTGTTGAAGGGATTCCGCGAGGCGATTGTAAAGGCCACTAAGGAGAATCCGCCGTTGGCCGAGGTGGGTGTGCAAGAGGTAAAATTACGGGAGATTATTAATAGAGTCCTAAATAAGCATGGATTCATGATTAATATCTCGACGGTCAATGACAACTACAGCAAAACCATTCAGCAGAAACTTAATGGCGGGAAATATACGGTCACTATTCATGCGGATTCGAAGGAGATAACGCGGAGTGTTCAGGCTTCGCTGATGCAGTTGCAGAGCCGATATTTCGGGTTGCAGGTGAGCAGGGATATATTGCGCGACTCTATTGACCGAGCATTGATGGGGAAGCCGTTCCCTATCCAGATAGCGGTCATGCACGATCAGGCGAGACGGGCGGTGCAGAACGCTCTGAACAATGCGCGGATGGTGGGCAAGGATGATGCGTTGGCTTTTCAGAGATTGCAGACGGGGGAATTAAAAGCGGCACAAGCGGAGCTTGCGCGCCTGAAGGCTGAGCATATGGGCGCGGCGAGCGCGGCGAAGGCTCATGCAACTGCATCGGTGAATCTGGGCGGGGCGTTGGGCCGGAATATCACTATTGCGGGCGAGCTGAGTTCGGCAATGGTTTCGCTGTATTCTATCCATGCGGCGAAGGAGTTTCTGTCGCAGGTGGTTGAGATTGGCGGTGAGTTGGAGCACCAGAAGATTGCGCTTGAGACAATCTATGGCTCGGGATCAAAAATGGAATCGCTCTACGGGCAGATCAAGGGATTGGCGCGGGAGTCTCCTTTCGGTGTGATGGAGCTGACGAAGAATGTGAAGCAGTTGTCGGCCTACGGGGTTGCATATAACGAAGTCTATGACACCGCGAAGCGTCTCGCTGACATCTCGGCGGCCACGTCGGTGGATATTCAGCGTCTTATTCTTGCTTACGGCAAGACTAAGAACAGGACATTCCTTGACGGGTTGGAGGCGAAGCAGTTTGCATACGCCAACATCCCTATATATGACGCTCTGTCGAAGAAGCTGACTGAACTTGAAGGGAAGTTTGTGTCGGTTAAGGATGTCATGGATCGTATCAAGAAGAAGGAGATTGGCTTCGATATGGTGAAGGACATCCTCTGGGATATGACCGACGAGGGGGGCAAGTTCTATAATATGCAGGAGAAGTTGGCGGGGTCGGTGAAGACCTCGTGGAAGTTGGTGCGGGATAATATCGAATTGATGTTCGGCGATATTGCGGAAGGCTCGATCGGAAGCGGGTTGAAAAGTGTGGCTGAGATTCTGCAAGGTCTTACAAGGGAATGGAAGACTTTGGAGGCTGTCGTTTTATCCGGCGCAGGAGTATTTGGAATCTATAAGGTCGCGGTGCTGGCAAGCAATGTAGCATTGGGGCAGACCACGGCAGCCAACTTAACCCAACGGCTCTCACAAGTGCGACTCACCGCAAGTCTTGCGCAGACGGCCATAGCTTATAGGGGTATGAATGTGGTGGAGAGGGAAAGCATTGTGTTGAAAGGTGCGTTAGAGAAAGCATTGTCTAAGAATATTTTCAAGACCAATGCTCTAACATCATCCGAAATCAAGGCTCTGGTAGCAAGCAAATCGCTTACCAGGGATTCTGCGGCAAGGCTAATAGCGTTAGGCAAAATCAGTCCTATGCAGGCCCGTTACCTTCTTAATCAGAAACTAATCGCAATAGGTGATTTGCGTATGGCTGTATCTGCGCGGAAGCACGGTGCATCTCTGAATATTCTTGGTAAAGAGGTTAAGATTGCATCCTTTAGATTCAAGTTGCTCGCTTCCTCTATCTGGAGCTCAGTAAAGGCAATGGGCTCAATGGTATTTAATCCAGCAACTCTGGGTATGGCCGCTATAGGAGGATTGGCGGCGTTGTGGCAAAAGAATAATGAGGAAATGCAGAAAGCTAAGGAGATTGGAGATGGCATTTTCGACAAGGCTAACGACGGAGCAAAAGAACTTAAAGAGACCCTTAAAGATATGAAATCGTCCGAGGGTCTGAGCGATGTAGAACTCTCCCAGGGCATTGAAAAACTCAAAAACTCCATAAAGGATTTTTCTCTCAACCCGATAAAAGACATTAACGAATCTTTGTATGATCAGAACGGCTTATTGCTTCCTCTTCAAAAACAATATGATAATCTTCTGGAGAAGCTGAAAAAACTGAAGGAAGAATTTGATTTAATATCCGACAGAGGAATAGGCGAATCGGTTGGACGGGCTATTTCCGCTTCCAATGGCGGTTGGTGGGATGATGATGTCAATACAGATGCTAAAGATTTTGATAAGGCTCTGAAAGACCGGGAGCAGAAGATTCAGGAGTATGTAGCAAAATACGAGAAGGAAGTGCAACGAGCGGTTGACGAGGCCGCGAAAACAGACCTGACCTATGCTGAGAGCATTAAGGGTATGGATAACTATGCTCAAAAATTCGCTGAGCTTGTCAAGAACCAGGAGAAATATGCGACAGGGTTCTATTATGCTTCGAGGAAAGTTGAGCATTCATTAAAAGATATTTTTGACATAAGCAAATTCAAAGGAGCATGGGGGGAACTTACTAAAGAAATGGATGAGGTCTGGCAAAACCTTAATGCAGATGCGAAGATAAAAGGCTTCATAGGTGACAGTCAGTCTATTAAAGACGCTACCGAAGAGGTTAAAGAGTCCTATGCTTTATCAATTGCCGAATGGATAAAAGGTCTGGAGGTTAGCGATGATCTTAAGCTAAAGATGAGGTGGTACTATGGCGAATTGTTGGGGATTGATATGCAAGCTATGGATTGGGAAGCGCAATGGTCCGAAGCAATTGAAAAGCAATTAGGACAAAATAACCCTGATTTGCTGAAAAAAATAAAAAGTGGTGCTACGTTGTCGGATGCAGAAAAGAAGGAGGTGTTGGATTATGTGTATAATAGTTATAGAGCGTTATATGATAAACTTCCCGAAGAGTTAAAGAAGTCTTTTAATGATGCGGTTACAAAAACAGACGGAAATGGGAACGTAAGTTTAGATTATGGCAAGGGCTTTAAGCTGATAACCCGGATGTATCTTTTGGCAGATGAAGAGCAGTGGAAGCAGGAAATTGACAAGGCTACCGGGAATCTGCCTGAAATTCAGGCATGGCTAAAGGGTGCAACTGATACTGCATCTTTCTTCAAGGCTGTTAGAGAAGGTTATAAGACTGCAAGGGAGGGATTAGATGAGTTGCAATCAAGGACTCCGCTCGAATTGAAGGCAAGCATGAGTTTCAATATAAAGAATCTCAAAGCAATTCCACTTGTATCTAAGGCGTTTGCAAATGCATCGCCGGAAGTCCAGAAATGGATAACCGAATGGAATGCTTTTGTGGACGCTCTGAATGCCGCAACGAAAGTTGGAGATAAATATAGTGGTGACATAGAATCTGAATATAACAAATCCCACAAATCTAAGAAAGGCGGTTCTAAAGGCGGTTCCAAGAAAGACCCGTTTGCGGAAGCTGTCAAGGAACGAATAAAGATTCTGAAAGAGGCCAAGAAAGAATATGAGGATTTAGTCAAGACTATGGGGCCGGACGCGGCTTACAATCAGATGAAGGATTCACCCATATTCGCGGGCCTTAAGGCTAATCAATATCTCCCGGAGCAGCCTATCCCGAAAACTATTGAGGACTACAGGAATGCGCTCGATCTGTTACAGGAAAAATTGGCCTCGAAAGGCTTGAAGACAAAAGAACATCGCGAGTTGAATATCGAGATCGAAAAGCTGAAGTTTGAAATCAACAAAAAAGAGACCGAGAATGCTATCAAACTCGCTCTCGATAAGATCAGCAAGGAAGCAGAGAAACAAGTTGCTGATTGGAACCTATTTGACAAAATCCGCAAGGCCACGGGCAATCAGGATCTCGCTGTGAGCATTGCGTTTGGACTGAATGCGGATGCGGAGATGGATTATCCTAAGCTCATAGAAAAACAACTCGATAAACAGGCTAAAATCTATGAAGATGCGCTTATCAAGCGTACAAAAGGAACTAATAAGGAATATTCTGCCAAAGGATATACATTCCAATCTCTGAAAACCCTGTATGATAAGTCTATCGCTCCGGGGGCCGGAGATGAGGATGTTCAGGCGTGGCTGAATGTGCCGGAGGAGATTCGGAAGGCTTGGGAGAAGGCGAACGGGGATATTCTTAAATATTTTGATCAGCAGAAGGATTCTCTTGAGGGGATTCTTTCGGAATATCAGTCGTTGTCTGAGAAGTTGGCGAAGATTGATTTTGACCGGGATGAGAAGATTAAGACGGTTAAGGGTTCGGATATGTCGGAAGGAGATAAAGCGAAGTATATTCAGCGTATCAATGTCGAAGCGGACTATCAGAAGTTTCAGCAGAGCGCTGACTATATGAAATTTTTCTCGGGGATTTATTCTTTGACGATGTCTCAGGCTCAGGAGATTGGAGATAAGATCCGGCTTCATCTCGACCAGCGTTTGCAAGCAGGTAAAATCTCAGCTGAAGAATATTATAAGGAAATCGAGCGCATAAATCAGCAGCTTGATAAGCTCCGCAATGTGAAGTCGGACGCTATGACATTTATGACTTCCGGGGTCAAGGGTTTGCAGAGCAAGAAGCTCGATATGGCAAATTCGGATGTCTTGTCTCAGATGACAAAGGTTGAGGAAGCTGAGGAGGCTTTAGCGAAAGCGAGGGCTGAGGGGAACGAGAAGGAGATTATGGCCGCCGAGGTCAGTCTTGGTCTTGCCCGGCGTTCGCTGAAGTCTTATGAGGCTATCAGGGATGCGATTGTTAAGGATCAGCGGGCGTGGCAGAATGTGGCCGACGTGGCGAATTTGGCGAATAATATCTCAAAGGGAGTTTCGGACTCTTTCAACACTTTGCGCGATCTTGCGGATTCGTTCGGTTTTGATACGGATAGCGGCGCATGGAACACTTCGGCTTCGGTGATTGATACGCTCACCACTGTTACAGGAGGAGTGCAGAAGACTATCCAATCCTTGATGAGCGGAGATATTGGTGGAGCAATCAGCGGGGGTTTTGACACGCTCCTCACCCCTATCACTATCTGGAATGAGCTTCATGATAAGAAACTGCAGAGGGATATTGAGGATTCTAAGAAGCGTTATGATCAATATGATCGTCTTTTGACTCAGATTGAGCGCAGATTGGCTAATCATCTTGGCGGATATAATGCTTTTGATCCTGTTCCGGGAACGGATTATGGTGAGGACGGGGCATTTGGCTATCAGCGTGAGATGAAGAAAGCTCAGTTGGAGGAGCTTCAGCGTCAGCAAGCCGACATGGAGGCTATGAAGAAAAAGGATCCTGAGGCGATTACGGAACTTCGATCCCAGATTTCAGAATTGACTGATGAGATAGCGAATCTTGAAATAGAAGCGGCCAATGCTATTTACGGCATTGACATTGCCGGTTGGGCGCAGACGATTGTGGACGCGCTCTGGGACGCTTGTATGAAAGGAGAGGATGTGCTTGAAGCTTTTGATAAGGCCGTTGCAAGCATTATGGATGATGTCGTTAAGGACATTCTCCGGGTGAATATTCTTGAACGCGCCTTCCAGAGTACTCGCGATTGGCTGGCGAGTGAGGACGGTCCGATGAATGACGGGGTTCTGGATATGGACGAAGCTCGCGAAATGTGGAGCAGGATTCAGGAAGACAGCAAGAAGGGAATGGATAATTGGAATACGGCCATGGAAACAATGCCGGAGGATCTAATGCATTTCTTGAAAGACATTTACGATCAGGACTCGTAGAGCGGAGTGGCCGCCGGATTGCTGTCGCTGACTGAGGACACGGGAAGTTTGATGGCGTCTTACGTCAATGGCATTCGCGAAGATACGTCTGTTATTCGTCTTGATTGGGATAGATTTGTCAACGACATGCTCCCTCGGATGAATGTAATAGCGGAGTCGCAGTTGCAGGCTCAAAGGCAGATTGCGGAGAATACGCTGAGAACTGCCATTGCTGCTGAATTGATTAACAGCGCAATGGGAGTTGTAACTTCCAATCAAGAGAGACTTGAACGCTCTTGGCGAAGGATTGCCGAACGTAATTGGGGAGGGTATTAAAAAGAGAGGGGCAGATACCCCTCTCTTTTAAATCTTTAGGCTTTTTCAAGCATGATTACCAGAGTTAATCCATCTCCTTCAGGTTCATCAACTCCTTCAATTTGGCGATCAAACACTTTCCATAATATTCCGTTGTGTTTAATTTTCATACCTATCTGAGATACACATCTTTCATAGGCAAATCCGGATGAGATTTCTATCTTCTCTCCTTCAAAATCTAAAATAAGTTTATCCATAAAACAAAATTACAAAATATATCTGAAATGAGCAATCTTAAAGAAACATTGATACGCGAAGCAGAAAGACTTCATGCGTGTCGCAAGGGGTTGAGGGATTTGCCCTCTACCCCACAAGGCCTTGTGGAGCGTTGGAAGGAGAATCTGGATTTCGCATTAGCAAACGACTTTCCTTCGACGGAGTTTATCAGAGAGAATTTCGATCGCTCCCTACTACATGACTATCTTGTCTACGTTGATGAGCATCTGAATCTCGATGATGCGCGTAGCGGTGTGTATGTGCTGAACGGAGAATGCACCGGCACGCTCCGTTTCCGCTCATGGGCGGCCGCGACAATCTACGTTCGGCACAACTCCGACGTCTGTATCTTAGCAGAGGATTTCGCGAAGGTGTTTGTCCGGGTCTACGATGAAGCCGAGGTGAAGGTGTGCGAGATTGGGGATTCGGTTGTTAAGGTATATGAGAGAAGATGAGAAACGCCCTCTTTTTGGGAGGGCGTTGAGATTAGAAATTATCATTACTTTTTAAATATGTATGACTAATCCAAGAATCTAAAGGATTCGAATCCTTCATATCAATTTTTATAGCATCCTTACCATTTACTTTAGTTTTCCATATTATACCATACGACTTTTGCCAGGCTAATTGCATTTTAATGGTAGTTCCCGAAAGTGTATAGTCAATCTCATCTTGATTATATACAGATCCATCCGTATTTGTCTGTTTGGTATATATAACCCCGTTTTGGAACTTGAGTTGAAGAATACTTCCAGACGACAAAGTACAAAAGTATGATGGCGCAGACTCTAATTCTTGTTTTGTAATTGCACTAAGTTGAGAGTCTGGTTCATCATCGCCACCACATCCAGTAAAGGCGAGAATCGGCATTATTAATGCCAAGCAGAGTAATAATTTTCTCATATTTTTAAAAATTAAACATAGTTTTCGTCAAACTCCGACGGGATAGTTCTGCTAATATTTGAATATAAGGGAGTAATAGCATTGAGGATATTAAACCATCTCTGATGATTCTTTTTCATATTAAATACTGTAGTCGTATTGACAAGCTCATCCCCATGTCGTTTTAAGAATTTATTCAACATGGAATATTTCTTATCGTCAGACGATAATCCCGAAATCATGACCTCTAACTCGGCTAATTCGCGAGCATCGTCAGGTTCCAATTCGACATATTCATCGATGAAAGAAGGTTCTTTTCCGCCTTCTATAGTTTGGCTTCGAGTTTTTTTTTGAGCATTTTCATACTTGCCCATAACTGCGACATTATAGTGGGAGGCTAAAATCTTTTTTATTTCAGCAATGTCGTTAGTCGCTCCCCAGATTTTAAAGAAGAGGATTATTCCGAGGATTCCAAAAATAGCACCGATAATTGTGATAAATGTTTCCATATCTATAAAGATTTAATTATCAAAACTACCTCAAATTCCTCATTTTACAAAACATGTTGTAAAACATAAAAATAATTTTGGTATGTTATTTTCCCATATTTGCTTGTTATTTTCCCATAAAATATATATCTTTGCAGAGTGAAACAACGCTATGTCGCAATCGCGTTGATTCGAGAAGATATTTAGGACATCCCTATGATTGGCAGATTGCGACTTTAAGGCCTTTCATGGGGATGTTTCTTTTTAAGACAAAGGCAAACCAAGATATATGAACGAAATTCAGATATTCAACAATCCTAATTTTGGAGAAATTCGGACATCGCTAAATGAGAAAAGTGAACCTCTATTTTGTGCAAGCGATGTATGCAAGGCTCTCGGATATTCTAATCCTCGGGATGCAGTATCAAAACATGTAAGTGAGGATGACGTAGCGAAATGCGACGCCACAGATTCCCTCGGAAGAATCCAATCCACTTCATTCCTTAACGAAAGCGGTCTGTATTCCCTAATCTTCGGGAGTAAACTTGAATCTGCCAAACAGTTTAAGCGGTGGGTGACATCAGAGGTTCTTCCTTCTATCCGCAAACATGGAATTTATGCAACACCACAGACAATAGATGATATTATCGCCAATCCAGAGAATGCTATAAAACTGCTTACAACTCTGAAAGAGGAAAGGGAACAGCGCAAAATTGCCGAAGCCAAGATAGCCGAGGATGCTCCGAAGGTTGAATTTCACGACCAGATTGTTGCTTCTGATGATACTTGCCTAATGCGCGAACTTGCTAAGATCCTAACTCAGAGAGGTTTTAAGATAGGACAAAACCGACTTTATGAATTGCTTCGCAATGAAGGGATTCTGATAAAATCAGGCAAGGACAAAAACGATCCAACGCAACATTATGTAGAGCAAGGAATATTTGAGGTTGACGTAAAACCCTGGAAAAATCCTAAGACCGGAGAGAATCATATCCGCAAAACAACCAAAGTTACATCAAAAGGAATTAAGTATTTCCTGAAGAAATTCATTGGCAAGGCGGCCGTGCTTTAGGTAGTATATTTTCTCGTAATGTTAAAAATAGTTAAAGTTTAAAAATTTGGAGATTTCAGATTGGCGTTGTATATTTGTAACGCCAAAAACATAATGGTAAACCATTCCGTTGAGTGTCGGTTAACGCTCGGACATACTTCGGGCTATTTTTATGCCCTTACATAAACAGCATAAGGCTGTCATATCTCAACATCTTTTACTCTACGGAGTGGAATCTGTTATGTTTTTGGCGAAACGGGATATGACAGCCGTTTTTCTGTCTAAACGCCAAAAACATAACAGTACAATGAAAGAACAAATCTCAAACTACGCTACAATGGCGTTCGGTCTGCTTGACGCGGCCACAAACCTATCAAACATTCTTAGTTGGAGTCCCGACGAGAAAGGATTCATCAGAATCCGTTTTTCGGATGTGGCGGAAATCATCCTCGCGATGCAGCAGAGCGCGAAGCGGGCCGCGGATGAGCTGTCTTGGATAGCTTCGGGATGCGCTGAGCTCTCGGAAATATGTCCTTGTCAGAAAGGAGGTTCAGAATGAACCGTTATAATTGCTCGGCATTCCTTGAAGAGTCCGCAAAAATCATCAGTGAAGAAGAGGCTTACGATCTGATCCCATGTGTCGTGAGAGATATTCCGAACGCGATTCGCGGATTAGGATCTATTCTCAACGAGCAGAACCATGATAAAGTTGCAATGGCGCAGATGATCCTGAATGCCTGTTTCCTGATTGTGAAACGGTGCATCTAAACTAAATACACCCGGCACTGAAAAAATAGTGTCGGGCGTATTCTTTATAAGTTGACTTTGATTATGTGGTTTCCGTTGCCGTAGCGCTCGTTCCATTCTTTGCGCTTGGCTTCGATCTCTTCGGACGTCATGTCTCTGAATTCGTGCTTGCCTTTGGTTTTTTCTTTCGTCTTGGGATAGACGGTAAGTGAGCAGTCGGCGCACATGAGGTCGATTTGCGTCAGGCTCATGCTCCATAGGAAGTAGAATGGAGGGGTAATGGGGATTCCGAGGATGCGGAGGGGTTCTGCTAACCATGGTCGGTCTTTGCAGAGTTCCCAGCTTTGGCCCCAGAATGTTCGCGAAGGGAAGCTGCGACTTCCTCCCGGTTCATCTGCATCATCGTCTCTCTCATCCCTATCAGTAATGTGGTATTTAGCAAGTAGCTCCCCGGCGCCACTTTTTTTTTAATGAGGGCGATGGCTTCGGTGAGTTCGGAGTCTGTGTATTTGCGGATGAAGTAGTACCAGCGCCATAGAATCCACCAGAGGAGTTTTATGGAGAAGTAGCCGTTAAGACGGGCGGCGGCGAGGCATTTGCATGAGACGGCAAATTCGTCGCCTCGTTGCTTGAGAAGGATTTTTGAAATTTTATGCCGGCCCCATCCGCAGAGGTCGCGGAATCCTATTGTCTTATTACGCACAAGAGCGTAATCGGTCCGGTTTTCGACTGCTCCGAAGAGTGCTCTCTCGTCGTCTAATGTGGGTCGGGTAGGTATTTTGGTTGCCATGGATATTTTCTTTTTCTCGGGGGATCACCGTAGACAAACCGGCTTCGCAAGAAGACGGCGGAAGGGGACTGACCACGGAGACAAACTTTTTGGGTGAGTTTTGCAAAAGCTTCGCTTTTGAACTGAACGGCTTCGCGCGGGCCGGGGGATTTAAAGCTATGGCCTTGACACGGAACCAGGAGACGCGGGATTTCCACTCGCTTCCGCTCGCGGCACAATGGTTAGGGAAAGAGGACGCGGAGAAAGTGAGGCGTTAGGAACGGCTTCGCGCGGACCGGAAAGGAGGATCGGACGCAAAGGTTCCGCGCGGATGGTTTCCTCTGTTTTATTAGGGAGGCGGCGGCCATTGAAGCACCGCCGCCTATTGTTTGGAGTCAGGGCCGTAGGCCTTTGTTGCGGGTCCGGGGTTAATCTCCGGCCGGAGTTGTCTTTTTTACCATGTAGTAAATGCCAACGCCGGCGGAGTTGTTCATGGGTGAAATTGAGAAGTTGAAGTAGAGCGGTTTGCCCGTATCATCGAGTTTCGGGGTCGCGTAGCCTTCGATGTTGGGAAGAATGATGATTGTCTGACGATCCTGGGAGCGCATCATCATGGATCCGGTCACTTTCTTGGGCTCGAAGTTAAAGCCGTTTCCTTCATATTCCTCGCCCTCGAAATTGAGCGATTCTTTTGCAGTGGTGACTTTATTCTGGAACATCTCGGCGATAGGATCTGCCACAGACGGCACCTGGAAAGCGATGTCTGCGTCGCCGGCATCCGCAATGGCGGTCCAGATGGCTCCGGTCGTTAGTTTATACTTGGTGATGTCGGGATCACCTGCGTCGAAGTTTACTCCGTCACTGCCTACGGGGAGCGCCATAACTTGTGTGAGGGCGGCGACATTGGCGATAGGCTTGTCGTGATAGTAAACATCTTTCACGCGGTTGAAGAGTTCTTTAAGTTCCTCAACGGTTTTGGATACTGTTACTTCTGCCATAATGGTATGTTTTTAGTTGATTACTTGATTTGTAATTGAAATTGAATGATGAGCGAGTGAAATCCTGCTCCGTCTGAGCCTCCGGGCAATAATCGCGGTTCCCAAGCTGTATAAAGCGGTGTGCTGATTACTCCTTCTTTTCCGAAAAGGGCCATGACTGCGCTTTGAAGCCTTTCGAGATTCAGGGCGTCTTCCAATCCTCCCTGAACGTCGCGGGCGAAAACCGAGATCTGCATTGTCGAGAACTGACAGGCATCTCCCCAGGGGTCTATCGGTTGAGAAAAGCGGATTGTCAGAAACTCTTGCATTTGCTTCCCAACTGCATTAGGGCGCGTGGTGATGAATCGGTTTGGCGTTATGGTGGCGGTCAGATCGTAGAGTGACTGCAGAACTTTCATTCTTGGGAATTGAATCTTGCTCATGCGGACATGGGTTTGAACATTGAGGGTGCGAAAGTCTGAGCGAAATTGAAGTTGGAGGTCAGAACGTCGATATTCATTTCGTTTTCCTGACAGGTGGCGTATTCAACGCCGTTGCAGACTATGAGCGCCCAGCCTTTAGGGGATGGCTTGTGGGATTGGAGAAAGGCGATGCTTCTCTCGGGTTCCATTGTACCGTTGCTTCCGGCCCGGGCCGTGAATGTAGTCTCCTGCAATTCTCCGTCCCAGCGTTGGCTTCCGGCGTAGAACCGTTGTCCTCTGCCGAGTTTGCGCCTCAGCGGGTGAGGGATGCTTCCTGATGAAGTCTCGATATGAATAAGGGAACCATTGACGTACACTCCGGCTGCATAGGAGTTGATTGTGTTGCCGGTCATGTTGTGGCCGAGGGTGATTCTTCCTTCCGTAGCATCCTGGATGAGCCGTCGGGCGATAGGGATGAGAATCTGATTGACGATATGATCTTCAATCATCTTCTTGGCCTTCTCGGTTCCTTTTCTCAGCGCGTCCGCATTATTCATAGCCTCAGTTGCTCGAATGATTGCATAGAACTTCGGTGGCACCTTTGACAAACCGGTTGCACCCAGAGGATTTCACCGTAGACAAACTTGTTGCACCGGAGGGGGGAGCTTCGTATTTGCCGAGTTGGGTTGCGCCAAACATTACTATCCTCATTCCCGTCTCGGTGCCGATAAGGTCGGTGACGTCTATAAGGTCTCCTTTTTGGATTCCTTTGACTATGCCGGGCATGCTCACGCGATAATCCGCTATGTCGACTTTTCCGGTTGTGTTGGAGCCGGTGTTGAATGAGCGGATGTTGGTCGAACTGCTTTTTCGGCATGGGCCTTTGTAGACTTCCTTCTCTTCGCCTGCGCTGAAGCTCGAGGCTCCGACCTGACGATAGATCCGGCATTGATGAGGGAATTGGGGATTTATCTTCTGCGCCATACTCTCATTCCTCTTGACTGAACACGAATGGTTGATTTTGTGAGGGATCTTTCTCCCCATTTTTCGCGAAGATCAGCATATTTCCTGCGCCACTCCCTAATGTTTTCCGAACTGACTTGCCAGCCTCCCTCCGTATGGCTCCATGAGCCGTCGACGTCTTTGGTGGTTCCTCCTCCTACGGGGAGATTGCTCAGCCACCAATAGACCTCGGCTTCAGCAAGATCGAGCTCTCGTTCGGTCATGTCGAAGACGGGGAGCGAGCCGGACAGTTTGCGCTTAGCCAGGACCGTCCGCAGGCCTTTCTCCGTCAGGAGTGGAGAAAGACCTTGCAGATGGTCTGCTATGGTGAGAATTTCATCAGCGAAAGAGCCGGAAGATATGTCAGGGTTACACTCGCACATCAGTTATTAGCCTTGGACTGTGAGATAATACATCCAGCGTGTCTGATTCGGAACCGGAATACCAGTGAACTCAGACTTGATTGTCTGTATCATATTCTCATCGTTGAATACTTGACGGATGAGCGTGCGACCGCCGTCATAGAGCGCGTTGCGTGCGCCCGGCGTCTCCATGAAGATAGGCTTACCGAACTGAGTGTCGCCGATAGCTCCGTCGGGAACGTAAACGAACACACCTTCTTTGAAAGAAGGACATTCGATATACTCCATGGCTTTCTTGGCGGGATTAAATCTCTCGACAAAGCCGATATGATCCACCACTACGATTGGCGCGCCTATCTGTTTCTCTATATAGGCTTTGATTTCCGCATCGTCAATCGTCTCAGCCCAGGCGAGACGGTTGGCATCAGACTCGATGTCGGGACGCTTTGCGAGTGCATACTGCTTGCGGAAGTAGTCGAGTGTAAGGGAGTCCTCCCAAGTCACGTCTGCAACTTCCCAGTGGCCGGCAGAGGGCATATTGTCCTTGCGGCGGGCATTCTTGCGTATTTCCTTCATATCCTTTATAGGATTGATGCCCGTCTTCTCAGTGACTTCTCCGGTTGTGGCGCTCTTGGTGAACCATATAGAAGTCTTGAAGTTCTTTGAGGGCACACCGAAGTCGAGCGACAGAGGGATGCCGAGGTGGCTGTTCTGTGCGTTGATGATGAGCTTGCCGCCATTGGATACAATCTGATGACGGTTGTAGGCCATAGTGTTGTAGTTACCTCCGAGAAGCTTATCGGTTGTGATAAACATCTGCTCCATTGCCACGTCAACGATTTCAGGAGTCACGCGACCGATCTGATCGGCCAGATACATCTGCTCACGAAGCTCTTTGCGACCGATGGTAAACTCATGTTTCCAGATCGGGAGCTGGCCCATGGAGAGGGCGATTCCATCGGTTGACTTAGTTGGTCCATCCGAGTCAATGTCAACGTGGGTTGCCATTGTGTACGGACGTACGGTGACCTCTATCTGCTCGTAGGTCGGACGGATAGGGATGTTCGGATTCAGAGGGAAGCCCAGATTGTCGTAGAAGCTGTCGGCATTGTACTTCTGGGCAAACATATCGTCGAGATATGATTTGAGGTCGGTATATCCATAGTCGCGGAGACCGACAGCGAGAAGGTCGTAAAATTCCTTATTTCTTGTCATTGCCATAAGTTACCTCCTTTCTTTATGAGCCTTGCTCTCCACCGCCGGCCTGTTTGGTCGGTTCTGCCGGAGCATCGCCTTCGTACACAAACTCCACTGCGGGAAGCTGAGCTTTGAGCGACATAGGGAGACCATCGCCGCCGTTGGCACGATTGGCGTAGATGCGGCCATCGTAGGCGACGGCGCAAGTAGCCTCCACAACTCCGGTAGGAATGCAGACATCGTTAAACACTAAGCCGTTGACTTTGGCAAGATTCTCGGCATCTGTGATTTTCACCACAATCACCTGCTTGCCCGGCCCCTGGAATATCACGGGAGTACCGGCATGGATAACCGTGCCCGGTTCAAGGTCGGTGGTGTCAATCCATCCGCCGCCCTGATAGCACTTGTTCATACGCGCCCACACAGGATAATCGCCTCCGATGGAGAACTTTGCCTGCGAGATTGTATTGAATGTGCCGTGCTGGTAATCGTTCATCTTTAGTAGTTAAGTGGTTAATTATTCGGGTTTCGGCAATTTTCCGCGAAGCTGCATCTTCTTTTTGAAGGCGTCTCGCTTGTTTTTTGCCGCTTCTTCCGCTTCCTTGCTTGCACCTTGCCTGGAGGAGCTTCCGTAGGGAGCGATGCCCTCGCCGTGATAGCGTTTGAGCAGTCTCTCATACTCCTTTTTTGCTTTGGCGGTCACATCGTCGGCGGAATCTTTTTCTCCGATTTCCACAGCTTTTACGGCATCCTCCCATATCGCCTCGTTCGCGACCTTCAGCGATTTGCCTTTTGCGCTCACTTCAGAGCGGGTTGCATTTGCGGATGCGTTTCTGGCAGATTCTTTCTGCGCGTTTTCAAGCTGTTCAAGGCGTTTTTCAAGGTCGCTTTTTTCGCCCTTTTCGCCTTTGTCCTCGGGTTTGGTCTCCGGCTTGTAGTTTTTCTTGAAGTCGTTGACCTGTTCAGCTACATCGTGGCTGAATTGACCGGAAAGGGATTTGAGAATGCCGACATGTTTTTCCCAATAGGCATCATCAGGCTCGGTTCCTTCCGCGGGCAGGTTCTTACTGATGTAGGTATCGAATGTGCGCTGGAATCCTTCGGTCTTTATTCCCTCTGCTCCCAGCCTCTCGTTGATAGTGGATAAGATTTGTTCTTTTTCCATTGTTTTTCAGATAGATAAATAAAAAAGAGCCTCAAATCGGAGTATCGCTACTCGTCATTGAGGCTCTGGGCCTGCTTGTTAAAGAAAGTAAGTTGTTGCGGGAGGAAGACTCGAACTTCCGACCTTTGGGTTATGGGCCCAACGAGCTACCACTGCTCTATCCCGCACTTTGCGTATTAATAGCCTTTACGAGAACATATTTCTTGCATTTCCGGCATTTGATTCTGATTAGACCTTTGCGATGAAGGCTTACAACTGCGAATAGCTTCTGTCCGCAATCCGGGCAGATGGGGATGTTGTCTCGGTTGTCAATGTCGTTCTGGTTCTCGTCGATTGCTGTTTTAAATTCCATAATCCTCCTATATTATGCGCAAATGTAGGTATATTTTCTCTAATTACAAAATATATTTAGAGAAAATAGCAATAATTTGAAGAAAATAAATTAAATTTGCAGAAATAGATTATATAAGAGCTTCATTAAGCCGGATTTTCGCGTATTGCGGACTTCCGGCTTTTCTTTTTATGAGGAAGGGATCGGACATAATGGCATTTTTGGATGGGCGCAAGATTGTGCCCTATGATGAGATTGTGTCAATCCGCGAGAATATTGAATTAAAAAAATCCAACGACAAGGCTATCCAGGCGGGAGGGCAAGAAAATATTCTCTCTTCGGACGCTGATATAATAATCGGGGGAGGCTGTAGAGGTGGCGGGAAAAGTTGGGTGTTGCTCAACTCCGTACTATACGACATATACAATCCTAATTTCCGTTCTGTCATTCTCCGTGCGGGTACTGATGACCTCTCGGACCTCATAGACGTTTCATTCGACATTTTCCGCGACTTTGGCGAATATAATAAGTCGAAGGATGACATGACCTGGAACTACAAGAATGGCGGTTGGCTAAAATTCTCGTTCCATGCCGGAACAATGGAGAGTTTCCGCACAAGGTTCCAGGGTAAGCAGTTCGCATACATCGGAGTGGATGAGGTTACGCATATGGCTTATGAGAAATTTAAGTATCTCATAACTTGTAACCGTAACGCATTCGGCATACGAAACCGATTTATCGGCACTTGTAACCCTGATCCTGACTCGTGGGTAGCAAAGTTCATTGATTGGTGGATTGGTGAGGACGGATTGCCGATAAGGGAGCGAGACGGCAAGGTGCGCTATTGCTTTATGGACGGCGACACCCCCGACACTATCTATTGGGGAGATACGCGCGAGGAAGTCTACGAGCAGTGTAAGGAAATCATTGATACATATTGGAAGCCGGAGTATGAGCGATATGGCACACCTCAGGACCTTTTCATTAAGTCAGTGGCATTTGTGGAGGCTCGGCTTGCCGACAATGTGGCTCTTATGAGTTCTGATCCCACCTATCTTGCAAACCTTGTCAACCAATCGGATGAGCAACGCGCCCGCGACCTTGACGGCAACTGGAAATTTAAGAGCGCCGGGGATGATATAATCAAGCTGGTACACATGGACGCTTTTTATAAGAATCCTTATCAGTTTGGCGACAATCAACTTCGGGCAACTTGTGACGTGGCCGGAGATGGAGGGGATAATCTTGTGCTTGTTAAATGGATCGGAAATCACATTGACGATATTTTCGTATGCCGGATCGGATTGATAGACGCAGCTATGACCGTGAAGGCTAAACTCCGGCAATGGCAAGTGAGGGAGGAAAATTTTGCGTATGACCTCCCCGGAGTCGGACAGACATTCAAAAACGCTTTTCCGAGGGCTGTTCCATTTGTGCCGAAAGGCGCGGTTGATCCTTCCCTTAAATATGTATATGGAGACATCAAGAGCCAATGCGCCTATGAGTTTGCTGAAGGCTTCATAAAAGGGGAATATTCCATTAATCCGTATTTGCTGAAGTTAAAATTTTCGGGCAACGGGTATGAGAATGTGCCGTTGGAACAGATCCTGAACCTTGAACGTAAAGCCATAAGACAAGATACAGACCAGAGCGACCGGGCATGGCAGATAATCAAGAAGAAGGAGATGAAAAGATATACTAAGCATTCTCCTGACTTCATAGAGGCTATTCTTATGGTCCGCATTTTCGGAATAAAAGGGAAGAAACACACAAAGCCGAGACTTATGAAATATGTAAACCCTGCAAAATATAGAGTATGAATCCAAGAAATATAAAAACCAAGAGGCCGTGGCGAATTGTGCGTCCGAATGGCTATCTCGCTCATGGCGCATCTTTCAGCTCTGAGAATGAGCCGGTGATGCCTGCCGATTTGCTGATTTCCAATGTGCTGACACAGCTGGATATGCTAAGGATGTATTATCCTTCGGGTCATATTATCAATGACCCAACTGTATATCCCGACATTTACAGAGAGGGGGAGGAGCCTATTCTGGATAAAGACGGTAATGATACGGGGAAGACTTACCGTAAAGTTTACCGTGAATGTGTGCCTCGTTATGCTTTTGCATTTCAGCAGATAATTGCGTTGAAGCAGACCATTCATGAAACCGGTAATGATATTCAGTTTGAACTGAACACTGCCAAGCCTACAGATGAGCAGCAGACCGATTATAATGATTGGCGGGAGGGGTGGCTTGCAAAGGATAGTGAGATTGCATTCTTTGAGAGCGTAATGTCGGAGAAGATCACTGCCGATTGCGCTTGTGTGGGGTTTATTGAAAATGGCGTTTTCGGTTGGCAGACGTATTCTTTTAAGACCGGATCTACTCTTTATCCTCATTTTGACAACCGGGGGAGGCTGAAACTTTTTGCCCGCTCGTTTTACGATTATGATGAGAATGGAGAGATAGTCGTGGAATGGCTCGAGATTTGGGATGAGAAATATTTGACCCGGCTGAAAAAGACCGGGGAGAAATATCAGAACGTATGGGAGAGGTTTTTGGGCGCATTGGGAGCGCAGGGTTATTCAGTGGTGGAGCGCAAACTTCATGGATTCCCGTTTGTGCCGGTGGCCTATAAGCGTAATGAGGACGGGCCATGCTGGATGCCGTCGCAGGACAGTTGCGATGCTTACGATATGTCATTTTCTCAAATGGCCCAGAATAATCAGGCGTTCGGTGTACCGACGTTGATACTCCAGGGAGAGGGAGAAAATTACGATTTTCAGCATGATCTCAATGGAACGGTCCGTACAATCTCTATGGGTCCGGACGACAAAGCTTCTATGTTGCAATCTCAATCTGCATCGGAGAGTTATCATAAGCAACTTGACACGCTATATAAAATGATTTATGAGCAGTCTTTTGCCGTTATTCCTCCGGAGGTGCATAGTGGCGATTTACCGGGTGTGGCTGTGAAGATGCTCTACTCCCCTGCCCTTGAAAAAGCGATGTCGGATGCCGCAGAGTGGCAACCATTCCTCAATGACATGGTGCGAATTTTCTCCTTCGGTTATGGTGTAGAGAAAGAAAAGACTATCAATTTCGCCAATCTTCCTATGAAGTATTGGATTAAACCTTATGTGCATATTAACGAGAGCGCTGTGATGTCAGATTTAGCTACGGGAGTGAATGCCGGATTTATATCTAAGCAGACCGCTTCGGAACGTGCGCCGGAATATACTTCGGTTGGCGAATGGGAGCGTATTATAAGGGAACAGAAGGAGGAACAGACCGCCGATATGCTTTATCAGATTAAGGTTAAGCAAGCGACAGCCAATAACACTAAGACTGCATGAAACAACCGACAGAAAAGGATATAGAATCCGCAAAAGCCTATTTAATACAGCGTCTTTCTGCCGAACACTCCATGACTTATAATTTGCAAATAGTCATGAGAGAGGCGGCTGAAAGGTTTGTCGGAATCTGCTATGATGAGAATGTAGATCCTCAGAATATCACCTTCGACAAACTCTCTTCCTCGGTGCAGAGTAAATTGGAGGAAGTTGTGGATTGGCTCAAAGAGACGATAAATGATTATTTTCTGGCTCTTGCGCTATTTGACCATGAGGAAAACCGCGACAAGATTTTGCCGTTCATTCTCGGAGAGAATCATGGCGAGACTTTTGCAGAAAGATTGGAGGGCTATTGTGAGAAATACCGTGATGAATTGCTTCTGCTGATTGGTGCCGGCCTTTTTCTTGGACTATCTAAATCGGCTCTTGCAATGTCTATCGGACGCAATTTGAAGCAACCTTATAAGAATCCTGATCTGGTTGACGGCATTGCGGCTCCTTTGACTTATGGACGAGGGAAATCTAACTCTATGTTTACAGCTCTTTCTGGATTAACTACGTTCGGGATCGCTCAAGGGTGGATGAAGCATTGGGAATTGAAAACGGAGGCAGAA
>CAYQQG010000020.1:0-21472 GCA_964419535.1 uncultured Sangeribacter sp.
AAAAATTAGTAATTTTGTATCGAAATTAGTATCTCTTCCGAAGAGATTGTGATTTCTCGTCATAAGTAAAAGCGATGTCCCCGGTCCGGATAGGGTCGGGGACATCGCTTTTTCTTGTCTCAAATGGGGTAGTTTAAGCCGGGTCGACAAGTACATTTGTCGGGAGAAAGGCCGTTGTGGCGGCTTGTTAGGTTTTAGGACGGCGGAAGCGTCCGAGAAGGTAGGTGAGAGCTTCGGGGAGTTCGGGTGTGCGCATGAGCCGGAGCAGGAGTAGGTAGACTCCGGCTCCGCCGATGAGTTGGAGAAGCAGGATGAATCCGTTGTTGAAGATCCGGGAGTCGAGGATCGGCGGGACGAGATTGTTGATTGCCAAAGCGACGGCCGCCAAAGCGACCGAGGCGAGCGCAAAGGGAAGGAGCGGGGTGAGCAATCTCCGTGAGGGCATGCCCAGTGAGCGGGAGGTCAGCGGAATGAGGAGGATCCATGTCGCTATGCTGGCGCAAAGCTGGCCGATTATGAGCCATGTGATGTCGCGAAGGAAGATTGTCGCCAGAATCGCGACAAATATTAAGGTGTCTTTGACGGCTTCGGATGCGAATAGGTTCCGTGCTTTCCCGAGTGAAAGGAGATAATTGCTGTATAAGGAGATGAGCACAACGAATATTCCGCGGACGGAGAGGATGCTGAAGAGCGGAATGGCGGCGTCCCATTTGTTGCCGAAAAGGAGGTGGAAGAGCGGCTCGGCCATGACAGCGAGCAAGGTCATGGCGGGCAGAAGGATAAAGGCGGTGAAGCGTCCGGTCTTGTCGACATAACGGTGGAATGTCTCTTTGGAGTCCTGAACTTTGGAGAGGAGGGGAACGAATGAGGAGGTGAGAATCTGGGAAAGTGAAGCGGAGCCCATTTTCGACCATTTGTCGGCCTGGGTATAGACGCCTAAGGAGACGATGTTATAGAAAGCGCCGATGACGAAGTTGTAGATATTGAGGGAAATTGTGTTCAGTAGTGAGGATGAGAAGACGCTGAATCCTACGGCGCGGATTTTCCGGATCGTGGCTTTGGAGAAGCAGAGCGACGGGCGCCAATGGCCTGTGGACCAGAGCGTGAGGGTTTTGACGGAGGCGAGGATTATGTTTTGCCATACAAGCGCCCAGGCGCCGGCACCGCGCAGTGCGAGCCAGATTGCGGCTATTCCGCTGATTATGAGTCCGGCGGAATTGGATACGGCTATCATCCGGACGTCCATTTTTTTCATCAGGCGGTTGACCTGTACGATAGCGGCGCCGTTGATGACAAAGGTCAGGAACATGACTTTTGACATCGGTATAAGTTTCTGTTGCCCTTGGAAAATTTCGGCTATCAGCGGGGCGCCGGCAAAGAGGATGGCGTAGATTGCGAGGCTGACGATAAGGTTGAACCAGAAGACTGTCGAGTAGTCCTGTTGGGTCGGGTCTTTTTCGCGCAGCAGTGCGGCTCCGAATCCGGAGTCGACGAGAATAGTGGCAAAGGCTTGGAAGATGAGCAATACGCCCACGAGACCAAATTCTTCCGGCGAGAGGATGTTGGCAAGGACAACTCCGACAACGGCGTAGAGGACCTGTGTGGCCACGCGGTCAATTGCGTTCCATTTGAGGGTCCGGGCTGTCTGAAGTTTAAGGTCCATGAGGTTGGGTTTTGAGGTTAAGAGCGCTCGCTTCCGCTCGTTTGTTGGAGACCACTCGCTTCCGCTCGCGGTACGATTGGCTTCGCGTGGAAAGGAAGCTTCGTTTGAGAGACCACTCGCTTCCGCTCGCGGCGTCATTGGCTTCGCGCTGGACGGGCTTTTAGCCGGGCCGGTGGGCTTTTAGTCGGCGCAAGGTTTTTTTGTCGGTGCGAGTGGGGGCTTTAGTCGATGGGAATGAGCTTGCCGCCGCCGCGGTGTTTTATCGTGGGTTGGCCGCGATAGCGGATTCGGGTAGAGCCGATTCCGCGAACACTGAGGGTCCGAAGAGGATAGGTTGAAATTGAGCCTCCGCCGAGGATCCGGCAGTTGACGTTTGAGGCCTTGAGCATGTCGGCCTGTATGGTGCCGGTTCCTGTCAGCCGGAAATCGGCGTTTGTGCATTCTCCCGATATGATTATAGTCCCCATTCCGGCCGTGATCTTCGCGTTGACATTTGTGGCGTCAACGTCGCTGACGACGATTGAGCCGTTGCCGATCAATGAGGCTATGAATCTATCGGCCTTGATGTTGGATTCGATCCTGACGTTGAAATCTGAATAGTTCTCCACTTTCTCAAGGTTGTTGGACGAAATAAATATTGTCGGGAGGTCCGGTTTGCCGAGGTCGTCGGTCTGAACCTGGATTTTCAGACATCCCTTGTTGTTGGTGAAGATGAAGGCGTCTTCAAAATCGGGCAGGGATTTATAGCTCACGCGTCCGATCGTGTCGGAGCAATGTGTGTAGACGACATTGACATTATTCTGAATGCTGATTTCATGAAAGTTGCCAACCTCAAAATTGTATTCAGGCAATGAGGCGGCGTCCTTGATGTTCTCTGTCGCCGAGGCGGCGAAAGGATTCAGGATACAGAAGGCCACCGCGAAGAAAAGGGTCGTAAAAATCAGCTGGTTGTTATTTTTTTGCATTGTTGTTTAAGAGAGTGTTATATTGGCTCTAAGAACCCATTTTTACGAAATTGGCTCTAAAAGTATTTTTTCGGTCCGGTCGAGAATTTCTTCCAATTCGTCACGTTTTGTCGCTCGGAGCATCCGGATTCTGGTTTCGCGGAAATTGGGTATGCCTTTGAATAGAGGAGAAGAGGCGAGGTGGCGCCTGATGTGGAGGATTCCGCGGTATTCATCGATCCGGGCGATACTTTCGTCGATCTGTCTCCTTAGTAAGGCCATTTTTTCAGAGACCGTCAATGGGGTGTAAGTTCCGGTGTCGAGATATTCCCTGACTTCCCGGAAAATCCATGGGGCGCCGAAGGCTGCGCGGCCGATCATGATTCCGTCCACCCCATATTTTTCAAAAGCCTCTTTAGCTTCTTCGGCTGAGGTTATGTCACCGTTCCCGATGATTGGAATTTCCATGCGCGGATCTGATTTCAGTTCTCCGATCAGAGTCCAGTCGGCGGATCCGGTATACATCTGTGAGCGCGTGCGGCCATGGACCGTCAGTGCCTTGATTCCGCAATCCTGAAGGCGGGGCCCGAGTTCGGTTATGATCTTGTTTTCGGCGTCCCACCCGAGGCGAGTCTTGACCGTGACGGGGATGCTGACGGATTGGACGACTTTTTGGGTGATGTCCAATAATTTGGGAATGTCGCGCAGCATTCCGGCGCCGGCGCCTTTATGGGCGACTTTCTTCACCGGACAACCGAAATTGAGGTCTAGTATGTCCGGTCCGGCCTGTTCGACGATTTTTGCCGCTTCGACCATTGCCTCGGCTTCGCGCCCGTAGATCTGAATTGCGACGGGGCGTTCTCCGGGGTTGATCTGCAGTTTCCGTGTTGTTGATTTTATGTCACGGATAAGCGCTTCGGCCGACACAAATTCCGTATACACCATTGCGGCGCCCTGTTCGCGGCAAATAAGGCGGAAGGATTCATCGGTCACATCCTCCATAGGCGCGAGCATGACCGGACGGTGCCCTAATTCTATATTGGCGATTTTCATGATTGAATCTTATTTTAGGGTCAGACGGGCCAACGGGCTTGAAGCTATCAGTTCCGCTATCTCACGGAAATCTCCCGGGGTGATCGCGCGTATGTGTTCGGTCATGGAGGGGATATCGTGAATTTCTCCGTAATAGAGAAGGCTTTTCGCCATTGACATGGCTGTGCTTTCCCTATGATCGGAGCTGACGAGCAGCTGTCCGCAATATTGATTTTTTATTGTCTCGAATTTTCTGTCTGATATTGTTTCAGCAGCAAGTTTTTCCAATTCCTTCCTCACGATGCGGACGCATTTGTCCGAGGATTCAGGATCGGATCCAAAATAAATCTGCATAAGGCCTGTGTCCGAAAGCAGACCGACGGAGGAATCGACCGTATAGGCGAGTCCTCTTTTTTCGCGAATTTCTTGGTTAAGACGAGAATTCATGCACGGCCCTCCGAGATAATTGTTGAGCAGAAAGAGAGGGAAGCGTCTCGGGTCCTTTCGGCCGAAGAGCCTGATTCCCATAATTGTGTGAGCCTGATGACCGTGGCGGTCTATGATTCGGTTGAACCCCGGACACGGGGGCGGCTGAATCCGCCGGTGGCGCTCGCCGGAGCTTCTGAGCGATCCGAAATATTTTTCCATCAGCGTGATCAGACGGTCAGGATCTGTCGGGTCGGCGATATATGCGGTCATATTGGCGGCGGTATACCAATCTGTCAGAAATTCACGGCAATCCTCGGATCTGAAGTTCCGGACGCTCTCTTTGGTGCCCAATATATTGTGAGCCAATCCCGATCCGGCATAGATCATTTCCTCAAATTCGTCATATACAGAATCGGCCGGAGAATCGAGATATGAGTTGATTTCTTCAATGACGACCTCCTTCTCCTTGCTGATTTCAGAAATAGGGAAAATGGAGTTTGAGACAATGTCGTGGAGCAGTTCGATTGCCCGCTTTGCGTTGCCGGCCGGAGCGCTGGTGTAAATGACTGTCTCTTCTTTTGAAGTATAGGCGTTCAGCTCGCCTCCGATGCTCTCCATCCGGTTCGAGATATGCCATGATTTTCTGGACTCCGTGCCCTTGAAAATAGTGTGCTCAACGAAATGGGCAAGTCCGTATCGGTCAGGCTTTTCATCCCGGCTCCCGGCATTGACGGCCACTCCGATATAGCTGACGAGCGAATCGGGAGTGTGACGGAGGGCGACTCTCATCCCGTTTGAAAGAGTTGCAATCCTATATGACGTTTTCTTCATTTTAAGTGGTTTAGGGAGTTTAGGGGCGTTCAGGTCCTCAAGCAAATGCTATAGATTCGTGAGGAGATTATAGAGTTTGAATCTGAGATCGCGGACTGTCAGAATCATAGGGGACAGGAAGGGGATTTCCGGCGACATGATCGCGAGCATTTTGTGCTTTTTGGAGGTCGAGAAGAGATGTAGCGCCTGATGATGACAACGGATTTCTATTTCCTTTTCCATAAAAGCCGGTTCGCCGTCGAAATGGGCCGCGCCGGCTTCGTTGCGTATAATCTTGAGCGAAGGGGTCTTGAATGTTGTTGCCGACGTTGTTTTTCCCGTCATTCCCGAAAGCATCTCCATGGCCGCGACTGTATTTTCGAGGAGATTTCCGTGATGCATGATCGTGACGTCGAGAAGGCCGTCCTTGATCGAGGCGTCGGGCGCGATATATGCGTTGTTGCCATATTGCGAGGCGTTGCAAACGGCCACGAGCATGGCGTTTTCTGTCAGCCGGCGCCCGTCGGCGATGATTGTGTATGTGTTGGCGCTGTAGTTGAGATATTCTTCAAATACAGCCTTAAGATATGTTTTCAGCCCGCGTCCCGGGAGTTTGGCGAATTTATCGGTGACTTCAGCATCAAAACCGACACCGAAGGTGCAGAAAAACGGGCGCCCGTTTGCTGTGGCATAATCCGAAGCCAAGATTCTGTCTTCTGCGATCACTTTGAATGCTCCGGGAATGGTCAGAGGGACGCCAAGGTGCCGGGCCAATCCGTTCCCTGAACCAAGCGGTATGATTCCGAGAGCTGTCTGCGATCCGCAAACACCTCTGGCGGCTTCATTCACGGTCCCGTCGCCTCCGCATGCGATGACGCCATAATAACCTTTTTCGACGGCTTCGCGGGCAAGAGCGACGGCGTGCTCGGGATGTTGCGTGAACCGCAAGTCGATGTGGTAAGCTCTCGCGTCACCCCTGTCATCAGTATACCGCAGCCTATTCGCTTCATCCTCAATCGTGTCTATAGTGTTTGTGCCGGCACGGGTGCCGGCGATTGGATTGATGATGACCATCAGTCTGCGCTGAGATTTTTGAGCGGGAGTATTCATGTGCGCAAAATTACAAAAAAATTTGTAACTTTGCATCAAAATCCATAACCTGCATTGCAAAATGAAGAGCATTTCTTACATTTCTCCGGGCCGGAACCTTGCCGTCACGGTTATGCTGGTCATAATGCTTCTCTCGCCCGGATTCGTGAAAGCGAAAGGCGGAAAGGTCGATCTGCCCGAAGCGGAACTGACGCGCCTGAATCACGTGATGGGGTCGGCGGATATCTATATGCGCGACAAGATGAAGCATATAGACTCGCTTAAGACAGCATACAGAGAGCTGCCGGCTGAAAATTTAGTCCGGAGAGTGCGGTACGCAATCGGAATCTCCCAGGCTTATCTGCCGGTCCGCGCCGATTCGGCCCTCACATATTCCGAACATGCCTTGCGGCTCGCGGAACAATCCGGCAACAAGAGTGAAGAGTTCAACAGCCATATCGCGCGGATAAATGCGCTGAGCACCTCCGGCATCTTCACCCGCGCGGTGGCCGAGTTCAATTCGATCGCTCAGTCCGCCGAAACGCGCGACATGAAGATCTCCCTTTGGCTTGCCGGACGGAAACTGTACGGATATATGCGGACATATGTCGAGGGAGACCGGCAGTTTTTCAATGATTACACGAATCTTTACATCCAATATGACGATTCATTGATCAACAACCTGCCGGCTTCAGATCCGACGCGGACATTCTATATCGCCGAGAGGTATGTCCAGCGCGGCATGAACAAGGATGCCAAAAAGCTGCTTGAAGAACTGTGCGCGTCGCTTCCGGAAGAATCCAATCTTTACGGCATGGCGGCCTTTCAGCTCGGAATCGTCAGCCGCAATGAGGGGGATCCGACTGCCTATGCCTCTTATCTTGCAAAGGCCGCTATGTCGGACATCAAGGGGTGTGTCAAGGATGGTTATGCACTTCCGGCTCTTGCTGAATGGCTATACCAGCAAGGGGAATTGAACGACGCCTTTAAGTATATCAATTTCGCACTCGAAGATGCGACGACGGGAAATGTCAGGATGAGGACCGTGTCGATAGCGGCTTTGCTTCCGATGATTGACGAGGCTTACAGAGAGAAAATCAATGCTTCGCGAGACGAGCTGATGATATATTTCCTGTTGGTGACCTTCCTTTTGCTTCTGACCACGGCGTTATGTGTCTTTCTCGGAAGAATGATCAGGCGTTCGCGGCGAAATACGCGCAAGCTCGCCCAGACGGCAAATATGCAGGAGTCATATATCGGGCACTTCATCGGTCTGACGTCCACCTATGCGACCCGTCTCGACTCGCTTCAGAAATTGGTCACGAGAAAAATTTCCTCCGGACAGAGTGATGAATTGTTGCGGATGATCAAGTCCGGAAAATTCGCCGCCGACGAGAATGATGAATTCTATAAGGTCTTTGACTCTGCCTTCCTCGATATATATCCTGACTTTATCGAAAATATAAACGAGCTGCTCCGTCCCGAGGAACGATTCAGTCTCGGGGCCTCGCATGAACTTGCACCGGAAATCCGAATATACGGTCTGGTGAGGTTAGGCGTCGAGGAATCCACGCGCATCGCGCAGATTCTCAACTACAGTGTCAGCACGGTCTATGCTTATCGGACGCGTATGCGGAACAAGGCTATCGACCGGACAAATTTCGATAAGAATGTCATGGAAATCGGGCGTAAAACGGAGCAATAGCCGACTTCGCCATGCTTGACAGGTGCTATATAGCGACTATATCATGATCTTTATTGACATTTTTTAAAATATTGATTTACAGTGATAAGAATTTTTATTTATCTATATTTGACCTTATAAAGATAAAATATTGTTTTGAAAACTCTTGCAGATGTTGTAATTTTGCATTGTCGAAATCAGAAGAACTGATATCCGATAAAATTTACAACTCCTGCTCAAGGATAAATAAGTAAATTCTTACATGCTGCAGATAATATTGAAGCTGGCATTTGTTAAGGCTCAAACTCAGCTTCCATATAAGGTAGAAAAGATTTTACAGGATAGGTGAAATTCATAGGACCCCGGGATGGGATGGATGTCCGCAAGAGAGCGGGCAATGAATGGAACAAAGAAGAAATTACAAGGTTAGTATAAAGGTGTATAAAAGTTAAAAATTGACGACTAAATCGTTTATGTTAGGTTTGTAGAAATAAAATTTGATTCGCACGTATGCAGATAACTTGTGAAAGTTGTCTGCTATTTTTTTATAGCATATGGAGAATTTTTATGGCAAGTGGACTATATTTTCTCAGGTAATCTTTATGCCGGCTTCAAGTCGATTGCGGAATGAGCAATAACAGCCGTATAAAAATCGTTATTACGTTATGAAACTGACATTCCTTATACCGCCGTGTTATGACCATAAGTTTCCGGCCGAGCGTTCGGCCGGATGCACGCGTGTGGTCTATCCGATGATAAATATATATGAGCTGACTGCGGCCGCGGCTGTGAGAGAACTTGGAGGCTGGGACGCAGAACTTGAAGACTTCGTCTTTGATCCTTCTTCAGCTCCCGATTTTGACAGATTTTTGCAGGAGGACAGCTCGGATGCATATTCCATTTGGACCGTCAATCTTTCTCTCGAATCCGATCTTGAGGCGATCAGGCATATAAGGAAATATCATCCCGACAAACCCGTAATTCTGCTCGGTCCCGGTGCGACACATTATATAACCAAGGCTCTGGTGGATAAGAATGTATTCATTGTGAGGGGAGAACCGGAATTGACTCTGATCGAATTGCTTGGTGCCATTAAGAACAGTGTCGGTGAGCCCGCGGCTTTAAAGAAAAAATTAGAAGATGTCCGCGGTTTGAGCTATATGGATGAAGATGGGAAAGTGAGAAACAATCCGTCCCGTCCTTTGAATAAGGACTTGGATGCGCTCCCTTTCCCGGCTCGTGACCTTCTGAAAGGACGCGTCTATCACAATCCGAAGCTCAAGACAGGCCCTTACACAACAATGTTCACATCGCGAAATTGCCCATTCCGCTGCATATATTGTGTGCCTTCGTCGTTGACATTCGCGCGCGAAATCGAATTCCGCCGGGATCACCCGGACCGTAAGCCAAATATCGGATTCCGCTCGATAGAAAGCATTGAGCGTGAGGTTGATATGCTTGCTTCACAAGGATATAAGGCTATTGGATTCATGGATGATAATTTCATCTGGAACGAAGAAAGAACTGCCGAAATATGCCGGATCATGCGCAAACACGGAATCGTGTGGGGCTGTCAGGCTCGCGTAGACGCCATTACCGAACCGATTGCCAAACTATTGGGTGAAAGCGGTTGCCTGTATGTCGATTTAGGTATTGAATCTTTCGACCGGGGAATTCTGGAATATATAAAGAAAGGTATAACCCCCGAGGATATATATCGCGCTGTCGATTTGCTCAATAAATATAAAGTTCCGGTGAAACTCAACGTTCTCATCGGCTCGTCTCCGCTTGAGACCCGGGAGACGGTCAGGCACACATTGAGGGAGGCCAAGCGGCTCGACGTTGATCAGGTCATGTTCAATATAGTCTCTCCATTCCCCGGAACGGAATATTATAAAATCTGTAAGGAAAACGGCTGGATAAAAGGAGGAGATTACCGTCCGACGGATGTCCAGCACGACTCGATCCTGAATCTTCCGAATATATCTGCTGATGAAATGGAGCGGATGTTATTCCGAAACAACCTGAGCTTCTTTATAAATCCGAAGTTTATTTGGAAGCAACTCCGAAGATTCACATCGTTCTCTGAATTTTCAGCGGCCTTCAAAGCCTTGCGAATCAAACTTTTCCATAAATGACACTCTCCATCGTCATTCTCACCTGCAATCAGCGTGTCCACACGATGAGGGTTCTGGAGTCATTGAACCCCTATCTTGAGGAGCGTCGTGACACGGAAGTTATCATCGTCGACAATGGATCAACAGATGACACTCAGGCTGAAATCTCGGCATGGCTCAAGCTGCATAACGGCATCTCGTCACAGATAAAAGTTATAACTCTAAAAGAAAATCTTGGAGTGGCCGGAGGCCGGAACGTGGGTCTTAAAGCGGCTGAAGGCGATTTGCTGCTGATTCTGGACAATGACACGATAGTGAATTCCGAGGCCCTTGACGGGATGCGTAAATATATTGCGGCAAATCCGGATTGCGGAATCTGTGCGCCGGCTCTCAGGTCTCCCGACGGAGAACTGCAATCAAGCGCCAAACCATATCCCGGACTACGGATCAAGCTGGCCCATGTGCTCAGGCCGGGACATGAATTGTCTTCGGAAAGAGAGGAAATGAAGAAAACTCATCCATGGTATGTCATAGGGGCATGCCAGATGATGCGGCGTTCAACATATAAGGCTGTTGGACCTCTTGACGACAAGATTTTTTATGGTCCTGAAGATGCGGACTATTGCGCGCGTGTGAGGGAAGCGGGTCTGACGATTGACTATCTCCCTCAATTCACTATCATCCACGATTGGCGCCGCGCCACGCGGCGAAGCCCCTTTTCGCGGCTCGGACGCCTTCATGCCCGCTCTCTCATCCATTTCTGGCTCCGTCACAAACACCGCCGCAGATAGGAAAAGGCATTTTCTAATCTAATTCAAGATAGAAACTGACATTCTATAATCTAATTCATATAAAGAAATGAAGAAATTTTTAGTGATGATCTGTGTCATCTCGGCTTTTATTACGGCCGGTGCACAGTCTAAAGTCTTTATGACCCGCGAAATCTCTCCGGAAGCTCTTGTGAAGATATACAAGGCTTTGGGACGTCCGGCAGACGGCCACAGGGTGGCAGTGAAAATAAGCACAGGTGAGGCCGGAAATCCCAATTATCTTAAGCCTACGCTCATAAAGGCCCTGGTGGATACGGTCCACGGTACGATCGTGGAATGCAACACGGCATACGACGGCAAGCGCAACACATTTGAAGCCCATTGGCAGACCGTTCACGATCATGGGTATGATTCGATCGCTCCGGTTGATCTCATGGATGAAGAGGGCCAGATGAGGATCCCTGTGCGAGACCGCCGTCATATAAAATATGACATAGTCGGAAATCACCTTCCCCGATATACCTATATGGTCAATCTCTCACACTTCAAGGGGCACGCAATGGGAGGATATGGCGGCGCGTTGAAGAATGCAAGCATCGGTGTTGCGTCTGCTGACGGAAAGGCTTACATTCACTCAGCCGGCAAAATGGATAGCGTCGAAGGACTTTGGTCGAACATAGCGGAACAGGATAAATTTCTTGAATCAATGGCTTCGGCAGCTCAAGGTGTAGCCGATTATTTCGGTGATAACATAGTCTATATTAACATTATGAATAATATGTCGGTCGATTGTGACTGTGCAGCGCACCCGGAGGAAGTCAAACTCGCGGATTACGGCATTTTGGCTTCTACAGACCCCGTTGCCCTCGACAAGGCATGCTGTGATATAATTTTCAATATGCAACCGTCCGAAGGGAATGACAATGCTCCGCTCATCGAGCGCATCACGAGCCGGCATGGTCTTCACACGATCGATCATGCCGCCGCTATCGGTCTCGGTTCAAAGAATTATGAAATCATAAATCTTGATAATTAACAGTCATCCCTCAGTCATTTCTATGATAAAGATAATGACGGGGTATAAGCTGTTAGCTGATACTAAGTTGTAACTGATACTAAGTTGTATCTGATAAAAAGTTGTAACTGATGATAAGTTATTGGCTGATACAGGTGATTGGTTGATTATCAGCTCTCAACTTAGTAATAGAAACAGTAAGAGCGCGTTCCATAAATTTGTGGGACGCGCTCTTATTGTTTTATACCCTATTAAATAGTTTTAGGAACGAATGGAATACATACATCTTGAATCATAGGTGTTTACCTATGTAATAGCCGATTGCGCAACCGAACAGGCCGACAAATATGGTCATCGTGGCAAAGATCACCCATATAAGGAAGTGTCCGTTTTCATAATATTTCACACAATCAAGCGTGAAGCTGGAGAATGTAGAGAATCCTCCGCAGAAACCGGTCATTGTCAGCAGCGCGAATGCTGTTCGTGCATTTTCGCTCCAGCCGCAATCGGCGTTAACGAGCCACCCGGCAAACACACCGATCAGAAAGCAGCCAAGCGAATTTATGACCCAAGTTGCGAAGCCCATCGGTGTGGCTTTGAGCCAGGTCTCAATGAAGAATCTGCAGACGGCACCGAAGCCCCCTGAGACCGCTACGAGAGCGATTTTGATCCAAATATTCATTATAATCAAAAGGAAAGGGCCGACGCAGCATGCGCCGGCCCTTTACATAAAATAGCAAAGGTGTTTTATTATTTTATGGAAAATATAATCTTTGCGTGGCGGATGCTTATTTGCCGAGACGTGCTTTCTCGCGGGCGATGTAGGCATCGGGTGTCATTCCGTTGCCGAATGTGTATGCGGGGAAAGCAGCTTTGATTTGCTCGTAACATCCAAGAGCTTCTTGATATTTCTTCTGGGCGTCATATACATTCGCTTCTTTCCAGAGAACCATCGGGACGATCTGTTCATTGCCGGTTGCTTCCTTCACAGCCTGATTATAGCATTTGATTGCGTCATCATATTTTTTGAGGTTGACGTAAGCGTCACCGAGAAGAACCTTTGATTGAGCGCTCAAAACTTCCTCCTTAGTGGAGAACTTATTGAGATATTTTACGGTTTCGTTGTATTTTCCGAGGCGGTAGTAAGCCTGAGCGGCCTGAAGGGCGGCGACATTGCCAGCGTCCGTGCCGCTGAATTTATCAGCCACTTTTGCAAATTCAATGGCTGCGATTGAATCGCCGTCCATTGCTTTTGTCATTGCCTGGTCGTATGCATTGACAGAATCATTCACTCGCGGAGTCTGATAGAACCAAAGCCATCCGCACCAGCAGGCGCCGATGAGGATTATGATTCCGAGGGTCCAGTAAATGACTTTCTTATTTTTAGCAACGCGCTCACTTACGGATGTAAGCTGATCGTTTAGGTTGTCGATTGCGTTCTGTTCCTGATTATTGGGGTTGGTTGCCATTTTTTATTTGAACAAAGTTTTAGAACATTCGAAACGCCAACTTTGAGAGCTGACGTAAACCGATTTGCAAAGTTAATCATTATTTGTGGGATAACCAAATATTTTTGCAAAAAGGTTGGAATTTTGATTTAGAGAGTCAGGGAGAATAGGGAGTTTAAGGGGTTTAAGGAGTTTAGGGAGTTGAGGGAGTTTAAGGACCTTAAGGATGGCAGGATGATGAAAGAGCTCAGAGCCGGCGGCGGAGACGGGCGATAGGGATTCCGGCGCGGTCGCGGTATTTTGCAATCGTGCGCCGCGAAACGTCATAACCTTTTGAAAGCAGCTCCAGACGGATTTTTTCATCGCTCAACGGATGTCTCGAGTCTTCGGCGTCAACAAGATCCGTTATCATTTTCTCTATGAGCCGGCTGGAGGGTGTGTCGGTTTCCGTGTCCTGACGTCCGTGTGTGTTTCGAGGAGAAACATCGTTGATAAAGAAAAATTTGAGTGGAAGGATCTCGCCGTCCGGGAGAGAGACATATTTGTTGGTGGTCGCGCGTGAGATGACAGAAATATCAAGGCCGGTTTCTTTTGCTATGTCTTTAAGAGTCATCGGCCGCAAGGCCGAGACGTCACCTGTGAGGAAATATTTTTTCTGGAAGTCAAGAATGGCCGTCATGACGCTCATAATCGTGTCGCGGCGCCGCTTCATGAGCGAGATGAAATCCTTGGCGTCGTTATAATTGGAAATGACGAACTCCGATCCTTTGCGGTGGCGTCCCCGGCGATGTTCAAGTCCGCGCATAGCCTCGCGGAAGGATTGTTCGATTTCAAGCTCCGGGATTCTGTTGTTGAATTGGAGAGATAGCTCACCGTCGGTTTCGGTGATGTTGAAATCAGGAATATTCACCGCGAGAGCCTGTTCGTTGGCACTTCCGAACGCGGCGCCGGGTTTGGGATTGAGGGTGAGAATGAGATCATTGGCCGCGTCGAGACGTTCTCTCGAAATGTGGAGGCCGGAGATTATTTTATGTGCGAGACGCATTGAATAGTCTCTGAAATAGTCAGAAATGATTGCTATTGCGTCATCACGTTCGGTCGAGGGTGGGAGGCGTTTGAGCTGAAGCAGAAGCGTTTCGGCAAGATTATTTCCGCCGATCCCGGCCGGCTCGAGACTCCGCACGAGCTCAAGAGCTTCACGCGCAGTTTTATTATCGATTATAATGTCCTGATTAATTGCGAGATCTGAAATAATCTGCGGTAGAGACCGGGTGAGGTAGCCGTTGCTGTCAAGATTCCCGATTATATAGTCGGCAACCGAAGCTATTTCCGGATCAACCTTTTGTTCTGCAATCTGGCGTGTGAGGACCGTGGCCAGCGAATCGGTGTCGTTTCCGGGCGAGAAGAAAGCATTATCCTCGTCCTGTGTCTGTCTTCCGGAACTATAGAACGAGGGATTGTGAAACCCCGGAGCCGGAGACTGCTCGCCGCTTTCTGCAGGCTGATTCTCGCGGGATTCCTCAGACGTCTCCAGAGCGGGATTTTCTTCCAGTTCGCGCTCGACAGCCTCTTCCAGTTCCCGTTCGTTCATTTCCAGAATTTTCACGAACCGGAGTTGCTGTTGGCTAAGGCGCGTGGTCAGCCGTTGGTTTAATTCAAGGGTGTTCTTCATTTCTTAACTTATTTTATAAGATAAGCTCTTTAATGAGATGTGCTCACAGCTTACGAACAGAGTGGAAGTTCGATTCTGAAGGTTGTTCCCTTGCCCAATTCCGAGGCTTTGACAAATATCTTGCCGCCGTGATAGTCTTCGATTATTCTTTTGACGAGTGTCAGGCCGAGTCCCCACCCGCGTTTTTTTGTTGTGTAGCCGGGATTGAAAACAGTCTTGAAATTTTTTCTCGCGATGCCTTTGCCGGTATCCCTGACCTCGATCCATGCGATTTTGCCGTCTGTTCCGGAAGTTATATCGATTTCGCCCTTACCGTCCATCGCGTCGACTGCGTTTTTGGCGAGATTTTCCATAACCCATTCAAACAGAGGGCGAGACAGAAGCACTCCGTGATCATCAGGATTGAGATTCATCTGAATTCTGACTTTCCCGGAGATTCGGTTCTTCATGTAGTCGAGCGACGTGACGAGCACATCGTTCAGATATTCGAGATTAAGTTCCGGGACACTTCCAATTTTTGAAAATCTGTCGGCGATGATCGACAGCCGCTTGACATCCTTGTCAATTTCGCGTGTGATTTCGGGTTCGACACCCGTGGCGGACAGATATTCCGTCCATGCCATCAGCGAAGAGATCGGAGTCCCGAGCTGGTGGGCGGTTTCTTTGGAAAGACCGACCCAGACGCGGTCCTGTTCGGCGCGTTTGGTGTAGATGACGGCAAGATATATTATAAGGACAAGGACGATCATTACGCCCAGTTGGATATACGGATACCAGCTCAGGCGTTTGAGAAGGATTGAATCCTCATAATATATATATTGATAGGTGTTGTCATAAATTTCGACCTCTATGAAATGATCGTTTTTCGAGGCCATTTCCTTGAGGGGTGTGTCACCTCCGGGTGCTTTGAGGCGTTTGAGAAGATATCCGCGGTTGCGTTCGGAGAGATTGTCATAAGCTCCCGGTTCGTCAGACGTGCCGTCAGGGAGCCGGAAATTGCGGTATTCAATGATATTGAAATCGCCGTCGGCGACCATGACGGGAATTGAATTGTTCTGTTCGATGATCGAGAGCAAAAATTCAAAGTCTGCGTCGGCATCCGCCTTGGCAAGCCTTTCGGTCGCCTGCGCCCAGATGTTCATCCTCTCACGCTCCTGTTGGGCCAGGGCTTTGACAAGATTATTGCTTATGAGCATCACCGCTATTATGGCCGTGACACTGATGAACAGAAAAAGAATCCGTCCGGTCCGCTGGTTGTCGTAGAGGGTGATCTTTCGCATTTCAGAGTTCTGTAAGGAGTGGAGAAGTCGAATTGCGCAATGTGTCCTCGAGAATGAACGAAGCCACAGAGTCTTCATCATGATTCCCGATGACGATGTCAGCTTTCTCCTTGACCTCGGGGAGCGCGTTTTCGACCGCCACGGCCAGATCGGCTTCCTCAAACATCGGGAGGTCATTCATGTTGTCGCCGAACACTATGACTCTGTCAGCTCCTGTCATCTCTTTGAGCCGGCGGATTCCGTTTCGTTTGGATGCGTTCTTTGGGAAAGCCTCGATCATAGTGATTTCCGGCGTGTTGGCGTCTGGATAAATCATGGGGTTAATATCCTTGATTTTGCGAAGGGCGTCATAGGCCGGATGCCCCTCGACGGTCGGTTGCATGCCGAAGAAAAGAATTGCATCCGTTATGGGACGCGGAATCTCGATTTCACGGTCGGAAGAGATTTCGCTTTTGCCGAAATTGACGGATGCGAGAGCCGGGTCGCAGAGATGAAATGTTTTATAGGGCGAATCAAGACGTTCTTCGACGAAGGCGCGTTCACGGTCGGAGAGCGGGCCTTGATGATAGATGTGCATCATGTTTCCGCGAAGCGTATAGACGAAAGTCGGCAGATTGAATCTTCGGTAGACCTCGAGCACTTCCTCCGCTTTTTCGGCCGGGAACCGGCAGACATTTGAATAAGAGTTGTCATCGCGATTCCAAAGCGTGGCGCCGGTCATGGCCACGATCGGAAGCCGGAAACGGATATTTTTGAGCAGCGAATGGAGAGTGGCGGGAGTGCGTGCGGTCGCGACACTGATCAGCGCGCCAGAATCGAGAGCCCGGTTGAGCATTTCGACCGAACGTTCCGATACGGCCACATCGCTGTTGAGGAGCGTGCCGTCAAGATCTGTTATATATAAGGTATTCAACTTTTATTCCTTAGATTTTATTTCGACATATTCCACGTCTGAGACCTGGCTTTCGGTCACAATCTTCCTCTTCTTTCCGTCGGCGGCTTCTTCAGTGACGGTGGTTGTTGTTTCCGAAAATTCCTTATATTCGACAAATTCGACATCCTCGGCATATTCCCGGGGAATAAGGGTGTCACCGACGGATTGGGATGATCTCCCGGATCCGGCGCCGGTATGGAAGGTCTGGTTCCGGGAATGACGTTGTTCGCGGCGCTGAGCTTTTTGCTGCTCGCGCCGGCGTTTGCGTTCATCTTTGGCCGAGGGCATCCCCATTTGGGCCCGGAACGCGTCTTCAACCTTCTCCATCATTCTGCGCTTGGCCCATTGCTTGATCTGCGGACCGAAGAACATCCAGATAATGATGAGGATCAGTATAATTGCAAAAAAATATGACATAATTATTTGCGCGAGGGTGAGGGAGCGAGAGAGAGGAGGATATAAAATAAAATGATGAGAAAAAGAGCCTTAAGCCCCCACAATGCTATCGCAATCAGTGAGATGATGATTAGAATCCAGCGTTTTTCATTCCCTTTCCAGCCGAAATTGTGAAATTTGAGCGAAATGAGGCGCATATTGCTGACCATTGAATAGGCTTCGAGCAATATGAGCGGGATGAGAAGACCGGCCGAAAGGGTCCAGTCCCATTTGGATGTGGCATAGGCGGCCCAGCCGATCCAAAAAATTGCGTTTGCCGGGATCGGCAGCCCGATGAAGCTGTCACTCTGGCGCGTGTCGATGTTGAAGCGTGCAAGACGCAGCGCGCCGCACACCGGAATCACAAGCGCCAGCCAAGGGAGCCAAGCCGGATTCTCCGGATTCAACGGAATGAGGTTCATCACCAGCATGGCCGGCGCGACACCGAAACTGACAAGGTCCGAAAGAGAATCCAACTGTTTGCCCAATTCGGAATAAGCATGGAGCATACGCGCCGAGAACCCGTCGAAGAAGTCGGCCAGAGCGGCGATGCCGATTGCCAAAGCCGACAGCTGCCAACCCGGAATGCCATTGAAGATTTCTTGAGATTTGAAAGCGAACACAATCGCGACACATCCCGAAAGAATGTTCAGGCAGGTGATTGCGTTCGGTATATTTCTGCGGATAATGTTCAATTCAGTATGAGATTGCCGGATCTTTAGTGAAATAAATCCGGAGGGTTATGAATTATGTTTTTCAGTCGGATGTAGCCGGGCGATCGGGGTCAGATCCCCTTTTGTCTTCTGGCCGATCTCGACCAGGATTTCGGCGTCGGTCGGGAGATAAATGTCCACCCTCGAACCGAATTTTATGAATCCGAGATGTTCGTTGATCATTGCGAATTGTCCCGGGCGGGCGTAAGTGACTATCCTGCGGGCCATTGCCCCGGCGATCTGACGGACGGTCAGCAGCTGTCCGTCCGAAGTCTCGATGCCGATTGTCGAACGTTCGTTCTCAGTGGAACTCTTCGGCAGATAGGCCGAAAGGAAGCGTCCCCGGTGATGACGCACGTATTTTACGATTCCGGAGACCGGGAACCAATTGGCGTGGACGTTGAGCGGAGACATGAAGACTGAGAGCATTATGGCCTCGGATTTCAGAAATTCAGGCTCATAGACCCGTTCGATGGCAACGACCTTTCCGTCAACCGAACTGACGACAAGATTCTTGCCGTCCCCCCTGAACTCACGGTTCGGACACCTGAAGAAATTGAACACGAAAGAATATACAAGCAACGAAAGCGCCGAGCAGCCGGCGGGCATTATCCACGGGGGCAAAAACAGCCACACCGGAATATTGAGCGCGAGCAGCACGATGAAAAGCAGAATCAGTATGTTGGTCCCTTCGTGGTGAATCTTCATTGGCTTCCGGTCATCGCAAAATGAAAAATTTTGAAAAATTGCTTAATGACCGAATACAAAATTAATAAAAATAATTGGCAAAATCTCTGATTTTAGTGAAAATCTTATATTTTTTGCAGATATAGAGTGAAAAGCGCCGATTTTTTAGTAATTTTGCAAATGATTCGGCCATTATCGCTTTTTTGTGCCGGGCATGCGGATGCGGCCCGCGCCGAAAAGGCATATGGACCCTGACAAATGAATAACCGAACGACGAACGACTAAAGATTATGGATATATCCTATAAATGGCTTAAACGCTATATCGATTTCAACTACACCCCCAAAGAGTTGGCGGCAGTGTTCACATCCCTCGGACTGGAATGTGATAATGTGGAAGAGGTTGAGTCTGTCCGCGGAGGACTTCGCGGAATTAAGATCGGAAAGGTGCTGACATGTGTCGAACATCCCGATTCGGATCATCTTCACATCACGACCGTCGACCTCGGCGATGAAGAACCGGTTCAGATCGTGTGCGGCGCCCCCAATGTGGCCGCCGGCCAGACTGTGGTTGTCGCCACGGTGGGTACGACCCTCTATGACGGAGACAAGGAATTCAATATCCGAAAGTCCAAGATCCGCGGTGTCGAATCGTTCGGAATGATATGTGCCGAGGACGAAATCGGTCTCGGGACTTCCCATGACGGAATTATGGTGCTGAAGGAGGATGTGAAACCCGGCACCCCCGCCGCCGAATATTTCAACGTTTCGAGCGATTACCGCCTTGAAGTTGAGCTCACTCCCAACCGTGTCGACGCGGCGAGCCATTACGGATGCGCGCGCGACCTGAAGGCTCACCTGTGGCGCGAGCTTTATTCCGCTGACAGCAATGCTGTCCTTCCGGAGATTCATCTTGCCGACGAGAATGCCTTCAGCATCGATCGTCCCGACGGCGGAGCTTCTGTCGAAATCATCGACAAAGACGGTTGCGGCCGCTATACCGGCATCACAATCCGTGGTGTGAAGGTTTCGGAATCCCCGGAATGGCTCCGCAACCTCCTTGTGGCCGCCGGCCAGCGTCCGATCAACAACATTGTGGACATCACTAATTTCATATTGTTGGGTCTCGGCCAGCCGCTCCATTGCTTCGATCTCGACAAGGTCAAGGGTGAGAAAATTATAGTGCGCACGTGTGAGGACGGAACGAAGTTCACCACCCTCGACGGCGTCGAACACACGCTCACATCGGCCGACATGATGATTTGCGACGAAGAGCGCCCAATGGCGCTTGCCGGAGTGTTCGGCGGTCTTGATTCCGGGGTCACGGAATTGACACGCAATATATTTATTGAAAGCGCATGGTTCAATCCCACGCGTGTCCGCCGTTCGGCCCGGCGCCACGGTCTCAGCACCGACGCCTCCTTCCGCTATGAGCGCGGAACGGACCCGAACATCACTCTCTTCGCGGCGCGTATGGCCGCAATCCTCGTTCAGCAGCTCGCCGGCGGCGAAGTATGCGGTCCGGTCGTGGATCTGTATGAAAATCCCGTCGAACCTGTTGAGGTTATGCTCTCGCTGAGTTATTGCCGAGATCTTATTGGCAAAGAGATTCCTCAGCCCTTGATCATGTGCATACTCAAGGCGCTCGATTTCGCCGTCGCGACCACGGAGGATCCCGATGTTCTTCGTCTCCATGTTCCGACATATAGAGTCGACGTCACGCGTCCTTGTGATGTTGTCGAAGAGATTTTGCGCGTCTATGGATATAATAATGTGGAATTCGGAACCGAAATGCACGCCAATCTCAGCGTCCGGGGTGATGTCGACAAGAGCTATGCGCTCCAACAGACTGTGAGCGACCTTCTGAGTGCCCGCGGTTTCATGGAGATTCTCAATAATTCTCTTTCCGCCGCCTCTTATTATGCGGACAATGAGGTTTATCCGGCTTCGACGGCAGTGACTCTGATGAACCCGCTGAGTCAGGACCTTTCGACAATGCGCCGCACGCTCCTTTATGGTGGTCTCGAATCCATAGCGCATAATGTTAACCGCAAGGCGACCGATCTGAGACTCTATGAGTTCGGGAATGTCTATCGTTTCGATGCCGAGCGCCATGCGGCAAGGCCCGACGTGGCGTTGGCGGGTTATTCCGAAGCCTGTCATCTCGGAATATGGATCACAGGCGCTTATCGTCAGGCCGGCTGGAATCAGCTTGAGGAGGCCGCCGACGTGTTCCAGCTCAAAGCGATTGTCGAGATGCTTCTGCGCCGTCTCGGAATCTCTCAAGGCGCGCTGAAGTTCACTCAGGATAAGAATCAGCTGTTCGCCGTCCGATTGCTCATTGAGTCGAAAGCCGGCAAACGGATCGGTGAGATCGGGCTTGTCAGCCGCCACGAACTCAAGAGGTTTGATATCGATCAGGAAGTGGCCTTTGCCGAACTGGATTGGAATGAGGTCTACAAACTCGCGTCGCGCACGAAGGTGGAATTCACGCCCCTTCCGAAGACTCAGCCTGTCCGCCGTGACCTTGCCCTTCTTCTCGATAACGGAGTGCCCTTCGAGAAGGTTGCCGCCGCTGTCGGGAAGGCCGGAGGAAAGATGATGCGCGAAGTCCGCCTGTTTGATGTCTATGAGGGAAAGAGTCTTCCTGAAGGCAAGAAGAGCTATGCCATCGCGATCACGCTTCAGGATGACGAAAAGACTCTTCAGGACCGCCAGATAGACGCCGTGATGTCAAAGATTATCGACGCG
>CAYQQG010000021.1:0-20514 GCA_964419535.1 uncultured Sangeribacter sp.
ATCTTCCGAGATTGAGATTTCGATTTTCTTGCCGAATCCGGAGTTGAATTCATCAATTGAGTTGTCGACCGTCTCCTTGACAAGAACATATATTCCGTCTTCCGGGTGTGAACCGTCGCCGAGTTTGCCGATATACATTCCCGGACGGCGCCGGATGTGTTCGTTCCAATCGAGAGTCCTGATTGCACTTTCGTCATAATCGGAGGCTTTCCCTTTTGGAGACGGGGTCTTAATTTCTTCACCGGGATCTTTATCCGCGGGTTCGGATGATTGCTGTCCGGTTTCCGCACCCGATGAGATCACTGATTCAGATTCAGTGACCTTATCCTGCGGCTCAAAAGAGAATATATCGTTGTCTGCGGTCATTATTCAGGAGGTTAAATCTTACAGCCATTTTATGAAATTGGCTAAGACCTGCTTGTTGGGCGGTCTAACTGCAAAGATAATAAAAAAAATGTCGGGGTGCAAGCACCCCGGACAAGTTTATATTCATTTCGTTGAAAGTTTATATTGCTTTCGTCAAAAGTCTATATTTCTTTTCGTCAAAAGTTTATTTTCTTTTGGTCAAAAGGGCGACGGCTTGTGCCGCTATCCCTTCTTCGCGGCCTGTGAACCCCAATTTTTCGGTGGTTGTCGCCTTGACGGAGACATTTTCAATATTAGTGGTCATCACATTTGCCAAAGTCTGCCGCATAAGGTCGATGTGGGGCCGGAACTTCGGTCTTTCAGCCATGATCGTGATGTCGGTGTTTACAATTTCCCACCCCATTTCCGATATGAGATTGCATACATGGCGTAGAAGAAGTTTAGAATCGATCCCTTTGTAGGCCGGATCTGAATCCGGGAACAGTTTCCCGATGTCTCCAAGAGCGAGCGCCCCGAGCAAAGCGTCACACAAGGCATGGATTGCTACATCGGCATCGCTATGGCCGAGCAATCCGAGCGAGTGAGGAATCTTCACTCCGCAGATCCATAAATCCCTGTCGGGGACAAGACGGTGGACATCAAAACCTTGACCGATTCGGAACATGTTGTTGCTTACTTAATTATTAAGATTTTCGGGTCGCAGAGGCAGACGGGGAGCAATTAGGTTCTTAAATAAAGTTTAGCGGCGGCGTTTGCCCATGAGGTCGCGCAGTCCGTCCATATCGAACGTGAGGGTGAAACGCAGGGTCTGGTCGAGTGGCGAACTCTGTGCGGTTGCGAGCATATAGGAGGCGTCGAGCTGAACGACATTAAGTGAGAAGCCGGCACCGAAAGCGAAGTATGAGCGGCCTCCCTTGTTTGCATTCTCGTAGTAATAACCGGCACGGACGAAGAACTGCTGGTTATAGGCATATTCCGCACCAAAAGACACATTGACTTCCTGAAGTTCCTCCTTGAATCCGCCGGGAGCGTCTGAGAAAGATTTGAAGATGCCCGTGATCGGTGACATTGTCTCCCATTTATCGAGTGCTTCTTCATATTCTTTCTGACCCTCGGTCGTGTCTGCGAAATCTTTCTGGCGCGGTTTGGTGGGCACAAGAAGTTTGTTGAAGTCGAGTCCGAATCCGAGTGTGTGATAGTCAGCGAGGGGGAACATGAAGTTGGCACCTAAGCGCAGGTTCGTCGGCAAGAAAGCATAGTTCGCTCCGTGGTCATAGCTGACCTTGGAGCCGATGTTGCTTATGTCAAAACCCCAAGAGAATTGGCATTCGTTTCTTCCGACCATCGGATATGTGACAAAATAACCGGAGAGGTCAGCGGAGAAAGCTGAGGCGGCGGTGTTTGTGTCGCCGGAATATGAATCCTCATATGAAAGGTCCGAAAGGATATATCGGAGGACAACGCCCATCGAGAACTTCTCTGAGAGTTTGCGCGAATAGCCGATGTCGAATGCAAACTCGTATGGGTTTATCGTCTGTATGGCCGATAGTCCGTCATAGTCATTGAGAGATACCTCACCGAGCGAGAAATATCTGAATGAAGCCGACAGAGCCTGATTGTCTCCGGAACCGAGTTTCCAATAACCGGCGATGTTGGCAAGGAAAATGTCATTGACAATCTTGCGCAACCACGGGGTGTATGAAATGGATAATCCTCCGGTGGAATACCCGAACGCATATTTGGAAGGATTCCAGAACTGAGAGTTCATGTCGGGATCGGTGGCCGCACCTAAGTTACCCATTGAACTGCCTCGGGCGTCGGGGGCAATCGAAAGAGTGGTCACGCCGGTATTGACCGGATTGAAATCGTTGTCCTTGATATCATTTTCCACCGCGAGAGCGGGAACTGCGCATAACAGTGCCGGTGCAAGAATCAGAATGAGTCGTTTCATTATATTTTTCTTTGTGGGATGGGGTCAGTGTTTTATTGATCACTCAGATGACGGGGACATTTATCAATGCCGAATGTCCCTTTCTCGAGTTGGATCCTGTTTCAATTATGTATGCCTTATATAAGCCCGGAGCGACGCGGTTGCCGTCGTTGTCACGGGCGTCCCATTCATATTTTCCGTTTGAGAATTTGTCGCGTCTGACGATGAATCCGTTTCCGGTGATGATGACGATGTCCGCATCAACCGGAGGTTCGTTGATAGCATAGAAGACACCGCGGCCGTCGACCGCTTTCTGTTCGAGGGCGATCGAATAGGGTGAAAGCGTGGGCATATAATCAAAGATGATCTCGGCGGCCGTTTCGTTTCCGGCGGCGTCACGGACAATGACTTTTGCCGTGTGAGAGCCTTCATTGATGTCGTCGAGGGTGATGCTCTTTTCATAGGCCATTGCTTCCGTGTCGATTGCGGGCTTAGAGTCGAGACCCTGGCGGAATTCTTTGCCGTCAAGAATCAGTTTGAACGGGGGCTTCAAAGGATCTGTGTTGAAAGCGAGTGCGACGTCGTCGCTCACGCGGATATTTAGAGAGGCATCTTCGGAATTAAATTCAAAACGTTCGATTACCGGAGAAATCTTGTCCTGACTCAAAGTCGAGGTCTCTTTTTCGTTGGGCATGAAGTTGGCGTAGACCATTGCTCCGGCGCCCAGACGAGTCTCCGGATCGTAAGCGCAGATGTGAATTCTTCCGGACTGCCCGTCAAAGGCGGCTGCACTCTCCGGAATCATGAGTTTCACAGAGAATTGACCATCCTTGACCGTTCCGGCGGCCATTGCAACTTGAGTGTCGGCATATACCATTATCGGAATATCATCCTTTTTTTCCGGAAGCTTCTCATTTTCCTGAAGCAGGACGATATGGGGACATTCAACTTGTTTAAGCGGCTCCATAAGCCGGACCACAACTTCACCGGAGAAATCAGTGTCCCGATCTTCGGAATCAAAATCTTTGACATATCCGGAAACTTCGATCCATTCTCCGGGCTGAGCCGGAATCTCTTCTTGATCGGCGGCTATGAACCGGTTAATGGTGGGGAAGATGATAGCCGGGTCGCACATGAGCAGATAGGCCTGTTCATTGGGATAGGTTGACTGAGTTTTCATTCCGGCATACATTTCGCCGATTGTAGTCGCGTCTTTGTATGTCTTGGAAGTTTCCAGTCCGCCTTTCCTCAAAATGTTGGCATGCAGCTTCTTGAACAGGTCCATGTTCATGCTGGACCAGGTCAGACGAGAAGCGAGCAAAGTTCCGATTGCTCCATACGGGGTGGCGGTCACCATGGCTTCGCCGAGACCCTTGCGGCCTTTGTCCGGTTCCGAAAGCTCGCATCCGGCAAATCCCCAGAAAGAGAGAATATTATTGCGGAACTTGAAGACATCAGGATAATCAAAGAAGTGGCCGTTCTGGTTCAGCTTCTGAGGGTTGCCGTGCCCGTAATAGGTCACGAGTGAAACACCCTCATTGACAGTGTGAAGCATTTTCTCGCGGGCCTCTAAGTAACCATAGGCGTCAATCGCGAGCTGCGTGTTGATTACGGAACGGTTCTTGAGAGCGGTGATGCACGTATCGACCACCGGCACCTGAGCAGTGTGCAGGTCCGCGTCGCCGACACCGCCGATGCTGAGATAATGGTTCAGAAAATATGCGCAGTCCTTGCGTTCAAGATATTTTCTGACCTTTTCAGTATATGTGTTAAGTTCTGAGGGATAGCGGATCGGGAGAACTCCGACACCGACATCCACGGTCATGGCTTCCGGTTTGTAATAACCGGTGTTGTTCGTCATAACTCCATAGAAATCATTATTATTGAAGCCCCCGCGTTCGGTGCTTGTGGATGCAGATTGATATGCGATTATACCTTCGCCCGGATTTTTTTCAACTCCGATTCCACGGAAGTCAGCATATAAGGGGCCGATGAGGAAGAGGTTCTTGCAACCGTAATCCGAGGTGTGGGCCATTTTGACGAGGGCGCGATAGGCCATCGGGTCGGGTGTGCCGCCGGAGAATTCATTATAGCATTCTTCGGCGGTCGCGACGATGACTCTCTGGCCGAGAACCTGTCGGTGGACGTCAGCAAGCCGTTCGGCGGCGTCTTTGAGCTGAGGAATGGTGATGATTATAAGGTCAGCGCCATTCGCGGCCTGGCTGTGCAGATCCTGATTCTGAATTTCATAATAATCCGTAGAATAATCCTTGATCTGCAATTGCGGCATCAGCGGGTCGATGATCACGATGTCGGGGGTGCCGTTATTATTGGTCAGCTTCGCCATTGCGTCATTCCCGTTGGGGGAGAGATAGATATATCTTGGATTTGTTGGATCAGAAATGTCGAAGACCATACGGTTGATGCCGTTCGGAATCCTCACCTTGCGGGTCTGCGGTCGCGGAATTTTCGGGAAGAGGATTCTGTCGGAGGCCATTCTGGAACCGTCGGGAGCGATCAATGTCGGGATGCTGCGTTCGTAAGAGACAACCCAATAGTCGAGATTGCAAATATCCATTTCGTCTCCGTCGTTGGCCGAGAAGTCAAGTTCAGTAATAAATTTTGAATTTTCAGAGGGAATGACAACTGTCGAGAGTGTTGGCCGGAAAGGTGTGAATTCCGTGGTCACAACTGCATTGTCCTCCGCCTCGATAAGTTCGTTTTCGTTGAAGCCATATCGGAACTTGGTCCCTTTGACCTTGTCGCCATAAGCGACACATTCGACCATGCCCTCTCGTCCCGGAAGGGCTCCGGGAAGCTGAACGTCAAATTCCAAACGGGACTTCCAAGGCTCATATCTTTCGCCATAAAAGAGCTGACCCGTATTGAAAATGTTGTGATAAATATCATTTTCGTGATATACGATTCCAATACCGCTCTTGATTTCGTCCACGGCCGTGAGTCCGGTAGAATAGGAATAACTCATCTTCTTTGGCTCCTGATAATCGCTCAGGAAATAATAAGCCGTAGAGGAATATATGTTGTTGCTCAGACGTTTCATGTATCCGCCAAAAGTATAGCCGGTCGTGTTGACGGTGAGCTCCATTTTTTCGGTCGATATGCCGTAGAAATATATTTTGTCGTTGCTTTGATAAATAGGCACGGGCAACACTTCGTCAGAATAAAGGATCTGCTGAGTGGGGCTTTGGAAATTTTCATCATATTGTGCGCCTCCCCGTCCATAGACACCGACACGTTTGGGATCGCTGAATCCCATTCCGCGAAGGGTTTCATACGAAATTTCATAGATTCCTGTCTCTCCGACAGCAATCTTCACCCATTTCCCCGTGCTGAAACGGGAGGACTTGGCGAAATTGGAATGCGTAAAGGCCGCCGAAGCGGTGAGTCCGCATAAAGCTAAGATTGTAAGGAGTATATTTCGCATATTTCGTTTGGATGTGGTAGGCAGTTTATTAATTTCTTATTTAAATCTTGTTTCAATTGAGGGTTTGGAGAAACCTTTTTCTGTCAAAAATCCCCGGAAGACATCCCCTTCGCGGACCTGCTGTTTGAAACCGGGAATAGGCGCGAGGGCTATGTCACCGTTCTTGAGAGTGTTCCTGACTGAGAAATCCGAAATAATGTCAATGATTTTTCCGGTTTGGGCCACCTTCTCAAAAGAGATTGGGGCGCCGTCATCCCCGGACCGATGAAACTCGAGTTTCAAGCCGAGTTCTGAGGGCAATCCTTCAAAACCTTCGTCAAAGTCCCCGATGACTATTGCCGAATCGAAGCATACCATAGATGAAGGCGGAGAAAGGTGCCGTTCAATATAGTCTTCAATGGCCGTCTCAGGAAGGATGATGAGAGCCAACGTGGTCCGGCTGACATATCGGTGGGCGAAACGGGTGGCGATATTTTTACCGATCCGTCCGATTTTAGCTGCGATCGCCGGAATCGCAAAGAAGGCTTTATCGAAATCGGGAACGAAGAGGGGTCTGTTCGACAGCAGCAGACAAGAGTCGGGCCAGACGTTCCATTCGGAACGCCGGCTCTCTACGGAAGTATCCGTAATTTTAAGGTCTGCGAATATCTTCATTTCCTGGGGATGATGTTATTCAAATTGTTCGGCGGGAACTGACGTTTCCTTAAGGAGCGGTCACGGCAAGCCTGTAAGACTTTGTGGCCGACGGGCCTTCGGGCGAAATGACAGTCGCGCGATAAAGATAAATTCCGCGAGGCACTCTCGCTCCGGCGCCGTCACATAAATTCCAGCCTATGGTGAGACCGGCCGACGAGTCGGTTGCGGTCTGTGATTCTGAGCTCCAGACTCTTCTGCCATTGAGATCGAAAACTTCAACACGGCATTCAACCCTCGATTTCGGGCGGTCTGTCTTCAGCATGAAGTTGACATGATCCCGTGCCGGATTGACATCCGTTGTCAATGAATAGATCTCGGGAGTCTTGGCGACAGCAACTTCAAAATCAATCGACGCTGTGGACGAATTGCTTGCATTGTCCCAAACGGTGAGACGGAGCGTATGGCGTCCGGGTTCGAGATCGCTCAGCGGATAAAGGATTGAACCCGCCGTCGAATCGTCGGCATCGGGAGTATAATAATTGTTGACGTCATTAAAATAAGTCTTGCCGTCAAGCTGAAGAGTCATTTTGTGGCCGATTCCGGCGTCCGAGACGTTAATTCCCGATTCGTCGGCGACCGTGGCCATCACGATTGGAGAAGTGTGGACAGTCTCGCCGGGTTTGAACTGTTCATGATTGAGGCCGAACAGACGGATCTGCGGACCCTTCGTGTCCTCTTCGGCATCTTCGTCAGAACCATAGACATAGAATCTCGAGAACTCGCCGTGCGCCTCCTTGTTGTCGTCTGAGGAAGCGTAGAAAAGGAACTGTGCGGGTGAGTAATTGTTCTCAATCTCAGCCGGCAGAAGCACTGTCGTTTCCCATTTGCCGTTGACAACTTTTGTGCGTCCTCTGTAAAGGAGTGTCTTGCGGTCGTTATAGTGTGAGATGACACCATCTTTGCCGTTTCCGAGCGTTGTCAGCGCTTGTTCGGCATCATAAAGATTGATTTCAATCGTGCCGTTGAAATTCTCATCGACCGCACCGTTGTCGTCGTTGATGACTCCGGATACATTCACCTTTCCCTGAGCCTTAAGCACAGGGAGATTGTCGTTCGTAATGTTATCGGCATCCACATCGCCGATGCGGCCAAGTTCGGCCGTCAGCGGGGGAATGGGGAGCCTCATGGCCGGATTCCCGAGAAGATTATAACGGAGCTTGTTTGTGTTTGATGTGCCCGGATAATTGTTCTTTGCCATTATCATGGACTCACCGACAGTATATAGCTTTCCGTTCTGATCTCTTTTCATTATCGTCTTTCCCATTTCGCGGCTGAGTTTGCCGTTCTGATCGATATACACAGTTCGGTTCGGAGACAGAATAGCGATGATTCCGCTTTCGGGATAAGCCCAGAGCACTTCCGACCCGCTTCGGGTGGCATCGTCATTTCGTCCGAATTCACACGTGGCGGCATATATGAACGGAAGTCTGGTGTTGGTGAACGAGAGTATATCCTTCCAGTTGAGAAGGTCCTCGTGAGTCCAGCTGACTGTGTTTGCGTGTCCGATATAGTTGATCATAGAGACACCGTTGTTCCACATTTCGAGCATTTTCTCTTTTGCCTTGGGATAAGTGTCGCCTCGGCTGGTCTGTTCGAGAGTGTATGAGTCGAGATAAATCTTTTCGATACGGAATCTCTTGCCGTCAGGTGTGTCTGAGATCGAGGAAATCATGGACTCGGTCTGCGAGAGGTGGTCTCCATTGTTCTGGTCGTCGGCGACAAACATGAGCCTGTTTCTCCAAGTTCCTGTCTCGGGTTTCGTTACATAACGGATGTATTTGTCGGTCAAAGCCAATGCTTCCTGAGCGGAATGGAAAGGCATACGGCCGACAGCGACGAGAATCTTTTCGCGTCCGATGTTGAAGACATCGGAATCCTCGAGCATGCCGATATAATCGTCTGTCGAATATGAGGAAGTGTGCGAGAATCCGTCATAGGATTGCCATATCGGAATGAAGGGATATGACGCGTTCTTTATTCTATCGGTCTTCTTTTTATTGTCGAAGGTTGCCTGACCCATGAGCAGGCAATATTTTATTTTTGCCGTTTGTTCCGAATCAGAGTCCGGTGACGCCGCGAGACCCCGGTCATACCACATCTTGAGGAGGCGGCGGAAAGCCGTGACATCGGGTGTGCCGGATGAGAATTCATTATAGATTTCTTCAGGAGTGAGAATCTCGACTTTAAGACCGTCATATTCACGGTGATGATTTGCCATTTTCACGGCCGCCTCGCGAAATTCCGACGGAGCGATGATGAGCATGTCGGGCACGGCAAGGGCGTGGATATTCTGGTTGGGAATATCCGTGAAATCCGAAATCTGGAATCCGGTCTTGTCGGGAGTGAAAGCGACATATTGGCGATATCCTCCCGGAGAGACGAAAGTCCGCAGCGCTCCTTCGGCAGTTGTCTTCACGACAGAATGGCGAGCCGGATCGGTCACATCCCAAACGACTGTTCCGCTTTCCGCCCCTTCGATAGTGACTTTTGAGGGGGAGCCCTCAGTGACGTTGAAGAAAATCTGTCCGCCGTTAAGTTTGATTTTGCGAAGATAAGAAACTTCGATATAATCGAGGCGTGCGAGAGAAATGGTCCCTGAGCCTTGGAATGTGAGGTCCAGCTTCAGATTGTTGCCTGCGGTTGTGACAGGGCTGACAATCGTGTCATATTTCATGAAGACTTCGGAATCACTGTTTGACTGAAGTTTCAGGACTGCATTTGTGGGGGCCGCGCCTCCTGAAGCCTCGATTTTCAGCTGTGAGGACCCGTTCGTGTTGGATGCGAATCCAATTTTGGCCGTGCAGTTTTCGCCGTCAATGGCGTCAGTGAGCGTGAAGTCGAAACTTCGGCGCGTGGGCGAGCGGAAATCTTCGCCCAAATATCTTGACCCTGAGTTTGAGGGGTGGATGATATCCTGTTCGTGGACCAGATTGCAGATGAAGGTGTTGACCGGCTGAGCGCCGACGGGCGCTTCGGCTGTGGGAGCCGACGGCAACTCCGCAGTGTCCGGATCCGAATCACTGAGAAAATACCATGATTCTTCGGCATATTGGTGCATAGTATGGAAAAATTCCAGGCCTTTGCGGGTGTTCGTGAGAGTCCAGCGGATATGATCATATCCGAAGAAGTATAAACCTTTTGAGGTATAGCTTGAGGCCACCCTCGGAAGGTCGTCGGCAGTGAATTGCGCGAAGTTTGTCGGGAGGATGCGTCCTCCGAAGCCGTAAACCCTCACGTTCTCAGGATTGCTGAACCCCATTTTCCGGAGATTCGCCGCCGAGACAAACTGAATGCCGGTCTGTTCGACCTTGACCTTCACCCATTTGCCGGAACTCAGGCGTGAAGAGGACGCATAGGTCTCAACCGGCAGAGCTGATGCTTCCGTCGGATTTATAAGCAATGCCGTGAGGACCGCTGCGATCATTATGAAAGCAATGGCCCGGGTTTCGGAAATCTTCCGGAACCGAAGGACGTTGAAAAATCGTAATATGATGTCGTTAAGATATTTCACTTTTTTACAGAAAAATCGCTTGTGTGCGTCACTTGGGCGCATTAAATGTCAAAAATTAAACGTAAAAATAGTAATTTTATTGTGGTGCAATCAGCTATATACAATTCGGGTGAGACTTCATCCCCGGTGTGACATAAATTTATAGGGTCTGAATATAGTCCCGGAATAATGATCTGTATATAATCCGGGAATAATAATCTGTCTATAATTCGGGAATAATGTAATTGATCATAGCGTGTCGTATGGCCATTGGGCGCCGTCAAGAAACCTTTCCCAATCTGCTTCCGAGCCGCAGAAGGCATTCAGGTCGACATCTCCCCGGATTCCGGAGACGTGGCCATGGTGGTTGTATTGCCAATAGGTCCATTCGGCGTTGATCGGATCTGAATTGAACGAGCATATCCAGAGGCACGCTCCAGGGACCGCTTCACGAATGTATTCATAATAACCCTCACGGTTTGAATAGAACGTCACCCTGTAGCCGTTCAGGTTGAGATATTCCACCATTGAGATCAGTCGCGAGGCGATAAGCGTAGAGTCTACGCCCGCCGCATTGTTCTGTTCCTCAATGTCTATGGCTACTCCCAAGTCGAGCGGATGATCCTGAATGGCCGAAAGAAGGTTTTTGGCTTGAGATATGCCTTCGCAATCAAAGCGGAAATAATGGTAGGCTCCCGTCTTAAGACCGGCGTGAGAGGCCTTTGTATAATTGAGCCGGAAATTCGGGTCTCGGAAAGTGTCGCCTTCGGAGGCTTTGATGAAAATAAATTTGTAACCCTCTTTTGCGGCCGCGTCGAGATTCATCATTCCGTTATGGGAGGAGACATCGAGTCCCCGGACCGGGAAACGGGCCGGATCGACATATGGAGGTGTGGATATGAACTGATTATAAGCATAGAAAGAAGCGGCGCCAAGGAGTATCGCCACGACGACGAAGCCAAGAGCGACCTTGATGTCGCGAATCTTGGAGTGAATTGCATGATATGTCGAGTAGCTTCTCATCGGCGCGCTTGGTTTCAATCTCTACAAAATTACTCAATTTTGGCGAGATTTCCAAGAAAGTTCCGGGCTGTTTAACTTTTCTTCAATAATAGGATGTGAGGTTCAAAAAAATTTTGTCAAGTCGTTAAAAATTGATAAATTTGTATTTTGTAGTAAGAATTTTGTGAAATCGGCTCAATCTGAATGTGAATGCCGGCATCCGGTTGAATTCAGACCCCGTCTAAAGTTCGGCGTATGTTTGACGAAGTTTTGTTTCATCTGGTAGCCTTGTTGGTCGCTGTATGGGCGATTTTCCGGGGCTATAGGCGAGGTCTCACAGGCATGGTCACTTCTGTGCTCGGCATGGCCTTCGGCATCGTGTGCGCCAATATTTTCGCCGATGGGGCGACAGAGGTCTGCCTCGGCCTGTTCACTTCGGGCTCTACTGCGCCCGGGGCCATATATTTAGCCTCCAATATCGGATGCGGAGCTATATTCTTCATGGTCTATTTCATTTTCCGGAGCATCACGGGAGTCATAAGGGCCGCAATGTCATTGGCAAGCGGCGGATTGCTCAATTCTCTTTTGGGAGCCGCGTTCTGTCTGTTTAACTATATGCTGATGCTCTCGATTGTATATAATGTATATGTCGGAATGCATCCTGATTCCAAGCTGATGAGATATGGCAAGGCTGATGACGGCAATATATGCGCGGCGGTGATGTGGTTCGCCCCGGGGTGTCTCGGGAGCGAGAGCTTCTCGCAATTCGCCCTTGAGGAACAATTGAGGGAAGCGAAGAAAATATCGTTCAACAACCTTAATGTCCCGGACGTTATAGAATATGAAATGGGATATGAAACCTATTTATGTAAATTTTAAGAATATAAACGGAATATAAAAAATACTAAAATATAATATGCTTAAGGTCAGCGATTTGCACGCAGAAATCAATGGGAAGGAGATTCTGAGGGGACTTAATCTCGAGGTTCGCCCGGGAGAGGTGCATGCAATAATGGGTCCGAACGGATCCGGAAAATCGACCCTTTCTATGGTCCTTGCCGGCAATCCGGCTTATACGGTCACGGGTGGCAGTGTCGAGTTTTATGGTAAGAATCTTCTCGAAATGGCGCCCGAAATCCGTTCCCATGAGGGACTGTTCCTCGGTTTTCAGTATCCGGTTGAGATTCCGGGCGTTTCGATGATGAATTTCATGCGTGCCGCGGTGAACGCGAAACGCAAATATTTCGGCGAAGACCCGATGAGCGCCGCCGAATTCCTCAAACTCATGCGCGAGAAGAGAAGTATAGTCGAACTTGACAATAAACTCGCTTCGAGAAGCGTGAACGAAGGTTTCTCGGGAGGGGAGAAGAAGCGTAATGAAATTTTCCAAATGGCGGTTCTCGAACCCCGGCTATCTATTCTTGACGAGACGGATTCCGGTCTGGACATAGACGCCCTGCGAATCGTAGCCGAAGGTGTCAACAAATTGAAGACATCCAATAACGCCACTATTGTCATCACGCACTATCAGAGATTGCTGGATTATATCAAGCCCGACATTGTCCATATCCTCTATAAAGGCCGGATCGTGAAGACCGCCGGCCCGGAACTGGCCTTAGAGCTCGAAGAGAGAGGTTATGATTGGGTCAAACGCGAATTAGGGGAGGAGTGATAAGCTATGGATAAGGCTTTAAAGCAATATATCGAACTTTATGACGAGAACCGTGAGGTCATCGGCCGTAACTCTTCCGGTGTTCTCAATGATGTCCGGGAAAGGGCGGTGGACGTTATACGCGATATCCGTCTGCCCCGGAAGGGTTCGGAAAATTATGAACTGACTGATCTTCCGGAAATCCTTGGATTCGATTATGGCGTGAATATTAATAATGTTCCATTGCCGATCAATCCCGCAGAAAGTTTCCGTTGCGGAATTCCACGAGTCGCGACTTCACTTTTCTTTATGGTCAACGACCGGTTTGCGGAAACCACTGAAAGCCGAAAAATGCTGCCGGAGGGGATCGAGATCGGGAGTCTGAAGGATTTCAGCCTTAAGGACCCGGAAATGGTGGCGGCACATTATGGATGTCTGGCGAATATGGAGAATCCGATCGTGGCGCTCTCCTCACTCCTTGCACAGGACGGATTGTGGATTCGTGTGAAGAAGGGGGTCAAGGTCGAGACGCCGGTGCAAATTGTCAACATTCTCGGCGGAAGCGACAATATGCTCACTCCGTTGCGTATCGTGATCATTATGGAAGAAGATTCAGAGATGAAGATACTGTTCTGTGAACATTCTTCTCATTCGAATGTCAACCAGTTGGGGCTTGCGGTTACAGAAGTATATGCCGGCCGGAACTCAAAATTGAATCTATATAGTCTCGAGGAGTCCGGCGCGACCACGCGGCGCCTATCCTCTCTCTGGCTCCGGCAGGAGGAAGGCTCGGATGTCGTGGTCAACGGGATGACTGTCTATAATGGGATCACGCGCAGCGAATATCATTGTTCGTTCGTAGGGAACGACGCCGTTCTGAAACTCTACGGAATGGGCATAGCCGATTCGGACCGCCTGATAGACGTATATTCCAATGTGAGACATGATTGTGAGCGGTGCCGGACCGACGAGCTTTTCAAGTTCAGTGTCGATGACGAAGCGAAGTGCGGTTTCACGGGAATGATCCGTGTGGCTGAGCATGCACCCGGAAACGAGGCCTATCAATCAAACCGCAACCTGATCGGAAGCAACGAAGCCCGGATGTTCTCAAAGCCTCAGCTTGAGATATATAATGACGATGTCAAATGTTCTCACGGATCTTCAACAGGCCAGCTTGACGAGTTGCAGCTCTTTTACATGCGGACCCGCGGCTTGTCGGAACCGGAAGCGCGGATGCTTCTCAAACAGGCGTTTATGGCCGATGTGATCGATCGCGTCGAGATCCCCGGTCTGAAAGAGAGGCTCGCCCATATCGTTGCGCGCAGATTTGCCGGTGAAAGTATCGGGTGCCGTGACTGCTCGCTTGAATGTATGTGATTGTTTGTGCCTGTATAAGCCCCCGTTTCATAAAATGAGCTCTAAAATTTTATGAAATTGGGCATTAAGGAAAAATTGGAAAAGAGAAATTATGAAAACACTTGACATAGAGAAGATTCGCTCTGAATTTCCGGCCCTTGACAGAGAGATCAACGGCCGTCCGCTCGTATATCTTGACAACACGGCGACTTCTCAGACTCCGCTCTCTGTCCTTGATGCAATCAGGGATATGTATGTTTTGCACAAAGCCAATGTTCATCGCGGCGTCCACACGCTTTCTCAGGAGGCGACCGAACTTCAGGAAATGACCCGCCGGCACACGGCTTCCTATATCAATGCCCGCTCGGAGAAAGAGGTTATTTTCACCCGCGGAGCGACAGAGAGCATAAATCTGGTCGCTTCGTCGTTCGGCTCGTTGCTTCCAGACGAGGGTGAAATAATTCTGACCGTCATGGAGCATCATGCCAACATTGTTCCCTGGCAGCTTCTTCAGACCCGCAAGCCGGGATTGAAAATCAAGGTCGTGGACATCAATGACCGCGGCGAGCTCGATCTTGAGCAATATCGGTCTCTATTCAATGAAAAGACCGTCATGGCGGCTTTTACGCACGTGAGCAATGTCTTAGGTACCATAAATCCTGTTAAGGAAATGACGGCCTTCGCTCACGAAAGAGGAGTCCCGGTGTTGATTGACGGAGCGCAAGCCGCTCCCCACCTTCACATTGACGTTCAGGAAATCGGATGTGACTTTTATGTCTTTTCATCGCATAAAATGTATGGTCCGACAGGGATCGGAGTTCTCTATGGACGCGAGGAATTATTGGAGAAAATGCCGCCATATCAAGGCGGCGGCGAAATGATCGGCCACGTTTCTTTTTCAGGTACGACATATGCCGATCTCCCTTTCAAATTCGAGGCCGGCACGCCGGATTATGTCGGAATAGCGGCGTTTGACAAGGCTTTGACATTTCTTGAAGATACGGGTCTCGAAGCTATAGAGGCGCATGAAGAGAATTTGCTGAAACTTGCAACCGAGGGTCTGAAAGAGATTGTGCCCGATGTCAGGATTTTCGGTGAGGCCCCCAAAAAATCGGCTGTGCTCTCCTTCTTGGTCGGCGAAGAACATCCATACGACTTCGGGATGCTCCTCGACGGATTGGGGATTGCGGTCCGTACGGGGCACCATTGCGCTCAGCCGCTTATGGAGCGGCTTGGTATACCCGGAACAGTCCGCGCCTCCTTTGCCGTTTACAACACAGAGTCTGAAGTCCGCGCCTTCCTCGAAGGTGTAGGGCGAGTTGCACAAATGCTCGGTTAATCTTCCGAAATGCAAATGTCATAGTGACAATCTGACAATATATCAAATTGACAAAATGACAAATTGACAATCTGACAAAATGTCAAAATGACATTATGAAATATAGGAATAAAAAATCCTTGGCATAACTATGCCAAGGATTTTTTGTATGCTCCTTCAAAGGATTATTTTACGAGTATCTTAGTGGCGACCGCGCCTTTGCGGACAATATAGAGGCCCGGAGCGAGCTTCTTGGCGTTTGCGATGCGGCCGTCAAGGGTGTAATAGACGGGTTGTGCGTCCTCAACTTCGAGTTCTTCAACAGCTGAATTAGGACCGTCATCATCGTTGACGTCTCCGATTGTGATTTTAATTGATTGGGCAAGGTTTGGATAGCCGTCGTATGATGTTTGCTTGAAGATTCCGGCCGGAATGTTGAGGTAATAGACACCCTTCGAGCGAATAGTTTTCTTGAATTTGAAAACCATATACTTGTCGCCTCCCGAGGGAAGGGAGATTTCAGAAGATGAGAGGGATGCCGCAACTTGGCCGTTCTGTGTGATCGTTATGTCACCGGGAGTTCCTGTTTTCACCATTTCGAACGGATAATAGACATTGAACTGAGAGAAGGATTCGCCGAAGTCGAGTTTGAAGTCTTCGCGAGGTTCGTTATTTACGACCACCGTCAGGCCTGAGAGTGAGCAACCTTCTTTGCCGGTCACATGATATCCGGGGAAATTAAGACTCTTCAGGCCTTTGAAAACACGAGAGGTGAAAGAAACGCAATAATAAGATGTCTCCATCAGGTCCGGGTTATTTTCGTAGCTGAACGAAGTTTCGGGGTCATCCATCTTCATGGTGATGGTCCGGTTGGCATCGTCAATGGCTGTCACCCTGAGGTTGCCGAATTGGAAGCCGGAATATTTCATGCGCGAGGCTTCGGTGTTGCCGGTCTGAGTGAGATAGGCGATTGTGGAGCCGACCTTCACGGATGTGTCCAGTTCATATTTTGTAGGATATGAGATCGTGAACTCACGCACATCGACCGGAAGCAGACCTTCAGCGGGAGAGGGAGAGATGCTGAAACCTTCAGCGCCGAAAACGCGGATGTCATATTTCTCGAACTCTAAGGCGGGATTGGAATATGTCCGGCCGTCAAGATTTATGTTGAGCGCGTTCTTGGGAATGAGGACATAATACCATTCGCGCGAGATGCTCTTATCGAGGGCCTTGATTGAAGAGGGAGTGTCAGCTGTCAGAGTGACGACATTCCCGTTGTATGAGGCGGTGTAGGTAGTTGCGCGGGAAGTCGTGTTCTCATAATAGTCATAAAGCATCAGAGCGATGGGGCTTGAGCTGCTCCCTTTGGATACTTCAGAACCTTCCGGCAGAGAGAATTTGATCTGGCGAAGTTGGTCGGGTGTGTAAAGCCCCGGGAGGGGAGAGATTGAGAACTCCGGCATAGCAACGATCTTGAAGCTGTAGGAGTAAGCGGCATTATAGTAGATCGGGAGTTCTTCGCCTTCTTCGACTGAGGTGTCGACAGAGCTTGTGTCGAGAGCCATTTGGACGAGTGATTGCGGGATGTCGACGGTGTATGTGCCGGGCTCTGTGAGTGTTTCGGGACGGATCACGAAATAATTCGCATCCTGTGGGCTGTACTCGACAACCGAAGCGCTAATTGTCTGAACGACGTTTCCGTCCAAAGAGATGGTGACGGCCGGAGCGGTCTTGACGATGTGTTCTATTCCGAAATCACCGCCGCCGGGGACGTTGATCACGATTTCACTGACACCTATACAGGAGGCTATTTCCTGATTCGCAGCCGGAGCGACAGGCTTAGGCATTGTGTATTTGATTTCTGCAGCAGAGCCAACTGCCGGAATCGCCAGCACGGCCGCCAACATCATGCTTCCGGCGATTTTTTTGGTAAAGGTTGTGACTTCTTTTTTCATGAAGAATGAATTGTAAGGTTAATACATTGGTTGATTACGCTTACAAAGTTAACATTAATTTCCAAATTATCAACTATCTGATTAAATTTTTTTAATTCCAACGGATTAACTGATACCTTAACCTCCTCCGGAAGTGTTTAGAGCCCGTTTCACAATGTTAAGAAACGGGCTCTAAACTATTATATAGAAGTTTTGGTTCAGGGGATACGGAGGAAGCGGTGAAGTTGGGCGGAGAGAGACCAGCGGGGGTCACTCTGGATTTTGTGGATTGTGTCTTCGATGATTTCCTGGCGTCGGACTTCATCCTCGACGAAGCATGGCTGAAGATACATCTTTGTCGACAGGGAGCGTTGCGGCAGAGAGAAGTATTGGTCAAGATCCTGTCCGACATTGACGACTTTTATCTCGTCAGCCCGTTCGAGTTTAAGAAGTTCACCTCCGTCTGACATCCCAATTTTGGGAGAAAAGGTCACCCAATCGATTGTGGCCGGCAGGCGGTTTGTGCCGTTGGTCTCTATGGCGATATATTTCCCTTGCCCGTGCAGAACGTCTATCAATCTTTCAGTCACGAACAGAGACGGTTCGCCTCCGGTCAGGACAACGAGAGGTGAAGGATATTTGCTGACTTCTTCCGCAATCTCTTCGGCTGAAAGCATTGTGTGCGAAGAATGGTCAGTGTCGCAAAAGGGGCACTTCAAATTGCAACCGGAAAAGCGCACGAATGTCGCGGCTTGTCCGGCATGAAAGCCTTCTCCCTGAAGGGAATAGAAGATTTCGTTTACAGGATATTTCACTTTTTATGAAAAGGTCTCTTAGTTTATATTTCAGAGATGGGTGTGAAGGATAAAGAGGGGAGTGAAAGATAAAGAGGGGTCTTAGTTGAAAGGAGTTCTAAAATCCCTTTCATAAATCTTAGTTATCTTTTTCATAGATGGCGATGTTCCCCTCGCTCTCCTGCACTTCACAACGCCATGCGTTTTCAACCGTGTCAACGACCCAACGGGCAATGTTCTCAGCCGTAGGGTTGAAAGGAAGAACATCATTGAGCACGGCATGGTCTAAGAGTTCCTCAACCTGCTGTTTGACATGTGTGAAATCGGTCACCATTCCGTCCTCATTGAGTTCTTTTGAACGGCATTCCACGGTGATGATCCAATTATGGCCGTGGAGTGACGTGCACTTGCTTTTGTAGGAGAGGTCGAGTCTGTGAGCCGCGGATATTTCAATACGTTTTTTGACGTAATACATATTTTTATTCTTCTATATTCTTCAAATCGTTAGAGTCAAATTCTGATTTCTCTGATTTTTCCGGTTGTTCTGCCGTAAGAGTTTCCGGGTTGCCGGTCTGTTCAGAAGAAATCCATGTCTCTTCTAACTGTGGTGAAATGGGATTTAAAATTTCTTCGGCGAAATCAACATCCTCAGTTATCTCTTCGCCGGGGCGCAAGCGTGCAACCACAAGTTTGCATCTTTCAACTATCTGGCGGCAATCGGTCTTCAAGTCGCGCTGGGCCTGCAATCCGGCGAAATAAACAGGCAATCCGAACGGGAAAATAATCATCATCATTCGGCTCAGCCAAAGTTTGCGTGAAGGCTGATAGACCCAGACCTTTCGAAGAACCGGGAAGTCGCTGAGCAAACCGACAACCTGAGGATCACGGCTGTCAGTCAGGTAATCGATCGTTGAGTCTAATTGTTCAGCGAGACGTCCGACGGCGTCGGGGTCAATGCCTGTCATCCAGTATTGACGGTAACCGAGCCGTTTGCGGTATCGTTTTCCCAACTCGGCGGCGGCCGAGGCGAGACTCCTGATTTTTTCGATCGCCGAATCAATTGAGATGTCGTTGATTATGACCTCCTTGGACGCTATGCTCCGATGATCGCGGGCTCCGATGAGTTTGCGCAGAATGGCTATATAGTGATCTTTATTGAATACGGCCGAATCATTCATCGCCTTCCATGTGACATATACTCCTAAAGGCGCGAGGATAAATGTCGAAAGCCACATTCCCAACCATACTTCAATTTTTCCGTCGCGTGCCATTTTATAGCCGGTGTTGTCAATGATGTAATAGACAACGAAGAGCAGGACCGTAATGACAAGCGGTGTGCCGAGTCCTCCTTTTCTGATGATCGCCCCTAATGGAGCTCCGATGAAGAAGAAGATGATGCAGGCCACCGAGAGGGTGAATTTCTTTATAAGCTCGATGTCGTTTCGGCGCAAAACCTTTTTCTCATCCTCCATCAACTGGGCGCGGAACATAAGGTTTTGCTGACGCCGTTCGGAAATTGAAAGCGCCGTGGAGATGATATCCAGCCGGGCGTTCTCAGGCATTGATCTCAGGAGCATGTCGATCTTTATCGGGGCTGTCGAGCTGAGTTTATTGTCAAGATCTTCCGAAATGTCAATCTGTTCCTTAGCGTATTCCATTGGATTGACGGGAGCCGGTGAACTTATGCCGATATCATTTCGGGCCGCTTCATTCCCGAATTTTCCATTCGTCGGCGACGAGGCGTCCCCCGCTTCCGGGTTGATTTCAGATGATTCCGCGGCTGTGTGCAAATTGGGTCTGGAAGAAAAATCGATCCCTTTGACTCCTTCAAGTTCAGAATAAAGAAGTGAGGTCCGGTTCTCCCGTCCGATCGAGTCGATCCTCGTCTTTATTGAATCCATCGCCTCAAGCAATTCCTCCATGTTTTTCCCGACATATTGCTTGCGCATTCCTTCCTCGTCCAGACGGTTGAAATTGGCGTCGAAAGGAATGAGGATCTGTTTGTCCAAAAATGTCTCGCGCCGGAAAGGGGTGTTCATTCCGGCTTCACGATTGTTCTGATCGCGAAGATTTTCAAACTGCTCGCCTTTATATAGATGCAGATATAGATATCTCATATCCGGAGTGAAGGCGAGCCTTGCGGAGTCGGAAGTGAGAATAGTGGCGTTGTCGCCGCCGTTGCTGACGTCATATATCATCACTTGGCGTAACATTCCGGTCTCACGGTCCTTCCCCTTGACATAAAGATTGAATCCGGGGATCTGGTCATAGAAGACATCTTCCGGGATTTCGAGTTCGGGTGATTTCTGACGCATGGAGAAGAGAAGCGTCCACATCTTCACCTGAGCTTTCGGGAGGACATAATTCTGGAAAAAGAAAGCGCCGACGGCTATCATTCCGACGGTCACGATCAAGGGCGCCATGACACGGATAAGTGATATTCCGGAGGCTTTCATCGCCGTGAGCTCGAATTTCTCTCCGAGATTTCCGAACGTCATCAGGCTGGCCAGCAGAATCGCAAGCGGCAAAGCC
>CAYQQG010000022.1:0-20364 GCA_964419535.1 uncultured Sangeribacter sp.
GAGACGTTCAATCTTCTTTTCCGCATCTTCCTGAGAAAGAACCACATTCCCGTTTTCATCCTGAGTGAACTCATCAAAAAGTTCCTTCTCTGAGATTCTCTGCCTGTATTCTTCTTCAGATCCGAATTCAGCCGGAATCTCAAAATTCGGCATGATAGGCGCATGGTCAATGCTGTAAAATTCGACTTTTGAAAGAACTTCGTCCGTATTCGAGATGGACTCAGGCACATCCGCGAAGATCGCACTCATTTCGGCAGTCGATTTCAGCCACTCCTGTTTCGTATAATGCATTCTCGGCTCGTTGAATTTCTTTCCGGTCGAGATACATATCAATCTGTCGTGCGCTTCAGCGTCATCTTCGTTAACAAAATGAACGTCGTTGGTCGCAACCACCTTAATCCCTTTCTCACGGGCAATCCTGATCAATTCGGCATTAACCTTTTTCTGCTCTTCATAGACTTCCGTATTTGCATTCTCCTTGAAAGTCTGATGTCTCTGAAGTTCAAGATAATAGTCATCGCCGAAGATAGACCTGTACCAATCGACTCTCTCTTCTGCGCCCTTAATGTCACCATGCATTATCATCTGCGGAACCTCCCCGCCGAGACATGCCGAACAGATAATCAGGCCTTCGGAATGTTCCGCCAGTTCATGCCTGTCTGTTCGCGGATTATAATAGTATCCGTCAGTCCAGGCTTTGCTGACAAGTTTGACAAGATTGTGATAACCCTTGAGATTTTTCGCGAGAACGATTAGGTGATCACCCGAGCGGTCTGATTTCCCCGATTTATTCTGCAGACGATCATGAGCGACATACATCTCACAACCGAGAATAGGCTTGAATTTCTCTTCGTCCGGCTTCCCGGAATTCTTCTTGTTGACATAATTGAAAAACTCCTTGATGCCGAACATATTACCGTGATCCGTGAGTGCGATCCCGGGCATCCCGTCAGCGATTGCCTTGTCAACAAGCTCCGGAATCGCGGCCTTGCCGTCAAGCAAACTATATTGTGAGTGAACGTGAAGATGAACCACTTATATATTATTTTTCTAATTTATTACTAATTGATTATTATGGATCAATTTGATTTTTATGGAGCGATTCCAAAAGTCGAAAAAGAGATTGAACTCCGAATCAGTCCATTCCCGGAACTCTTCCGTAGAATTTGAATGTCCTCGAAAAATATGGAGACGAGACACTCGCGATCACCACTCCCTTTGAACTCGAGGCGTGGATGAAGTTGTCTTCATCTATCATAATTCCGACGTGCGAAACCCGATCCGGGTCTTTGCCGGTCGCAAAGAAGACAAGATCGCCCGGTTTCACTCCGGATTTTTTTATATGCTTGCAGAAATCCCCCTGCTGAGTCGAGACTCTGGGAAGCTTTATTTCAGTTGCCTTCAAATAGACTTTAAGCACGAGTCCGCTGCAATCGGTCCCTTCTCCGATTTCGGAACCTCCGTATTTATATGGCGTTCCGAGCCATTTATGACTCTCTTTAATTATCTTCTCGCGATACTTGCTTATGTGATTGTAAGGAACATGGCGATAGATCTCCTCCTCATGCTCGGTATAAGGATTGACAACACGAGCTGTCTTACAGCCCCCGGCCAACGTCAAGACAAACAAAAGCAGCACCGGAATTAAGAGATTATACCGGTTCGCAGAACATCGCTTTCCTTGAAAATATCGTTTCATAATCCGATTACAAATATAGTGATTTTATTTTAAAATTATTTAATAAAGTATCCTTATATTTCTTAAATAAATTTAAAATTGGCCTTTTCGCGAAGTGAAGATGTAATATTTTCATCATTTTTCACTCTATATAAATATTAAGTAACTCTTTAAAATTAGTTTTATATTATCAGTACTCAGAGCGAAACACTTTATTTTTGAATCTTTTGAGTGTCTTTTAATTTTAAATATCAGTCACTTAGCCCGCTAAGCTCCTTCATTTAAAATTAAAATCTATCTCAAAATATTATAAAAATAAAGTATTTCTAATTTTTAAGAGTTACTTAGAGAGAAAAAATCCATAATGAAATATATGTATAAGAAACTTTTCATCTCGGCTGTGCTCGCATTTTCCGTTGCAGGAATTGCCTCAGCCGCACAAGCCGAGGACGGTCAGTTTATCCGCACCGCCACTTCATCAGCTTTTGAAACAGATTTTACCAAGGCAGCCGAAAAGACAGTCAACGAGGTTGTCTGCATCAAATCGTTTACCCTTCCACGCCGTCAGCAGATGATGAGCGACCCCTTCGGGATGTTCGATTTCTTTTTCGGCCCTCAGCAACAGCAGCCGCGCCAACAGCCACGTTCTAAGAAAAATGGTGATGACGATTATGTTCAAAGCGGGCTCGGCTCTGGCGTGATTGTCAGCGAAGACGGTTATATCGTCACTAACAACCATGTCGTTGCCGGCGCCGAGAAACTTGAAGTTCTATTGAACGACAACTCGACTTATACGGCACGGGTCATCGGAACGGACGAAGCGACGGACCTCGCTCTTATAAAAGTGGACGCAAAAGGCCTCTCACCGATTACATTCGGCGACTCCGAGGCTGTCAAAATCGGCGAATGGGTTCTTGCAGTCGGAAATCCTTTTGGATTCAATTCGACCGTTACGGCCGGAATCGTCAGTGCCAAAGCCAGATCTCTCGGGACAAATTCGACTTCAGGAAGCATGGGAATCGAATCGTTCATTCAGACCGACGCGGCCCTCAATCCCGGAAATTCCGGCGGTGCGCTTGTCAATCTGAAAGGGGAACTGATCGGAATCAATTCAGCGATCTATTCTAACACCGGTTCATATTCAGGCTTCTCTTTCGCCATTCCGACCACAATCGTGAAGAAGGTCATAACCGACATCCGTCAGTTCGGAACCGTTCAGCGCGCCGTCCTCGGTTGCTCCGTTCGCGAACTTGACGCCAAACTCGCAAAAGAAAATGAAATAACGGCGACAAAAACCGGTCTTCTGGTCAGCAGCATTCAACCGCGTTCGACGGCCAAAGAACTCGGCCTGCAGGACGGCGATGTTATAACCGCTATCAATGATGTGCATGTCAAGAATAGAGCCGAATTAGTTGAACAGCTCAACAAATTCCGTCCCGGAGACACGATCTCACTCACATTCTATCGTGACAATAAAAAGAAGACTTCCAGCGCCACACTCCGAAATACTCAGGGGAACACTGACATCACCAAGCCCGGCGATTTCTCCGAACTCGGATGTGCGTTTATGAAGGTCAGCGACAAAGTGAAGGAAGAATTCGGATTGCGCTCAGGCGTTCAAGTGACCGGAGTCAACAAAGGACTCTTCCGCGACGCCGGTGTCAAGGACGGATTCATCATCGAAGCCATCAACGGTTCTGCCGTCAATTCGTCGGACGACGTCGAATATATCTACAACTCAATAATGAAAGATGACGACGACGACAAAGTCATGTTCCTCACAGGCTTCTATCCGACAACAGGCAAAAAATATTATTATGCCGTCAATCTTAACGGTAATTGATGTGTCTTCCGCATCAAATTGACATGCCAAAAGAAATGAAAATGGCATCAGAAATCAGATTCATGCAATAAAACAATCCGATTTCACGTTATATGCGGAGCCTGCCAATTAAAATTCGGCAGGTTCCGCCTTATTTTAACTTAATTTATTGCAAAATTTCTAAAAAATTATTAATTTTGCATTTCGGTTCCCTTTCCGGAGCGTTAATTAAATAAACATGCCTGAAAAACGTGGCCATATTCAGGAACACTCAGTGTGCAAACACACGCGATAATAAACTGAAAGTGTAAGCCGGCCCATAACTTTTCCGGATATAACCGACTGACAATAGAAGATCAGAAAGACTATGAGACAACTAAAGATAACCAAATCAATCACCAACCGCGAGAGCGCATCGCTCGACAAATATCTTCAGGAAATCGGACGTGAAGAACTCATTTCCGTTCAGGAAGAGGTCGAACTTGCCCAACGTATAAAGAAAGGTGATCATAAGGCGCTCGAGAAGCTCACACGCGCCAACCTCAGATTCGTGGTCTCTGTTGCCAAACAGTATCAGAATCAAGGTCTCTCACTTCCTGACCTCATCAATGAGGGAAATCTCGGTCTCATAAGAGCCGCCCAGAAATTTGATGAAACACGTGGCTTTAAGTTCATCTCCTACGCCGTGTGGTGGATCCGCCAGTCCATTCTTCAGGCTCTCGCCGAACAGTCTCGCATCGTCCGCCTTCCTCTCAATCAGGTCGGCTCGCTCAATAAGATTACAAAAGAGCTTGCAAAATTCGAACAGGAACATGAGAGAAAACCCTCTTCTGAAGAATTGGCCGAACGACTTGACATTCCGGTCGAGAAAATTGTAGACACAATGAAGGTTTCCGGACGTTCAATCTCTGTGGACGCTCCATTCGTGGAGGGCGAAGACAACTCTCTTCTCGATGTCCTTCCGAATGACGACAGCCCTATGGCCGATGCGACATTGAATCAGGAATCTTTATCAAAGGAAGTTGACCGTGCACTCAAGCAGCTCTACGACCGCGAACGCGAAATTTTGAAAATGTTCTTCGGAATCGGATGTCAGGAAATGACACTCGAAGAGATCGGCGCCAAATTCGACCTCACCCGCGAACGCGTCCGCCAGATCAAGGAAAAGGCAATCAGACGTCTGAAGGGTCAGAAGAGCAAGCTCCTGAAATCATATCTTGGTGAATGATTCTCCAAAATTTCCCCGAACTTAAACTAATACCAATTAAAATAATATAATGGCAGTTATGCGCCCAAAGAGTTTAATAACAATCTTGACGGCCATAGCCGCCATTTTGTTTTGTCATAACGCGTATTCCAAGGTCCCTTATCAAAAAGTAGAAACCCTCGAAACAATCACGGTGACGAAAATCCTGTCCGATTCGACCATTGTTTCCGCTACTTTCACCGACAAGGAACTCGCCGATGAGTATGCCCGGTCTTCTGATATCCGTCCCCCTGTCCATACTGAAATCAAACAACCGGCTTCGATTTCTAAGGTTATGTTCGGTCTCGAATTGGGAACCGGATTGGATCTTTCAGGCACTGATATGTCTACTTTCAATGCTGATTTTCTTGTCGGTTACCGCCACAAGTTCGTTCAGCTTGCGGGAATCGGCGCCGGAATCCACAAATCCCTCGGAACGCGTGACAGTTTCATCCCTCTTTATGCTGTCTTCCGGACCGGGTTCATGTCGCGGCCGACACTGGCCTTCCTTCATTTCAGTGTCGGATACAGCTTCAACACCGTCTCACACTCACCTATGTTCGGAGACACAACCGCAACTCTGGGTGCCGGCATCAACCTTGTTCAAAAACCGAAATTCCAAAGCAATATAATCCTCTCTTTCGGATTCCGGCATTTCAGTGAACGGCATCAGGAGCTCGCCAAGATTTCCAAACCCAATATCGGATTCGCACAGATATCTTTTGGAATCAGCATGTAAAAACAAAGTGCGGAACTGCATTTAGAACCCTTTTCATAATAATTTACGAAACGGAATCTAAAGCAATAGTCTCCGGATTCAAAAATTAAAATCTAAGAACCAATTAAAATTTATATGAAAATATATACTGAAGTATTAGGGAATATCAACACTTCCGAAGAATGGAAGGGAAAAATCGACGGATTTGAGATTGATGAGATTTTCCTCGATCAATGGACAGCTCAGAAATCACGCTTCCTCGGCAAAGGTCTTAGCGGCACGGAATATCCTGTCGCTCTCGCCCGTCACACACATATTGTCGACGGTGATATAATTGATTACGATCCTGACAACCGTAAGGCTGTCCTTTTACGTCTTGAACTGAGTCCTGTCCTTGTTGTCGATCTTGCGGGTATCGCCGACAAAGATCACGACACAATTATCCGTATCGCTCTCGAACTCGGACACGCCATCGGAAATCAACACTGGCCGGCCGTTGTCAAAGGCACAAAAGTTTATGTTCCCCTGACAGTTGACAAAAAAGTAATGCTCAGCGTCCTTGAAACTCATCATATTCCGGGAATCACATTTGAATTCGAGAAAGGTCTGGATGTCATCCCATATCTCGCACCTCACGAGACACGCCGTCTGTTCGGCGGAGCGGGACAGGAAAGCCATTCCCACGAACACGCCCACAGCCACGGCCACATCGCCCACACACACGAGCATGCCCATGGCGGCATTGTTCATTCACATGACCACGTGCACGAACATGGACATGAGCATATTCATGAACATGACCATGAATCCGATTCCATACATTAAAAATAGCTCCGTTTCAATATGAGACGGCAACTGACGATAAGACTGATTCATTTCACAAAAAATTGTTGACATGTCGCAGAATACAGCAGAAATAATGCGCCTTTTGCAATTTACGGATTCGACATTCCCTGTCGGAACATTCTCCTTTTCCAATGGACTCGAGACCGCGGGTTTTGAGAATATGGTCCACGACAAGAAGACTCTGCATGAATTCGTTAAATCTCAAGCGCTCCAAGCGGCCTTCACCGACGGCATCGCTGCTCTCGCGTCTCATCGTGCTTTCTTGCTGAAGGATTTCAATAAGATAATTGAGGCCGACCGGACACTCATTCTTTGCAAAATGAATGACGAAGCGCGCCAGATGTTGCGCCGAATGGGAAAGAAACTTGCGGAATTGTCAATCCGTCTGTTCGATTCCGAAATCGCAAGGAATTGGCTGGAAGCCATAAAAACCGACCAAACGCCGGGCACATATCCTGTAGCTCAGGGAATTGCTTTCGCAGCCGCCGGAATAGACGAAAAAGATCTTTTCTGCTCTCATCAATATGGCGTGGTAAATATGGTGCTTTCAGCCGCATTGAGATGCATCCGAGTCTCGCACTATGACACTCAGGAAATTCTTTATGAAATGAGCAGTGACGTCGAAGCATTATACAACGAGGTCAAGGACCTGAGGATCGAAGAGATGAATGCATTCTTCCCGGAACTTGACATTCTCGCTTCCCTCCACGAAAAAGGGAATATGCGAATGTTCATGAATTAATATTAACCTATACACCCGATGATTCTCTCCACTATTTATAATGTGGACGCGAATAGTCGTAAGATTTTGTAACAAGAGGATGCGAAAAAACGTTTCCCAACCGAATTTAATATTCTAAATTGATATGAGCCAAACTTGCAGAATAGGCATCGGCGGACCCGTAGGATCCGGCAAAACTGCCCTTATTGAAGCTATAACACCCCGTCTTCTCGAAGCCGGACTTAATGTCCTTATCATCACGAACGATATCGTGACGACAGAAGACGCCAAACATGTTCGAAAAACACTCAAAGGCATTCTCGTCGAAGATAAGATTATCGGTGTCGAAACCGGCGCATGTCCTCACACTGCCGTTCGCGAAGACCCGTCGATGAATATTGCGGCCGTTGAGGAAATGGAAGAAAAATTCCCCGATACTGATATTGTTCTTATCGAATCGGGCGGCGACAATCTGACGCTGACCTTCAGCCCGGCTCTGGTTGATTTCTTCATCTATGTGATTGACGTTGCAGCCGGCGACAAAATCCCCCGTAAAGACGGTCCCGGCATTTCTCAAAGTGACATCCTTGTGATCAACAAGACTGATCTCGCACCTTACGTTCATGCAGATCTCTCCGTGATGGATCACGATTCAAAACTTATGCGCCCCGGCAAACCCTTTGTTTTCACAAACTGCATGACAGGCGAAGGGATTCAGGAACTTGTGGACCTTATCTATAAAATGGCTCTCTTTGACAAAGCCAAATAATTGAAAATAAGGATTGCAATGTGCGATTATAATAATGAGCGAATATAATTTTATCGACGCTCAGATTAGTTTAATCGGCTCTGAAATCTGAATACCCGATAAGGATTATCGCATAAGAAAATTCAACTGAAACAGAAATAAAATTTCTTATTTATCTCAGGTATTAATATGGCATTTGACTATCAGCTGCACGCAACCACTTCGGGTTCTAACGTCCCGGAAGTAGATTTCTCCCATTGCCGGGAGATATCACCCTATCTTGACCCACCGATCGCCATGTATATCGGCGCGCCCGGCAAACACGGCTATTTAAGGCTCGGTTTTGAGATCGACCCGCGCGGCAAATCCATTTTGCGCGATCTTGACCGCCGCGCACCGCTCATAGTTCAACAGGCTCTCTATTTTGATAAGGAGATGCCTGAAATGCCTTGTGTTTATATCCTTTCGTCAGGTGGTCCCAACGTCGAGGGTGACCGGTATCAACAGGACATCACCCTCAAAAAAGATTCCTTCGCCTTCATTTCGACAGGCGCGGCTACAAAGCTGGCAGAAATGGAGCACAATTACTCCGGAATGATTCAGAATATTGTTCTCGAAGAGAACACCTATCTGGAATTTATGCCGGAACCCATCTATCCTTGCAAACATACACGTTTCATTTCCGACACCTCCATTATCGCGGATCCCACCGCCACTCTCTTCTACTCCGAAATTTATATGGGAGGACGGAAATATTATAACGAAGGTGAATTGTTTGAATACGACATTCTCTCTGTTTGCAGCCATGCCTCTCGCCCGGACGGGACTCCGCTCTTCCGCGAAAAATTCATAATTGACCCTAAAAAGGTCAATCCGCGGCAACTGGGCATCATGGGCCAATATGATGTTTTTGCAAACGTTATCGTGCTCACTCCTGAGAAAGATGCGGATTCAATCTATGCCAACACCGAACCTTTCATTGACCGGGAAAATAAGTTGGCATCTGGAATCACTCATCTTCCAAACAAGGCCGGACTCCTTTTTAAAGTTGTCGGAATGGAACCTGGACCGGTCAAAAAAATTGTCAGGAATTTCCTTGACACCGTGCGCCGTCAAATAAAAGGGAAACCCGTTCCGGAGGAGTTTCCGTGGAGATAAATAAGGAGTTTTTAACAAATTTTAAGAAAAATAGCTGAAATAATTCAGTTAATTCATTTACATATGCACATTCCTAAAAGGAGTGTGCATTTATTTTGCACGCACTCCGCTCAGAGTGTGCAAAATTCGCGATGCACACCTTTACACATTGTGTGCAAAATATTAAATAATTTTAAATTAGGCCTTTACATCATCAGAAAATTTGGATTCGGCTCCAAATTTTATTAATTTTGCAATGTCAAAGAAGAAAATAGCAAATAAAGCGATTACACTTTGACATCCGAATTAGACAATTCTTAAACTAAATATCAATAAAAAATATACATCTGCAAGCGGAATCGGATTCCGGAAAGCGGATGAAAGCAAAAGACATGAAAGCGATTAAGAAAATATTTACACTCCTCCTCCTTTCTGCCGTAGCGATTACGGGTTCAGCCCAGACAAAATCCAACAATACGAGCCGCCGTGCTCACAATGCCGCTCATCAGGAATTGATGGCCGGAAATAAATCCCGCATTGACAAATCTGTTATTACCGACATGGTGAGCAACGACATCGTTGCCCGTGAGCATATCCACGGTCTTTCAGCTGAATCATCTAAACTGATTGACGATCTTCTGGACGAAGGCCGTTCACATATCGGTAAAAAATATGTATGGGGTTCAAAAGGTCCCAACACATTCGATTGCTCCGGCTTCACCAGCTATGTTTACAAGCAGTTTGGATATAACATCTCTCCCGGATCGAGAATGCAATATACTCAGGGTGTCCCTGTTTCACGTAACGAACTTAGAAAAGGCGATCTCGTATTCTTCACTTCTCCCAGATCCGGAAAAGCAGTCGGCCACGTCGGAATTGTGGTTTCTGCAGACAACGAGACCGGCAACTTCAAATTCATCCACGCTTCTATCCGTGGTGTCAAAATCAGTGACTTTGAAGGCTATTATGTTCCCAGATACGTCGGCGCGAAACGTATAATTACCAAGTAATTAAATTAGACTAATTTTAACGAATCATATTTCTCAGTTCCCCGTTTTTCTAAGAGAAACGGGGAACTGATTTTTATATCAAAACTTATCAAACAAATCAATGCTTTTACACGTTTATATTATTGGATAATGACTTATCTAATTTATTGGATAACTACTTATCCGCACCCGTTAATCAAAGCTTAACTAACATATAACCATCTTAGACAATCACTAATGAAAAATTCAATCCTTTTGGCCGGACTGGCATTGACATGCACTCTCTCAGCTGCCTCAAAAGACCGCGTGACGCATAATCCGAATGCCACAAACACAGAGACTATACTTCACGCCTGGAGCTGGAATTTCCCGGCTATTGCTGAAAATATGAAAAATATAGCTGACGCCGGTTTCACGATGGTTCAGACCTCACCAGTCCAAAATTGCTATGCTCCGGAAGGAAGTGGCAAAAAGATATTTGATGAAAACGAAACTGAAGGGAACTGGTACTACTATTACCAGCCCACAGACTGGAAAATAGGCAATAACATTGTCGGATCCCGTGATCAGATGAAGCAGATGATGGATTCAGCGGCCAAATATAACGTCAAAGTTATAGTCGACGTGCTTCCCAACCATACCGCATTCGATGTGGACGCAGTGTCCGAAGATTTCTATAAGGCCGTCGGAGGACGCGACAAAATGTATCACACTGAGGGTCTCAACCCCGTCAGAGATTATAACGACAGACTCCAATGCACCCTTTGGGGCTCGGGCGCGCTGCCGGATGTCAACACCGAGAATCCCCTATTCCAGAAATATTATATGGAATTTGTCAATGATCTTCTTTCGCTCGGCGTCAAGGGATTCAGATATGACACGGCAAAACACATCGGCGTTCATTCGGATCCTGTTGACAAAGTAGCGGGCGTTAAAGAGAACGATTTCTGGGACGTTGCTACTGGCCGTAAGGGTGTTATGGGCGTAAAGCTCGCTGTTCCCTACGACTCTCTGTTTGTTTATGGAGAAGTTCTTCAGGATAAGAATGTTCCCGAAGCGGAATATGCTGACTATTTTGGTCAGACAGCTTCAAGTTATGGTCACGTACTCCGAGAGATGCTCGAAAAGCGTTCTGCTAAGGGGATGGACCTGAAAAATTGGTATCACTCAGCAGCTCCCGAATATCTGACGACATGGGTCGAGAGTCATGACACATACGCCAACGCCCACGAATCGGCCGGCTTGACCGACGATCAAATCCGCACAGGGTGGGTCTTCCTCACCGCGCGTCAAAATGGTGTTCCTCTGTTCTTCAGCCGTCCCGCCGGCAGCACAAGACAGGCTTATTGGGGTGACAATGTCCTCGGAGCCCGCGGAAATGATGAATTCATGCATCCGGAGGTGGTTGCTGTCAATAAATTCCGCACAGCCATGAACGGACAGAAAGAGGATATTCAAATTTCGGACAATGGACAGGTGCTCCTTGTCAATCGTGGCAAAAAGGGCGCTGCAATAGTCAATATCGGCAAATTCGCCAACAGCGTCAATCTTCCGACCGGACTCCCCAACGGAACTTATAAAGATAAGGTTTACGGTCAAGAATTTAAGGTGAAGAATGGCCGATTGACCGGCATTCTCGCACCTGACCGGACTTATATCCTCCAAAAATAAAATTTAGGCCGAAAGTCCTTAAGGACCCTAAAGACCCTAAGGACCTTAAAGACCTTAAGGACCCAAATGACCTTAAAGAAACAAGAAAAAAATAAAAATGGCACGCTTTTTGCTGTCAAAAAAATTAAGAAATAAAATTATAAATTATGAATATCAAACCGCTTTTTGACCGTGTGCTCATTGAGCCCACTCCGGCCGAGGAAGTAACCCTCGGCGGCATCATCATTCCTGACACAGCAAAAGAGAAACCCCTTAAAGGTAAAGTTGTAGCTGTCGGTTCAGGCACAAAGGACGAACCCATGATTCTCGCTGTCGGAGACGAAGTGATCTTCGGAAAATATGCGGGTTCGGAACTTGAATTAGACTCCGTCAAATATCTCATGATGAGACAGAGCGATGTTCTGGCAGTGCTCGGTTGAAAATAAAACAGGAATAAAAAAGTAAAGCAAAATGGCTAAAGATATTAAATTCAATACCCAAGCTCGTGAAGAGCTTAAAAACGGCGTCGACGCACTCGCTGATGCCGTCAAAGTGACACTCGGTCCCAAAGGCCGCAACGTGATCATCGAAAAGAAATTCGGCGCTCCTCACATCACAAAGGATGGCGTCACGGTCGCACGCGAGATCGAACTTGAAGATCCCTTCCAGAATATGGGCGCTCAGTTAGTGAAGGAAGTCGCTTCAAAAACCGGTGATCAAGCCGGAGACGGCACCACGACTGCGACAGTGCTTGCTCAAGCAATCGTGAACGTAGGTCTGAAAAATGTGACAGCCGGTGCAAATCCGATGGACCTCAAACGAGGAATTGACAAAGCTGTCTCGAAAGTAGTCGAAGGCATCAAAGCTCAAAGCGAGGAAGTCGGTGATGACATTGAGAAAATTCAGAACGTTGCCACTGTTTCCGCAAATAACGATTCCGAAATCGGTTCTCTTATTGCCGAAGCAATCCGCAAGGTGACAAAAGAGGGCGTCATCACGGTTGAAGAGGCGAAAGGCACTGACACAACTGTTGAAGTCGTTGAAGGCATGGAATTCGACCGCGGTTATATCTCTCCTTATTTTGTCACGAACACGGACAAAATGGAGTGCAACATGGATTCTCCCTATATCCTTCTTTATGATAAGAAAATTTCAAATCTGAAGGATCTTCTTCCTATTCTCGAACCCGTTGCGCAATCCGGCCGTCCGCTTCTCATTATAGCGGAAGATGTTGACAACGAAGCGTTGGCAACCTTGGTCGTTAACCGTATCCGCGGCTCCCTCAAAATCTGTGCCGTTAAAGCTCCGGGATTCGGTGACCGCCGGAAAGAGATGTTGGAAGACATCGCAATCCTCACCGGAGGAACCGTAATCAGCGAAGTGAAAGGCCTTTCGCTTGCTCAGGCAACTGTCAACGACCTCGGTTCTGCTGAAAAGGTCACAGTCAACAAGGATCGCACAGTGATCGTGAATGGAGCCGGAAATAAGGATGCAATTGCATCTCGTGTAGCCCAGATCAAAGCTCAGATCGAAGCCACAACTTCTGACTATGACCGCTCAAAACTCGAAGAGCGCAAGGCCAAGCTCGCCGGTGGCGTTGCAGTCCTCTATATCGGTGCCGCTTCGGAGGTTGAAATGAAGGAGAAAAAAGATCGCGTGGATGACGCCTTGTCTGCAACCAGAGCGGCAATAGCTGAAGGCATAGTTCCCGGAGGCGGCGTCGCATACATCCGCACACTTGACAGCCTTGATGAACTTAAAGGCGCCAATGACGATGAGGAGACCGGCATTGCGATCATTCGCCGTGCAATTGAGGAACCTCTCCGCCAGATCATGACGAATGCCGGAATGGAAGGAGCCGTTGTCCTTCAGAAAGTTCGGGAAGGCAAAGGTGATTTCGGTTTTAATGCCCGTACAGATTCTTACGAGAACTTCTTCGAGACCGGTGTCATTGACCCCGCGAAGGTTACACGCGTCGCTCTTGAAAACGCCGCCAGCATCGCCGGCATGTTCCTGACAACAGAATGCGTGATCGCCGATAAGAAAGAAGAGAATCCCATAGCCGGAGCTGCCGGAATGGGAGCCCCCGGAATGGGAGGAATGATGTAAGTTAACAATCAAATAACTCATAATGCGGAGGCATATTCACCAGTCTCCTGAAGAATGAATATAACCCCGTCGAAACCGATGGGGTTATATTTTCCAACAAAAATATCTACCATGGAAACTATAAAAGATAAAGAATTCGGTGGCGAACGTCCACTTTTTGAATCTCACGATGTTAGACTTGAGAATGTCACGATCCGAGAAGGTGAATCAGCTATAAAAGAATGCAGCAACATCGAGGCGTTCAATTGCCGTTTTGAAGGGAATTATCCTTTCTGGCACGTTCATAATTTCAAGATAGACAGATGCTACTTCGACGTCGGCGGTCGATCGGCACTCTGGTATAGCGACAATCTCCAAATGAAAGACACGGTGATCGACGCACCGAAAATGTTCCGCGAAATGCAGAATATTGAGCTTGAGAATGTCGTCATCAACGACGCCGACGAAATCTTCTGGCGATGCAAGAATATCCGCATAAAGAACCTCAAGATCCATGACGGGACCTACCCCTTCATGTTCAGTGAGAACATTGACATTGACGGATTGGAATCCGACAGCAAATATGTTTTCCAATATGTGAAAAATGCCGTCATCCGGAACGCTAAGATTTCGACAAAGGATGCTTTCTGGGAAGTTGAGAATGTTACGATATATGATTCCGAATTGAATGGTGAGTATCTGGGCTGGCATTCAAAGAACTTGCGTTTGGTCAACTGTCACATCACTGGAGAACAGCCTTTGTGCTATGCCCACGACCTCGTGCTTGAAAATTGCACATTCGGACCCGATTGCGACAGAGCGTTTGAATACAGCTCTTTACGCGCCGATATTAAGGGTGGACTGAAAAGCATTAAGAATCCCCGGACCGGAGAAATCAACATTGACAATGTCGGAGAAATTATAATCGATGACAACATCAAAGCCCCCGCTGATTGCAAGATCAATATAAGAAAATAAGAAATCTCTTTTCATAAAAGATAATGCGTCGAGAACAAATTCTCGACGCATTATCTTTTATTTCACTACTGACATGGATCGCCATGTCCATACAAATCTTGGTTCATGTTAGTTGTAACAAACGTCCCTTTCTTATTTTTTTGATTTCTTAGTCTTCTTTGCCGACTTGATTCCGTCACGGATCAAAAGAGCATCTACGGTCGGTTTCTTCCCGCGGAATTCAACATAAAGAGTCATCGGGTCCACTGTGCCGCCGCTTTGGAGCATCTTGCGGAACTTGTCGGCTGTTTTCTTGTCGAAGATATTGCCGCTCTCTTTGAAAGCCGCAAAGGCATCCGCATCAAGTTCTTCACTCCACTTGTAGCCGTAATATCCGGCAGCATAGCCTCCGGAGAAGATGTGCCCGAATGCGGGCGACATATAGCATCCCTCAAGCTGATCGAAAATCTTAACCGGTTTGATAGCATCATTTTCAAAGACCTCGATATCAGCCGATGCACGAAGGGGCTCCTTTAAAGTATGATAAGCCATATCAAGGAATCCGAAGTTCAATTGGCGAACACATGAATAGGCCGAACCGAACTGAGAAGATTTAACAAACTTTTCGAGAAGATCCTTCGGCATCTTCTTGCCGGTTTTATAATGTTTTGCAAAACCGTCAAGGAATTCCTTTTCGGTGAGATAGTTCTCATTGAACTGTGAGAAGAGCTCAACGAAATCATGATAGACATTAGTTCCGCTCAAGGATTCATATTTCGCTTCGGCTGAAAGACCGTGGAGAGCATGGCCAAACTCATGAAGGAATGTCTCGACTTCATATGGAGTCAGAAGCACAGCATTGTCACCTACAGGTTTCGAGAAGTTCATCACGATCGAGATAATGGGAACAGTGCGATTGCCTTCATCATCTTTCTTTTCAGTCTGGTATTCGGTCATCCAAGCGCCGGGAGCTTTGCCGGGACGATAGAAGAAATCCGTATATAGGATTCCCAATAATTTCCCGTCCGGGCCCATGACGTCATATGTCTTTACATCCTGATGATAACCGGGAATATCCTTATTCTCCTTGAAAGTATATCCATAAAGTTTCGTTGCCAGTCCGAAAACCCCGTCGATAGTGTTATTGAGTTCAAAATAGGGCTTCATATCCTCATCGTTGAAGGAATATTTGGCATTTTTCAGTCGGTCGCTCCAGAAAGAATAGTCCCACGGCTCAAGCACAAAATCCTCACCTTCTGTTTTGCGAGCAAACTCTTGGATCTCTTCGAGTTCAGCCAGCATTGCCGGATAATACGCCTCACGGAGCTCGTTGAGCATATTGTAAACATTCTCGGGTTTTGCGGCCATTGTGTGTTTCAGCTGATAATCTGCAAATGTCGGATAGCCAAGAAGATTAGCAATCTCGAGACGTACATTGGTGATATCTTTCAGAAGCTGAACATTTGAGAATTCTCCCTCGACAGCCCGCGTGTTGTACAGGCGATACATCTCCTTTCTCAGATCACGGTTTTCAGCATATTTGATGAACGGCGAATAAGAAGGCATGAAGACGGTGAACAGATAGAGATTTTCATCGTCCGGCTTGCCTTCCGCTTCAAGCGCCTCTTTGGCCTCAAGGCGTGCGGCCTCACAGATTGATTCCGGTATTCCGCCAAGCTGATCCTTTGTCACCCAGAGACGGCGATCGGGATCTTTCATTGTGTTCGTGTTGTTCTGAGCGAACTTCACGTTGAGGTCTGAAAGCTCGGCCTTGAGTTTTCTGTATTTCTCACGGTCCTCCCCTTTAAGATCAGCTCCGTTGGTGGCGAAGGCGAGATAAGTCTCCTCAAGCAAACGACGGTCCTCAGGTGTGAGATCGGTGAATTTGTCACGATTCTCATAGACCTGTTTGATCTTGTTCCACAATCCTTCGTTGAGAAGGATTGAAGATTCATGCTGAGACATGAGTGGAGTCACGTTCTGAAGTGCTTGCATGAGATCGTCCGATCCGAGCGCATGCTCAAGATTGCCAAGTGCAAGCGCGGCTCTGTTGAATTCAGCTCCGGAGCGGTCGAAGGCGGCAATCGTATTTTCAAAATCAGGTACTGCCCTATTCTTTACAATGGCATCAATACGCTCGTTTTGGAGTGCGATAGCCTCCTTGACTGCATTTTCATAATCTGTGGCCGTCATGCGATCGAACGGAATTGCTCCGTTTGGCAACAGACCCTGCTGAAGCAGTGGAATCTGTGACGAGGATTCGGCAGCGGCCTCTTCATTATAAGCAAAAGTCATAATTGAGAGTGCGGCAAGTCCGCCGGCTAAAAATTTATTCATTTTAAAAAATTTTTAATGACGCTAACTCTTAAAATTTCAGATACTCAAACGGCTCAAAAAGATAGCGTTTTGTTATAAGCCTTTTTTTAATAAATCTTGCTGTAAGACCGATTTTGAATCGGTACTTGCTAAAAGCATGTTTTTTTGAACCGGACCTAACTGATTAAAAGAGTTATCTTATTAATATTAGACCCCATTTTTATGAAATGGGGTCTAATAAATAAACTTTTGAGATGAGTTTCCGTATTATTCAGCGGTCGTACCGTTGAGGATGAGCTGAATGCGGTTTTCGCCGTTATACATAGTCTTGATATAGTTGTTAAACTCATCAAGTGTGATAGACTTCAGATAATCCTCATATCCGTCAAGTAGGTTATATCCGCGCTCTATGTTCATCAGCTGAGTCATCCAGAATTCATTCTGACGCAGCTTCAGCTCATATTGTTTGACAGCGGCTTCACGCACCTTATTGAATTCAACCGCATCACCGCCGTTTGCCATGAGTTCGAGCGTCTCTTTGTGGGCACGGTCCATAAGGCGCTTAGCCATTTCGGCATTTGTCTGGAAATAATATTTCAGAGTCCACTGGTGAGAAGCGGGGAGAATCTGGCCGCCAACGCTCGCACCATAAGTTCCGCCTTCCTCTTCACGGAGCGTAGTGACAAAATTATTGTCAAGCAAATCACCGAAGAGTTCAAGCATTACAGAGTTCTTTATGTCATAGTCCATGTTGTTTCCGCTATAAACGTCATAGACAATAACTGCGGGAGTCTGCATTGTCACGTCAATTGTCTTTTCCATTTGTCCGGATGCAACCTCGATCGGGTTCAACACTGCCACTTTGTCTTTCTTACCCTTTGACGGGAGAGAAGCGACATATTGTTCCAGCATGGGCTTAAGAGTGTTGATATCGACGTTGCCGGTCACGATGAGAGTATAATTGGCAGCGTTTGCAGTGGCATCCTGAAGCATTCTGAACATCTCGGGATAAGAGGCTTTTTCAGTCAGAGTCACGTCAGGATAATCCATGACGGGATTGTTGCCCCATTCGGCGGAACGCATCGCTTTAGAGAAAATCGTGTTGGGGTCATTCTCCTGCATCTGAAGCATCTGGCGCGCTTTGTTGATATAGACATCATACTGAGCCTGATTCTGTTTCATGCCTGTGAATGAAGTATAGAGAAGTTCCATGAGGGTCGGAAGATCCTTGACAGTGCTGCTTCCTTCGAAAGCGAGAGTCGAAAGACCGAGTGAGAGACCTATGTTCAACTGTTTTCCGGCAAGATACTTGCGAAGCTGATTTGAATCGAAGGGACCGAAATTTGACTGGTCGTATGCGTCATCAAGAAGCTGAACGTTGGCAGCCTGAGAAACGGGATAATTGCGCTTTCCTCCTTCACGGAACATTGTGAACATGATTTCATCTGATGCAAAGTCGGTCGGTTTAACGATAACCTTCACGCCGTTTGAAAGCATCATCTCGGTCGTTCCATATTGGGGATTCTCCTTCTGGGACTTGATTTTACCCTTTTTGGGAAGTTTGGCAATCAAAGGTTCTGTGATTGCTTCGTCGACGTATGCCTCATACTTCGCATTGAGAATGCTGCTGAGAGCCTGCATCATTGTTTCCTTTTCGGGAAGTGTGAAGTTCTCGTTCTTCGGCTGGGAAACGACAACAACCTCATTTTCGGGAGTGAGCACCTGAGAAGCCATTTCGTTGATGGCCTGAACGGGGATTGTCGGCAGAACCTGAGACACAAGCATATATTCCGTTTCGATTCCGGGAGCGGGCTCGTTGTCAATGAAATGACGGATCAATTCGAGACCGAGTGACGAAGTTTTTGTCTTGTCGCGCTCGTTATAGAGTGCTTCATATTGTGAAAGAATCTGACTGTCAACTCTTTCAAGCTCAGAATCTGTGAAACCTGTCTTGCAGGCACGCGCGATGATCGACATCGCATCATTCATTGCGGCCTTAGCATCATTTTTGCATATCACGCGGATATTGAATGCCTTTTTGGTCTTTGACACATAATAGTCGCTAATCCAGCAACCGGCATTAATGTAGTTGCATTCCGGTTTTTCCGAGAACTCATTAAGTCGGTTGTTGATAAGAGAGCAAAGGACATTGTTGAGCAATCCGTCCTGGAGGTAAGCCTCCACTGTGTTCCTGTATTCGAAGGGGGTCGGATCGAACTTGAAGGAAATCATCACAGAGGCATATTTCAACTCAGGATCCTCAAAGGTCACATAGATCGGATCGATATTGTCGCTTACATGAGCGTATGTACGCTCAGCCGCATTCTCGGGCATGGGGATCGGTGTGAAGAGTTCGATGACCTTCTTTTCCATTTCATCCGCGTCGAAGTCGCCGACGATGACAATGCCCTGTTGGTCCGGACGATACCATTTATGATAATAGTCACGAAGCGTCTGAGGCTTGAAATTCATCACGACATCCATGCTTCCGATCGGCATCTGCTCATATTGATATTCTTCATAGAGTTGGGGAAGAATGGCTGTATACATACGGGTGTTTGCGTCATTGCGTGAACGCCACTCTTCGTGGATCACACCGCGCTCAGCTTCGATCTCTGACTCTTCAAGAAGGATATTACAGCTCCAGTCACGAAGAACCAAGAGGACGCTGTCCATAAGATTCTTGTCTGAACACGGCACATTGTCGATATTGTATACCGTCTCATCAAAGCTCGTGTAGGCGTTGATGTCAGCGCCGAAACGAATGCCTTTCGACTGAAGATAGTTGAGCATGTTCTTCCCGGGATAGGTCTTCGTTCCGTTGAAGGCCATGTGCTCGAGGAAGTGAGCGAGACCGAGCTGATCCGGGGTTTCGAGAGTCGAACCGACTTTCTGAGCGATATAGAAATTCGCACGATTATTGGGCTCACTGTTGTGAAGCACATAATAGTGCAATCCGTTGGGGAGGACACCGCTCTTGACACCCTCTTTCAGAGGGAGCGGAGTCAGCGCAGGCTGTTGCTGGGCAACCGCTGTCAGCGCATTCGTGCCGATGACCACAGCAAGGAGCATCAGCATCAAAGAGAACAGATTTTTCTTCATGTTAAAGAATTATTGGTTAGATTTTGATTTTTCTTACGTTAGCAGACAAAATTAGAGCTGCAATTCATAAAAATTGAGTTCCGCTTTCAAAGATAATAAAATATCCCGAATCTATCACATTGAGAGATAAGAAATTTTTAAACTTTTTTTAATTATGTCAAAATTTAAATTCTTACTTCTCAAATAAGAAAATTTGCGGAGCATTCTCTTTAAGGAATACTCCGCAAATATAGTCCAAAATTTCTATTTTTCCAAGAAAATTTATCGAAAAACGATAAATTTTTAATATTTTACCAAAAACGGAACTGAATTTACTTGATGTGAATGGTCATTGATTGCGTAATCA